>JACQOK010000072.1 GCA_016202565.1 Betaproteobacteria bacterium | reverse complement strand
GAATGAAATGAAATCCGGGGATGCCCGCTCCCGGAATCCGCTTCGCTGCTTCCGGGCTACCGGCTACCGGCTCGAGAGTGTAGCCCGGATGGAATGAAATGAAATCCGGGGATGCCCACTCCCGGAATCCGCTTTGCTGCTTCCGGGCTACGTGCTTTTCGTTCAGCGCACTTCACTGCAGCGTGACAGCAAGCAGCGTGGCGCCGCGCGGAAAGGCAATCGGACCATGCTCGCCAGCCTCTGCCACGCGAACGAAATCCCACGCGCCGAGCGTTTCATCTTCGATGACGGCGCCTCCCTCGACGAAAAGTGCGGCGTAAAAAGGGAAGCCGGCACGCTTCCCGATCTGCGCGTCGGGCGCGAAGCGAAGCACGCGCAACAGCAAAGGACCGACGCCGCGTTCGACGAGCGTCTTCGCCTCGCATCCTGCCATTCCCGCCTTTTCCCACGGCATCTGCGCGGACTGAATCAAGCGGTGGTGCTTCTCAGCGGACAATTGCTCGATTTCGCTGTGGTAGTAGCTGCCGTGGAAGACGCTGAAGAGCTGGCAGCCTTCGGGGTAATGCAGCGGACCGTGCGGCTCGCTGCTCGGCCCGAGAACAACGTCCAGCGGGCCCAGCGTCAGACCGTCGACGATGGCGCGACCTTTCAACACGGTGGTCGCGTGCGACCCGGCGTGAACGTGGCGCGGCTCGGTGGAGCCCACCGGATAGTCGATCAGCCGCATGCAGAGTTCGTGGGCGCGGTCGTCGCAGTACATGCCCGCGCGGCTCGGCCAGCCGTCGACGTTCTTGCGATCCTGCCATTCGATCCCGGCAACCCGGACGATGTCCATGCCTGCCTTGCTGATCACGACGCCTCCCGGCTAATTGCTGCGAATGTTCGCGAGCTTGACCACCCTCGCCCATTGGTCGCGCTCGGACTTGAGGTGCGCGGCGAATTCTGGCGGAGAGCTCCCTATTCCCTCGGTCCCGTCGATAGCAAACCGCGACGCGACCTCGGGCTGCCGCACGGCCTCGGCGATCTCTCGATGCAGGCGCTCGATCACGGATCGCGGGGCGCCGCGCGGTGCAAGCAACCCATGCCACTGGGTGACCGTGTAGCCCGGCACCCCCGCCTCGATCATCGTCGGCAATTCCGGCGCTACCTTCGCGCGCCTGGCGGTGGCGATGGCGAGCGCCCTCAGCCTCTGCGACCGGACGTGGGAAAACACGGAGCCCGCGCTCAAGAAACTCATCTGTATCTGGCCCGACAACATATCGGAAAGAGCGGCGCCGACGCCCTTGTAAGGGACGTGCACCAGTTGGGTTCCCGTGGTGATGGCGAAAAACTCCGTAGCGAGATGCGCAAGCGATGCGTTGCCGGTCGACGCGTAGTTCAGTTTTGACGGATTCGACTTCGCGTACGCGATCAGTTCCTTCACCGATTTGACCGGCAGTCCGGGATGCACGGTGAGGATGTACGGCGCGGCAGCGACCTGCGACACCGGAGCAAAGTCGCGATACAGGTCGTAGCGGGTCTTGTTGACGATGCCGTATACGACCAGGCTGGCGCTCATCAGCATCAAGGTGTATCCGTCAGGCGTCGCGTTCGCGGCGAGCTCCGCGGCGATGCTCCCGCTCGCGCCCGCCCGGTTGTCCACGACGATGGTTTGCCCGAGGCTCTCGCCGAGCCTGGGACCGACCAGGCGTGCGACAAAGTCCAGGCCACCGCCCGCCCCCGAGGCGACGATCATTCTGACCGGTTTGGTCGGATAGGCCTGTCCCGAGCTTGTCGAGGTGGCCTGTCCCGAGCTTGTCGAGGCGGCCGCACCTTTCGCCGCCGGCTTGGACTGCGCGACACCGTGCGGCGCCGCGACGGCAAGCGCGGCAGCCACCGCCACGGCAACGCTGAACCGTAATCTCTTGTTCATTTCTTCACCTCCAGGCATATTCTGCGGGCGACGTTGGCCGAGCCGGGCGCATGCACCGTGTTGCGCACGACCTGCTTCGACCACGCCTCCATTTCCGGATTCGCGCGCTCGTAATAGACGAAATGGTCGTTGCGCGCTTCGAGCGAGGCGAACTCGTAGAAACAGGCGTGCTTGGCCCAGCCCGAAACGGAGACGAGCTTTCGCACGCGGACGCACCCGGGCAGCGTCTTCATCGAAGGCAGCCGCCACTGCGCATACCACGCGAGCATTTCGTCCTCCTCTTCGACCGATCCGGAATTGAAGCTGCCGAGCTGTATGCACGGACTGGGCGCCATGCCGTGCTCCGGCGCTTCCGGCCCGTACACCCGCGCTTCCTCGATCATGACGTTCACGCGTTCACCGGTCCTCATCGTGAGCATCTTGCGGTCCTGCTCCGGTAGTTGCGCATGAAACCGGTGCGGACTCGGGTCGGCGAAGACATGCGCTTCCTCGCCGCCGAAGATCAGTATGAACCGGTCGCCGGCGGGAACCGCGTCGAGTCTGACGTGGCCGACGCGGCCCTTGCCTCCGCCGAGCGGGATGACGTTGTCCTCGGAAGCATAATGAGCCGCCCACAGGACGCCGGGTCTCTCCAGCACCGTTGGCAGGTAGCGCCCGTGCAGCCACGCCAGATACGCTTCGCGCTCCTCGTCCGGCAGGTTATACCAGGAAATCCAATACGCGCGATCCACGATTTCACTCAACCCGCACCCCGGCTTCCCTGATCACTTTGCTCCACTTTTCGATGTCGACCTTGACCAGCGCCGCCAGTTCTTCGGGCG
>JACQOK010000065.1 GCA_016202565.1 Betaproteobacteria bacterium | reverse complement strand
GCCGAGTCGGGCAAGGATTTTCTGCCGCTGACGGTGGATTATCAGGAGCGAACTTACGCCGCTGGCAAGATACCGGGCGGCTTCTTCAAGCGCGAGGGGCGTCCCTCGGAAAAAGAAATCCTGACGTCGCGACTCATCGATCGGCCGATACGCCCGTTGTTTCCCGACGGCTTCTATAACGAAGTGCAAGTCGTAGCCACCGTCATGTCCTCGAACAGCGAGATCGACTCCGACATCCCGGCGATGATCGGCGCTTCGGCGGCGCTCGCGCTATCGGGCATACCCTTCAACGGTCCAATCGGGGCGGCACGCGTCGGCTATATCGATGGTCAATTCGTCCTCAACCCGACCGCAACCGAACTCAATACGTCGCAGCTTAACCTGGTCGTAGCGGGAACCCAGCAGGCGGTGCTGATGGTCGAGTCCGAGGCCCAGGAGCTTCCCGAAGAAGTCATGCTCGGGGCGGTCGTCTACGGGCACCAGCAGATGCGGGCGGTGATCGATGTCATCAGCGAAATGGTGGACGAGGCGGGCGCCCCGCTGTGGGACTGGACCGCTCCGCCCAAGGACGAGACGTTGGTCGCGCGCATCGCGGAACTTGCCGAGAACGACCTGAACGCAGCATTCCAGCTCAAACAGAAGCAGGCCCGTTCGAAGGCGATCGACGATATCTGGAAGCGTGTCTTCACCGAGATCGGCGTCGGGACGGAAGGCGGGCCGGCGGCCAACGTGGTCAAGGAAATCTGCTTCGCGCTGGAATCGAAAATCGTGCGCGGACAGATCCTCAACGGTGAGCCACGAATCGACGGACGCGACACGCGCACCGTACGCCCGATATCCATACGCACTGGCGTGCTCCCCCGCGCACATGGGTCCGCGCTGTTCACGCGCGGCGAGACCCAGGCGCTGGTGACCGCAACGCTGGGCACCTCCCGCGACGAGCAGATCATCGATGCGCTGCAAGGTGAGTATCGCGAGCGCTTCATGCTCCACTACAACATGCCGCCATACGCGACGGGCGAGACCGGACGCGTGGGCTCGCCGAAACGGCGCGAGATCGGCCATGGCCGTCTCGCCAAACGGGCGTTGCTTTCGGTGTTGCCCACCCCGGAGGAGTTCGCGTACTCGCTGCGCGTCGTGTCCGAGATTACCGAATCGAACGGTTCCAGCTCGATGGCCTCCGTGTGCGGCGGCTGCCTGTCGTTGATGGACGCCGGCGTGCCGCTCAAGGCGCATGTGGCGGGCATCGCCATGGGACTGATCAAGGAGAGCAACCGCTTCGCGGTGCTGTCGGACATTCTTGGCGACGAGGACCATCTCGGCGACATGGATTTCAAGGTTGCGGGCACGGAAAGGGGAGTGACGGCGCTGCAGATGGACATCAAGATCGAAGGCATCACCAAGGAGATCATGCATGCCGCGCTCACCCAGGCGCGGGAAGGGCGCTTGCACATTCTGGAGAAAATGAAGCTCGCGATCGAGAGCCCGCGCGCCGAGATTTCAGCCTACGCACCGCGCATGATCACGATGAAGATCAAACCGGAGAAAATCCGCGACGTGATCGGCAAAGGCGGCGCCGTGATCCGTGCGCTCACCGAGGAAACCGGCACCACGATCGATATCGAGGACGATGGCACCGTGACCATCGCCTGTGTGTCTTCCGAAGGCGGAGAAATTGCGAAGAAGCGCATCGAGGAACTGACGGCGGACGTGGAGGTCGGTCGAATTTACGAAGGCACGGTTTTGAAGCTGCTCGACTTCGGGGCCATCGTCAGCGTGCTGCCGGGACGAGACGGGTTGCTGCACATATCGCAGATTGCAAACGAGCGCGTCAATAATGTCGCGGATTATCTCAAGGAAGGCCAGTCGGTACGCGTGAAAGTGCTCGAGGCGGACGACAAGGGCCGGCTGCGCCTCTCGATGAAAGCGGCGGCCGCCGAAACTCAGACGGTTCAGACCGCGCAGTAGCAGTCGGAGGCGGTTCAAAAACAAGCGAGGGGCAGCCGGACGGCTGCCCCTCGCTGTCGTTTACTTCCGGTTTACTTCGCGACCTGGCGTTCGCGCAGTTCGTCGAGGGTCTTGCAATCGATGCACAGTGTGGCCGTCGGCCGGGCTTCGAGGCGCTTCAAGCCGATTTCCACGCCGCAGGACTCGCAGTAGCCGTACTCGCCCGCGTCGATGCGGGAGATGGTCTCGTCGATTTTCTTGATGAGCTTTCTTTCGCGGTCGCGATTCCTGAGTTCGAGCGACATGTCGGACTCCTGGCTCGCCCGGTCGTTGGGGTCCGCAAAAATCGTGGCCTCGTCCTGCATGGTATGCACGGTACGGTCGATATCCTGCGACAACTCGCGTTTCATCTCTTCCAGCATCTTGCGGAAGTGGGCGAGCTGCCGGGCATTCATGTATTCCTCTTTCCCCTTCGGCTTATAGGGGGGAAAAGCCTTGTGCAGTTCCGTCGGCATGTCTATTAATCCGTAAAAAAATCGCTTTAATATCAGAAATACGCAGCAACCGCAAGCCAACTACAGATCCGCGTTCCAGCGTGGCCGTTCGTTGACCTTTGTGAACGTGGGGAGTATATTACGCGCCTTTAGTTTTGGCGTAACCTGCGGTGCAAATTTAATCTGTGCCGGGGCAGAAAACAGTTTCCGCGATGCGCGAGCCGGTGCGGGTGCGGGCGTGGCGGAGGCAAGACGCCAGCGGTTACGTTCCCGCCGGACTCCCGGTGTGCGCAAGACCCGTTGCTCGAGAGTGCCCGTAGCTCAAACGGATAGAGCACCGGCCTTCTAAGCCGGGGGTTGTGGGTTCGAGTCCCGCCGGGCGCGCCAGAATTTTGAGCGCCTCATGGTTTACCGACGGTGGCAGTAGCTCAGCTGGTAGAGTCCCGGATTGTGATTCCGGTTGTCGTGGGTTCGAGTCCCATCTGCCACCCCATTTCCTCCTGTCTTTTTTGCTTCCCTATGGCAATCGTGCTCTAATTGCGCCGTCGTTTCGGGGCGGCGTGAAATGCCGCGAGGCTGCAAGGGGAGGAGAGACCATGCAAATGCTCTGGTGGCACTGGGTCGTGCTGGGCATCGTGCTGATGCTCCTCGAACTGGCGGTGCCCGCATTTTTTCTGGTCTGGTTCGGTCTCGGCGCGCTGATCGTCGGCGTGCTGCTCGTGGGGTACTCTTCGGCACCGTTCGCCTATCAGGTGCTTGCCTGGACGGCGTTCTCCCTCCTGTTCATCTGGCTGTGGTTCAAAGTCTTCAAGCCCAACATCTACAAGTCACGGGCAGGAATGGCGAAAGGCTCTTTGGTCGGTGAAGTCGGGCTCGTGACGCGGGACATCCGTCCTTACGAGAAAGGACAGGTCCGCTTTCAGAAACCCATATTGGGCGACGAAGTGTGGGAATCGGTCGCCGACGAGGAAATCCGGGTTGGGCAGCGGGTGCGCGTGCTGGAGGTCGAGGGGAACACGTTGAAAGTCGGCAGGGCCTGAAGGGAGGGCACAATGGGCGGGTTCGAAATTTTCGCTGTCGCGGTACTGGTTTTCTTCCTGATCACGGCCTGGAAGGGCGTGAGAATCGTGCCGCAGGGCGAAGAATGGGTCGTCGAGCGCTTTGGGAAGTACGAAAGGACACTCGCGCCCGGGCTCAGCATCATCATTCCTTACTTCGACAAGGTGGCCTACAAGGTGATCACGAAGGACATCATTCTCGATGTTCCGGAGCAGGACGTCATCACCCGGGACAACGCCGTGATCATCACCAACGCCATTGCCTTCATCAAGGTCACGGACCCGGTCAAGGCGGTATACGGCGTGACCGATTTCGCGGAGGCAATCCGCAACCTGGTGCAGACCACACTGCGTTCCATCGTGGGCGAAATGGATCTCGACGCAGCGCTTTCATCCCGCGAAAAAATCAAGGCCAGACTCAGGGAAATGATTTCTGATGAGGCCATCGACTGGGGGCTGACGATCAAGTCCGTCGAGATTCAGGACGTCAAGCCCTCGGAATCGATGGTGAAGTCGATGGAATTACAGGCGGCGGCCGAGCGGGAAAGGAAAGCGGTGGTCACCAGGGCCGAAGGCGAGAAGCAGGCGATGATTCTCGAGGCGGAAGGACGGCTCGAAAGCGCCAAGCGCGATGCGATCGCACAGGTCACGCTCGCGGAATCGTCTTCGCTGGCGATCCAGAAGGTCGCTCAAGCGGTAGGCGACCGCGACACGCCGATGCTCTATTTGCTCGGGGAAAAATACATCCTTGCGCTCGACCGGCTTGCGGCTTCGGGCAACAGCAAGATCGTGCTGTTGCCGGCCGACCTGCAGGATACATTACGAGGGATATTCGGCAAGGGAAGACAAGCCTGACTGCAGCGCACCTAGGACTTTATGCGCAGCAATCTCTGCTGTTCCCGGCGCCAGGCCTTCTCCTTCTCCGCCGCTCGCTTGTGCCTCCGGCCGGGCCTAGCCCCTTAACTTTAACGTCTGTCGACGTGAAAGTTGGCCTACGCCGCAAGCTCGCAATGCACCTACGCCTTTATCCGCAACAGTCTCTGCTGCTCTCGGCGCCATGCCTTCTCCTTCTCCGCCGCTCGCTTGTCATGCTGTTTCTTCCCCTTGGCAAGCCCGATCTCGACTTTGACCCGGCCGCGGCTGTAGTGCATATCGAGCGGAATCAGGGTATAGCCGGAACGCTCGACGCTGCCGATGAGCTTGTCGATCTCAGCCGCATGGAGCAGGAGCTTGCGGGTGCGGATCGGATCGGGTGCGACATGGGTTGATGCGGTCGGCAACGGGCTCATATGACTGCCGACCAGGTACAGTTCGCCGTTGCGTACGATTACATACGCCTCCTTCAACTGCACGCGGCCGGCGCGGATCGCCTTGACCTCCCAGCCCTCCAGGGCGATTCCCGCTTCGAAACGCTGTTCGACAAAGTAATCATGGAAGGCTTTCTTGTTCTGGACGATGCTCATTAGCGGTATAGGGCGTTGGACAAATGCTATTCTAGCAGCCCGCCATGCGTCGGCCGTCATGCTGCGCGGCCCGCGACTTACGTTGCAATCAAGGCATGCCTGAAGTCAGGAAATCGGTCCTGGTGGAGTTTTCGCCGGAGCAGATGTTTGCACTGGTCGACGCGGTCGAACGCTATCCCGAGTTCTTGCCGTGGTGCGGAGGCTCCAGCGTAAGTTACCGCGACGAGCACACAACGCGCGCCACGATTCAGATCAACTATCGCGGCATCAAGCAGAGCTTCACCACGGAAAACGCCAAGGAGCCCGCCCACGCCATGTGGGTGAAGCTGGTGCAGGGTCCGTTCAAGACGCTCGACGGCGACTGGCGGTTCATACCGCTCGGGGACCGCGGCTGCAAGATAGAATTTCGCCTGCATTACGAATTTTCCAGCAGGATTCTCGAGAAACTGGTCGGGCCGGTGTTCAACTACATCGCAAATACGCTGGTGGATGCGTTCGTTCGACGCGCGGAAAGCGTTTATGGTCCCCGATAAGGCATTGCTCAGCGTGGAGGTGGTTTACGCCCTGCCCGACCGGCAGGTGCTCCTGCCGCTGGAAGTCGAGCCGGGCACAACGGTGTGCCAGGCAATCGAACAATCCGGGATCAGGCGAGTTTTTCCCCATATCGACCCCGAAAGGGGCCGGGTGGGGATTTTCGGCAGGCTCGTGAATCAGCACGCAGTGCTAAGAAACGGTGACCGGATCGAAATCTATCGCCCGCTGATCGCCGACCCCAAGGATTCGCGTCGCCGGCGCGCGCGGAAAACGCGCTGATTTCCGCTGGGCCGCGCTTCGGCGCCGCCGCGCATCAGTTGCAGTTGGCTTGGATGGAACTCTGCGTGGCGGCGATCTCCGAGGCGTACTGCGCATCTTCGAGAAAGACGCGCTCGCCCTTGGCATCGTACTTGACGATACGGTTGCGCGCTTCCAGATTCTTGAGGTAGGCGCGGGCGTCTTCACAGGCGCGGCGCCGCTGCTGGTCTTCGGCCGTTTTCTGTGCTTCCTTGGTCTCCGCCTCCTTTTTGTCGACCTGCCGCTTGCGGAATTCGGCATCGCGTTCGGCGAGTGATTTCTGCGGCGCCGCGGAATCCGACGGCGGGCTGGCGGGGCTGCTCCTGATGCCGATCGGCTGCTCCTTGCTGCCGGGCGGACACTGACTGGCGTATTCGACCCGTCCATCCTTGCCAATGCACTTCAAAAGCTGGCCGTTGGCGGCCGTTGACAGCAGCAGCATTATGATCAGGCCGATAGTCGCTCTCACATCATCTCCGTATGCTGGAAGAATCGGACGCGCAGGTATTTCGCATCACCATAGCCAGATTGCGTAGATCCGTCAATGTATTGAGCTTCTAACGCCCTGTTCGATTTACGGTTTACCGGCGCTTACGTATAATACGTTATTTGCGACGGATCAAAAACATGCGTGTGGTGCAGAAAGCCCTGACCTTCGACGACGTTCTGCTTGTCCCCGCCCACTCCAGCATCCTCCCGCGCGAAGTCAGTCTCAAGACAAGAATCACCCGCAAGATTGCGTTGAATATCCCGGTGGCCTCCGCGGCGATGGACACGGTCACCGAGGCGCGTCTTGCAATTGCGATAGCCCAGGAAGGCGGCATCGGCATCATTCACAAGAACATGTCGCCCAAGGCGCAGGCCGCCGAAGTCGCGAAAGTCAAGCGTTATGAGAGCGGCGTAGTAAAGGACCCCATCACCATCAACCCCACCATGACGGTGCGCGAAGTCCTGGACCTCACGAGCCGTCACAAGATTTCGGGCCTGCCGGTCGTAAACGCGGCAGGGAGGGTGGTAGGCATCGTCACGAACCGCGACTTGCGGTTCGAGACCAAGCTCGATCAGCCCGTCAAGAACATCATGACGCCGCGTGAACGCCTGGTGACCGTGCGCGAAGGCGCCCCGCGCGAGGAGGCGCTCGGGCTCATGCACAAGCACCGGCTGGAGCGCGTGCTGGTAGTGAACAAGAATTTCGAGCTGCGCGGCCTCATCACGGTCAAGGATATCCTCAAGTCATCCGAGCATCCGAACGCCTGTAAGGACCCGCTGGGCCGGCTGCGCGTCGGCGCTGCGATCGGCGTTGGTGAAGGCACCGAAGAACGCGCCGAAGCGCTGGTGGATGCGGGTGCCGACGTTATCGTGGTCGATACCGCGCATGGGCACACCAAAGGGGTGCTCGCCCGGGTAAAGTGGGTGAAGCGCAACTATCCGAAAACCCAGGTCGTCGGCGGCAACATCGCCACCGCCACGGCAGCGAAAGCCCTGGTGGACAACGGCGCTGACGCCGTCAAGGTTGGGATCGGCCCGGGCTCGATCTGCACTACGCGCATTATCGCCGGCATCGGCGTGCCGCAGATCTCCGCCGTGGCCAACGTCGCCAAGGCGCTCGCCAAGACCGACGTGCCGCTGATCGCGGACGGCGGTGTGCGCTATTCGGGTGACATCGCCAAGGCGATTGCCGCCGGGGCGCACATCGTGATGATCGGTGGCCTCTTTGCCGGCACCGAGGAATCGCCCGGCGAGATCGAGTTGTACCAGGGCCGCTCGTACAAGGCGTATCGCGGCATGGGCTCGCTCGGCGCCATGCAGCAGGGCTCGGCGGACCGCTATTTTCAGGAGGTCGACGAGCACGATACCGAGAAGCTGGTACCGGAAGGCGTGGAAGGGCGCGTGCCCTACAAGGGCGGACTGGTGCCGTTGATCCAGCAACTCATGGGCGGGCTGCGGGCAAGCATGGGTTATCTCGGCTGCGCCACGATCGACGAGGTCCGGCGCAAGGCCGAGTTCGTCGAAGTGACCGTCGCCGGTATCCGTGAGTCGCACGTCCACGACGTGCAGATCACGAAGGAAGCGCCCAACTACCGCGTTGAATAGGATTGAGAATTCAGGATTGAGGATCGAGTTAAACCCTTGCGGTTTTTCAATGGGCGCTCGATCCTCGCTCCCCAATCCTTGATCCTCGGTCCCGATATGCAGCACGAAAAAATTCTCATCATCGATTTCGGCGCGCAGTATTCGCAGCTTATCGCGCGCCGGGTGCGCGAGAATCAGGTCTACTGCGAGCTGCACCCGTGGGACGTAACCGAGCGGTTCATTCACGATTTCAGCCCGCGCGGCATCATTCTCTCCGGCGGTCCGGCTTCGGTGTGGGAAGGCGGCACCCCGCGCGCGCCGCGCGTCGTTTTTGAACTGGGCGTTCCGGTGCTGGGCATTTGCTACGGCATGCAAACCATGGCCGCCCAGCTTGGCGGCAAGGTCGAGATGGGGCAGGTGCGCGAGTTCGGCTACGCCGAAGTGCGGGCGCGGGGCCACTCAGCACTGCTGCGCGGCATTCAGGACCGCGTCAACCAGGAAGGTCACGGACTGCTCGACGTGTGGATGAGCCACGGGGACAAGGTCAACGAGGTGCCGCCTGGATTCGAGGTCATCGCGAGCAATGCCGCAACCCCGATTGCAGGCATGGCGGACGAGACGCGCAAGCTCTACGGGGTGCAGTTTCATCCGGAGGTCACGCACACGCTTCAGGGCAAGGCGATCATCGAGCGCTTCGTGCGCGAGATCTGCGGACTGGCCGGCGACTGGAAAATGCCCGACTACATCGAGGAGTCGGTCGGCAGAATCCGTTCCGAAGTCGGCAGGGAAGAGGTCGTGCTGGGGCTGTCGGGCGGCGTGGATTCCTCGGTCGCCGCCGCGCTCATTCATCGCGCGATCGGCCGCCAGCTCACCTGCGTATTCGTCGACAACGGTCTGCTGCGGCTCAACGAAGCCGAGCAGGTCATGCAGACGTTCTCCCGCAACCTGGGTGT
This sequence comes from Betaproteobacteria bacterium, assembly GCA_016202565.1. Taxonomy (GTDB): domain Bacteria; phylum Pseudomonadota; class Gammaproteobacteria; order Burkholderiales; family SG8-41; genus DSOT01. The sequence continues at coordinate 7,094 of JACQOK010000065.1, read as the reverse complement.
CAAGGTGATCCACGTCGATGCGCGCGAGCAGTTCCTCGGACACCTGGTCGGCGTCACCGATCCGGAGCAAAAGCGCAAGATCATCGGACGGGAATTCATCGAGGTCTTCCAGCGCGAGGCGGCGCATCTGCCGCAGGTCAAATGGCTGGCGCAGGGAACGATCTATCCGGACGTGATCGAATCGGCGGGGGCGAAAACCAGGAAAGCGCACACCATCAAGTCGCACCACAACGTCGGCGGGCTGCCCGAAACGCTGCATCTCAAGCTGCTCGAGCCGCTGCGGGAGCTGTTCAAGGACGAAGTGCGCGAACTGGGCCTCGCGCTCGGGTTGCCGCACGACATGGTCTTTCGGCACCCCTTTCCCGGGCCCGGGCTGGGCGTGCGCATACTGGGCGAGGTGAAGACCGAGTATGCCGACCTGCTGCGCCGTGCCGACGCGATTTTCATCGATGAACTGCGCCAGGCGGGCTGGTACGAGAAGACAGCGCAGGCGTTTGCGGTCTTCCTGCCGGTGCAGTCGGTGGGCGTGATGGGTGACGGCCGCACCTACGAATTCGTCGTCGCATTGCGCGCCGTGCAGACCGAGGACTTCATGACCGCCCACTGGGCCGAGCTTCCGCACACGCTGCTGTCGAAAGTCGCCAACCGCATCATCAACGAAGTGCGCGGCATCAACCGGGTCGTCTACGACATATCGAGCAAGCCGCCGGCGACGATTGAGTGGGAGTAACGTCCTCGTGGGGTGGAGCAGGGATCGGCGCAACGCGGAGCAGGGACCCGCTTGCGGGATGCGACCGTGAAGCCGATCATCGGCGCGTCAGTTACATATGCCGATCCATGCGCGTCTGCGGGGTCAGATCCCGGAGGGGCCCTCTTCCGCCCTTGACGCGCCCGCTTACGGGATGCGACCCCGTAGAGGGCGTGCCCGCGACGTGGTGTGTGGGCCGATACGGATATGGATCAGAGCGGGCGGAGCAGGAAGAATCGCCATGAGCGATGAGCATTTCATGCAGGAAGCGCTCGCCTTGGCGCGTCAGGGGGCTGCAATGGGGGAGGTGCCGGTTGGCGCCGTCGTGGTCAAGGACGATGTCATTATCGGCCGCGGATTCAACCGGCCAATCTCAAGCCATGACCCAACTGCCCATGCGGAGATCGCCGCCCTGCGCAGCGCGGCGGCGCACTTGGGCAACTACCGGCTCATCGACTGTGACCTTTTCGTGACGCTGGAACCCTGCGTGATGTGTGCAGGGGCGATTCTTCACGCCCGGATCGGGCGGGTCATTTACGGCGCCGGGGACCCCAAGACCGGGGCATGCGGCAGCGTCGTCGACCTTTTCGCCGAGACCCGCCTCAATCATCACACCGAAGTGACGGGCGGATTGCTGGCGGAAGAGGCTGCAGCTCTGTTGCAGACTTTCTTTGCGGACCGCCGGCGCCTTACAGGCTGATACAAGGAATATACATTAATATACTCATGTAAGTCATTGTTCATAAGCATGATAAATCTTATACCATAGCCTCGATGGCGGTTTGCGCGGCGTCAATAGCTGCCGATGCGGCGCCTATGTTTCCCTGCAGCAATAGCGCCTGACGGTTTGACAAACAAGGATAGGCCGTCGCTTCACAATCAACAGCTTACCGGTCTTTTTTTACTCGCCGGGATCTCACCATGTGGGATGGCCCATGCGTTCTCTTACCATTAGTTGGGGCAGGCGGGCCGGGTCCGCTTAGCGCTGGTATTCGTGACACATTCATTATTGTGCATCGCGCCAATATCGGATAAATTGTGCGCCGCAACTGTTGTTACGCAAAATAACTCGACGAAAGGAAGCACATGCGGCTTCAAGACAAGGTGGCAATTATCACTGGGGCGGGCAGGGGTATCGGTCAAGCGACCGCGGTCAAATTTGCTACGGAAGGCGCCAAGGTCGTGGTCTGCGACCTGACCCCCGAATGGATCGAGGAAACCGTTGCGCTGTGCAAGGAGACGCGGGGCGAGGCCTTTGGTTATGTGGCCGACGTGCGGGACATCCAGGCGCTGAAGAACATGGTTGATGCCACCGTCGCGAAATGGGGGCGGGTTGACTGCCTCGTCAACAATGCGGGCATCGTCATGGACAGCCAGCTCAAGAACATGACGGAGGACCAGTTTGACAGCGTCATTGAAATCAATCTCAAGGGCGTCTACAACTGCACCAGGGCGGTAGTGGACACCATGCTGCAGCAGCAGTCGGGCGTGATTCTCAACGCTTCCTCCATCGTCGGTCTTTATGGAAACTTCGGCCAGACCAACTATGCTGCGAGCAAGTTCGGCGTGATCGGCATGGTGAAGACCTGGGCGCGCGAACTCGGCCGCAAGGGCATACGCGCCAACGCGGTCTGCCCGGGCTTCATCGCAACGAGCATTCTGGGCTCCATACCGGAGCGGGTGTTGCGCGCGCTCGAAGAGAAAGTACCGCTGGGGCGCCTCGGCAAGCCCGAAGAGATCGCCAGCACCTTCGCCTTCCTCGCCTCCGACGAGGCAAGTTACATCAACGGTGCCGTGATCGAGGTGAGCGGCGGCCTCACTATTTAGCGAATAAACAGCAAATAGAGGGTAGCCCGGAAGAAGCGAAGCGGATTCCGGGAACACGGTTCGTTCCCGCTTCTCCTTGGCGGGCTTTCGTTCCCGCTTTTTCTTGGGGCCTTCGTTCCCGCTTCTTACGCCCCGGAATCCATTTCATTCCTTCCGGGCCGCACTCGCTCTCAGTGAGTTGTCGCCGCAATTTAGCCGCCTGACCGCTCCCGGCTCACCGCTTACGGTTTTTGGTGCTCCAGTGCGAGCACCCGGATCTTCAATTTTCCCACCCAGTCGATCAGCGGCAGCAGGTCGGCCAGGGCCTCGCCTTCGAGCAGCTTGATGTGGGTCGCGTCCGCGACAGTTTGTCCGAAGGTGGGATCGACCGGAACCCAGCGTCCCTCAACCAGGCTTTCCGACCAGCTGTGGAAAAGAAATCCCTGCAGTTGTTCCGAGTACGCGAGTCCGTTAACCACCCGGGTGGGGATGCCGAGGGCGCGCGCCAGGGCGGTGTAAAGGTAGGCATGTCCCTGGCACTCGGCTTTTTTCTGCTGCAGCACGTCGAGCGCGGAAAACACGTCCAGCGGCGCCTTCTCGATGTTCTCGTCCAGCCATTGGATCAGGCGCGCAATCTGCTCCATCGGTGAAATCCCCGCAGGCGTAATCCGTTGTGCGATGGCGCGGATGCTCGGGTGACTGCTCTGCACGGTGCCCGAGGGTGACAGGTATCTTTCGGCAGATGCCGTTGCAATGCCCCCCGGAGCGTCGGAAGAACCGGCCAAGGCGATTTCGCAAACCTGGGCGCGGTTCCTGCGCTGACAGCGCTGCCAGTCGTCTGAAGGCGGCGGCCGATCGAGACCTTCCAGTTCGACGGTCATGCGCGCGGCGCGGCGCGGTTCGCTCAGTGGCGCTTCCGGCCGCACCAGGCTGAACTCGATCAATGCCTCCTGCTTGTTGAGCGCGGCGAGCGCCACATAGCGCTTCGCCCGGTCTTCATCCTCGAGCGCGGAAATCATCACGCCGCGCAGCGCCAGTTCAAACACCGGCCGGCCGCGGTGGTCGATCCACGTGGTTGTGCTTTGCCCGTGCAACGTCGTCGCGAGCTTGAAGGCGTTGCCCTCGAAGAACTGGCTTTGTTCGTAGGTATCGACCCGTTGGGTGACCTGCGCGATCGTCTGCGTCTGTCCGTCATAGACCGGATAGGTGTATTCACGCGCAAGCTGCAGGCCGTGCACGACGGGGTAGAGCGCGATCACGCTGCTCGGATAGAGCTTTCCGGGGGCCGCATAAGGCCGTTCTACGGGCTGGCCGCCGCTGATGACCGTGACGCGCAGATCGTTTCCATCCTTCCTGCCCGACTGGAGCAGTTCGCTGCCGTCGATGCGATAGTCGTAGTCGAACTCGACCAGCGCCAGCTCATCGTCGACGAGATCGCGCGCCTTGAGATTGATCTTCTTCTCGATGCCGAGGAACCGCAGCACGAACGAAGCTTCCGACAGCACCTCGAAGCGTCGAGCCTCGCCCGGCACTGCGCGAATCGCAAAGCGCGTAAAACCGATCTTCTCGCCGTTGAAGACGATGCCGGTCCAGTATTCGGAGAACGGCAATTCGGCGAGACGGTAGGCGAGGGGCGCGGCGGGGGGCGGGCCGGCATCGCGAAAGTACACGCTCTGGCAGCCGGCGAGCAAGAACAGCGCGGCGAGCCCGAGGACACGGCGGTAAATCGCACCGCGGAAACCCATTGACCGCTGGTTCACGGTTGGCGCAGAAGCGTTATGTGGCGAACAGTTGCTCGATTTTACGCCGGTCGGGCGCCATGGTAACGCCTTTCTCGGTGATCAACGCGGTCACGAGTTCCGCCGGTGTGACATCGAACACGGGGTTGCGCACGCCAACCTCTGGCGGCGCCCAGCGCATCGAACCATAACCGGTGACCTCCTCCGCAGCACGCTCCTCGATCGGGATGTCCGCCCCGCTCGCAATGCTCCGGTCTATCGTCGACAACGGACAGGCAACATAGAACGGAACGGCGTGACGCTGTGCCAGCACGGCGAGGCTGTAGGTGCCGATCTTATTCGCGACATCGCCGTTCGCGGCCACCCGATCGGCGCCCACGACCACCGCGTCGACATCGCCGCGGCTCATCAGGAAGCCGGCGGCGCTGTCCGCGATCAAGGTTACCGGAATGTCGTCCTGTTGCAGCTCCCAGGCCGTAAGGCGCGCCCCCTGCAGGAACGGCCGTGTTTCATCGACCACGACGCTGATGCGCTTGCCGGATTGCACCGCGGAACGGATCATGCCCAGCGCCGTGCCGTGACCGGCGGTGGCAAGCGCGCCGGCGTTGCAATGGGTCAACACCCGCGCGCCGTCTCGGAGCAAGGCGCCGCCGTGGGTGCCCATGAGGCGGTTGAGACGGATGTCTTCCGCGCTGATCGCCTGCGCTTCCGCGAGCAAAGCGGCCGCGATTTCGGCCGGCGTAAGCTCCGGCGCTGCCTTCATCCGGGCCCGCATGCGCTCGAGCGCCCAGAACAGGTTGACGGCCGTGGGGCGGCTTTTGGACAAAGTCTCGAATGCGCGCTCGATCCCGGATTCGAAGTCCTTTCTTGAGCCACCCTGCAATCTGCGTGCTTCAAGTGCCATGCCATAAGCTGCAGCGCAGCCGATCGCCGGCGCGCCGCGAACCACCATGCTGCGGATGGCGTCGGCTACGGCCTGCGCCGAATTCAACGCGAGATAAACGCACTGCGCCGGCAACGCGCGCTGGTCGAGCAATTCGAATGTGCCGTTGCGCCAGCGCAACGTTTCAAACCCGCGATCGGCGACGGGCGGGTGTTCGCCGCTCATGGTCGATTTTGCGCGAAGGTTTGGCGCTGATGTGCGGACCGCATGATCCCACCGGCGACCGGAGACAGCGCGAGCAGCGGCGCGACGGCGTTGACCCATGGTTCGTCCACCGGCTCCGCGTAAAGGCGATCGAGGCCGCCGCAGGCGGCAACGGTCTGGTCGAGCGCGGCCTCGATGTTGTCCGGCACCATGCAAAACGCCGGCCTGGCTATCCCGCCGGTTTCCTGCGGCCCGCCGATGACGCTCACCGCCGCGCCTTGGGCGAGCAGTTGTTGCGGCAGTTCAGGCTGCACCCGATGCGCGGCGGGCGCGATGAGCGCCACTTGTCCGAGCAATGGCTGATCCCGGGATACGCGCTCGCGCAAGGCTCGCTCGAAGCCGCCATACTCGAGCTCCGCCTGCGCAATGGCTCGTTCCGGGGCGGCGCGATAGACATCATGCGCGCTCGCGCGCACGATGATTTCGATGTCGTGACGGTAGCATTCCGCGGCAATGTGGGCGTACTCGGCATTCACCCCCAGCGCGCAGAGGCCGAACACGGCATCGAGCACGATGCGCGGTGCGGAATCGAGCCGGGCGTCGGCCGCGCTGCCAAGGGTGCGTCGCAGGTAGTCCCGGTAGCCTCGTTCAAAAGCATCCACGTCGCGGCCCACTTGAGGCAGACGTTTGGTGAATACGGCGTGCTGTGGCGTTGCCGGGCCCTGTTGTGAAACGGTTCGCAGGTCGTCACGGCGCGTGAAGGCGATACACAGCGGGTCACGCTCCGTGCGCATCACGAGCGGGAAACCTGCGGCGCGGGAAGCCGCGGCGCGCAGCGCAGCGAGCGCCATTCTGTCGATCCGCGGAAGAGGCTGTGCCGCACTGTTCAGCTCCCACGCCCCCTTTGCCTTGAGGTAATCCTCGGCAATCGTGACCAGCCGGATCATGTTCTCGTACGAGGCGCGCGCCGAATCGCCGAAGGCGACGATGCCATGAAATCGCAACACCAAACCGATGGTGCGCTGCGTGCCGCGGGCGCTTAAGACCGCGCGGCACGCGCTGGCGAGCTCGACGCCGGAGTGGTGATAAGGCACGAGCGGCGCCAGCTCGCCGTAGAGGTCCGCGGCGATTCGTTCGCCGTCCTCCGTGTTGACCACCGCCAGCACGGTATCGGCGTGCGTGTGCTCGACATAGCGGAAGGGCAGTGCGGCATGCAACAGCGTTTCGATGGAAGGTTTCGGCGCAGGACGGCGGGCGAGACATGCGTCCAGCAGGCGCATCATTTCGACGTTGTCGAGCCGCTCGCGTGCCAGCACGCGCTTCACGCACTCCAGGTGCAATGGCGCGAAGGCGCCTTCGTCGACGACGGCAAGATCGCTGCCGCTGCCTTTGACGTGCAGGATGTCGCCGATCTTCACCGAAGTGTTGCCGCCGCCGTGCAGCACGAGGGAGGTGTCCCGGCCCAGCAAGCGCGAGGCGTAGACGCGCGCACCGAGTTCGCCCCGGAACCGTGCCGCTTCCATGTCATTCCAGAGGCTTTCCACGTCCGTATACCGTTGGGCCTGGCTGAATCGAATCGCCGTCAAGCGGCTCGGATGAGTTTACGCTTAAACTCAGTAGTGTCCCAACGTTAATTGAACAGAGTCAACTGGTTAGCAAGAACGGGCTCGCTTGGCTCAGGTGGTGTGAAGGTAAGTAGCTGATCCAAGGGAGT
>JACQOK010000013.1 GCA_016202565.1 Betaproteobacteria bacterium | reverse complement strand
GCCCAGGCGCTTGCCGTCGGAGCTGTGCTCGGGCTTGACCAGGCGGCAGTAGGAGCTGAAGTCCTGCACGCGCAGGAAGCGTTCGATGGTATCGATCTCGTACAGGATGGTGAGCCCCAGGATGCGGCCCACTCCCGGAATGGTGCGCAGCAAGGCCAGCGCACTGGGCTCCTGGGTACGCGCCTGCTGCTCGATCAGCTTCACCAGCGCCTGGATGCGCAGGTCATAGGCCGTGCACCGGGCCAGATCCGCTGCCACGCTGGCGCGTACCATGGGATCGGGGAACCAGGCGGCCAGCTGGGCGCGTTGCTTGGCTGAGCTCACGGCGCTGAGCGGTTTCTTCTGGTTGTACTGGTGGAACGTATTCTCGATGTGGCAGAAGAGCTCGGCCCGCTTGCGGGTGAAGAACAGCCGGCGGCGCATGAGATCGCGCGTGGCCCGCAGGCGCGGCGGGTAGACGTAGGCTTGCGGAATCACCCCGCCGCGTAGCAGCGTGCAGAGCTTCTCGGAGTCGACCGCGTCATTCTTGCTCTTGGCGCCGTGGATCGCCTTCAGGTAGAGAGCGTGGGCCAGCACGAAGTGGATGCCGTGTGCCGCGCATAGGTCGGCCAGCCAGTACCAGCAGAAGATGCACTCGGCGCACACGACCAGGTCCTCGCGGTAGGGCGCGATCAGGCGGAGGAAGGCTTCGGGTTCGCTCGGAATGCCCTCATGAACGAGGATGGTGCCCTGGTGATCCATGAGGCAGACGTGCATGGTGCGGGCGTGCAAGTCGACGCCGCAGTAGTGGCGATGAACGCCGCGATAGAAGCGCATCGGTCCCTCCTGGAGTGAGTGGATGTTTGGGATCGCACTCGACATCCTGCCTGGCCGACACGGCCAGGTCCAGGAGGGGCCTCAATAAGAATCACCGGGCTCACGCTGCGGCTGCTGCGCAGCCTTGCCGCTGCGCGGACACTTCGCCTCACCTCGTCTCGCAGGTTGTGCTCGACTCGGCTTCGGCTCGCGTCGTGAACCCTGAAACGACCTGAAACGTTAGCCGACATGACGCTCGCAATACGGGCGGGCGACCGTCTCAGCCGGAGGAAAACATGTCTCGAGCCAAATTAGGGGTCGGCTTGTTTGCCGCCACCGGTATCATGTCCTTCATTGCTGCTCTGTTACCGGCTCTGAAGGGCGAAGATGCGAACGTCACGTTTCTAGGAGCGGGAGTCGTCTTTTTTGTAATCGCGGTAGCGATGGTCAAGAAGGCGCGGGCAGATCGCAACATTCCTCCCGCCGCCTAAGGAGGAGTTTGTAACTGGCGGCGCTCGCCAATCGAAAGGCTTAACGTCTGGCGACAACAGGATCACCCGCGCATGATGCACTTGTACAATGAGCGCCGCAGCCAAACTCCGGCGCGTTACGCCGCCGAATAGGCGACACCCGGGTGTCGACCGTATTCGGAGGAGAAGTATGGCGGCCAAGGTCAGAGGCATTCGCCCCAGACCTGGAATCGGCAGCCGACCCGTTCAGGTTGTGACCAGGTGATCGACGTACACGTTTGCCGGGCCGGCAGCGAGCGCCACGTCGGCTAACATCGCGCCCACGCTGCGGCGGCCTACGGCCGCCTTGCCCTTCGGGACACGCTGGAACGTTATCCGACATGCACCTACCGAGAAGGATCGGCACGGAAAGGAAAAGCCGTTGTCCCCGCACCCTCGCGCGTTGCAAATTGGCGGCGAGGGAGGGGCGTAGGCCACGAGCGTCTCAAGTGCCAAATTGTGGGATGTGGTTCTCTGACCAGATCTGGCTAGCATGGGTGCAGCCGAGCGTTCGATGAAACGGCAGCGGATCTACGTGGATACCTCGGTGATCGGCGGCTGTTTTGATCCGGAGTTTGCGCCTTGGTCGAATGGGCTCATGAGGGATTTCCGAGAGGGGACTTTTCGGCCCGTCGTCTCGGATGTGGTTGCGGCTGAAGTCGAGTCCGCGCCGGCAAACGTGAAGGCGAAGTACGGCGAAATGCTTGATCTGGGAGCTGAGGTCGTCACCGAGATGGAAGAAGCGAGGAACCTGGCGGACAGTTACCAGCAGCACGGGATCTTACCAGAGAAGTTCGATTCAGCCTGTCTGCACATCGCGTTAGGCACGGTGGCCGCAGTAGACATGCTGGTCAGCTGGAACTTCAAGCATATTGTGCGCTTCGACAAGATCAGGATGTTCAATGCCGTCAATCGTGAAGCCGGCTACAAGGAGCTTGAGATCTACTCTCCACGAGAGGTGACGCACTATGAAGAGCGGTGAGATCAAGGCAGTCGAGATGGTGCGGGCGATTCGGGACAAGCACTACCAGCTCCTGAAGGGCAAATCACCTGAGGAGCGGCGGCAGTTTTATCGAAAAAGGGCGAAGGCGCTGCACGAAGAACTAGCGAGACAGAAGGCGAAGAAGAGGACTGCCTGATCTCGGCCGTTCGGCAGCGGACGCCATGCTGGCCGACCAGCAGTAGTGATGGCTTGCCGGCTTTGGTATAAGCGTGTGGGTGCCGCTATCATCTCACGGTGCACGTCGGATAACATCGGGTTCACGCGGCGGGCGCTTCGCGCCCCTGCCGCTCCGCCGCTATCGCGGTTCCGCGGACACGCCGGCCGCGGGACCGAATGTGGACCTGTCCAGAAGAGTTAGGCCCGCGGTCGGCGCGTCGTGAACCCTGGAACGTTATCTGCCATTTGACCCCGTAGGATTGGAATGCCAGATTTATCTCATGATGATCGAGCAAGACGGTCTGGCTAGGATCTGCGAGCGTAACGACATCGAACGCCTTCGCGTGTTTGGCTCCTTCGCGAGGGGGGAGGAATACGATGGCAGCGACGTCGATTTGCTCGCAGATTTCACGCGGCGAAAGAGCCTACTGGATCTCGTGCGGATCGAGCGGGAGTTGTCTGAGCACATGGGCCGAAAGGTCGACCTGCTCACGGAGGATGCTCTGAGCCCATATCTTCGCGATAGAATTCTGCGCGAAGCCAGGACCGTTTATGAGCGCGCCGCGTGACGATTCTGTCTATCTGCAACACATCCGAGATGCGATCTCGCGAATTGAGTCTTACCTCGAAGGTGTCAGCGAGCGGAAGTTTCTCAAGACGCCGCTCATTCAAGACGCCGTAATCCGCCAGATTCAGGTTATTGGGGAGCCGCCAAGCGCCTTTCTCCGGAGTTCCGCGAGAGGGCGCCAAAGATTCCGTGGGCAGACATCGCTGGCATGCGCGATAAGCTGGTTCACGACTATATGGGCGTGAAGCTGGATGCCGTGTGGGAGACCGCTAGGCGGGATGTGCCGGCGTTGAAGTACGAGCTCGAGCAGCTGGGCAAGGCTGGCACGGGGTCAAACGGCGGCTAACACGTATGAGGCCCCGGTTGTCAAGGGCACGCACGATCCCTTAGCGCTGCGTAGCAGCGCACGTGCGATCTCGGCCGGTGACTCTGACTTCGTTTCCGCTTCAGCAGGTTCGGTAACCGCATGGACGTCAGGTGAAATGGCTCGCTGCCGACCAAGCCGTTACTTCTTGAGCCTGTATCCAGCCGGTCCGATGCGTCCGGCCTTACGCGGCGCCGGGCTCCTGCTCCTGGTCCACCTTGCCGCCTGCGGAGCGCGCACCGGGGCGGAGCCATCGGTGGCACCGCCCACTCAGGTGGCGGAGGTCCATGTTGCGGACCGCCTCTTCCTCGGCCGGGAGATCCCGGGCGGTGGCTTCGTCTCCGACGAGGAGTGGGCGGCGTTCCTGAGCGAGGTGGTCACGCCCCACTTTCCGGACGGGTTGACCATCTGGCGCGCCCAGGGCCAGTGGTTGGACCCGCGCGGCAATCTCGTGCAAGAGCCGGTCTTCGTGCTCGAGGTGTTTCACCGGGGCGGCACGGATGCGGAGGCGTCGGTCCAGGCGATTGCCATCGAGTACAAGCGCCGCTTTCGTCAGGATGCGGTGCTCAGGATCACGGCTCCCATCAAGCTGCATTTCTTCGAGTAGGTGCGGCGGCGGCCGGCTCGTGTGTCGTACGGCCCGCGTGCCGCGCGCTAGACTCAAACCGGAGCGCCAGCATGGAACGCGATGACCAGCAGGTCGGCCGCATCCTGTCCCGAAGGCAAGCTCTCGCTCTGGTCGGGGCCGCGGGCGCCTCGCTGCTAACCGAACCGGCCGTCGCGGCGCTGTTGCGCGACGTCGTGCGCTTCCCCTCGTGTGTCGTGCGCCCCGAGCAGACGGCAGGACCCTACTTCGTCGACGAGCGGCTCAACCGTTCCGACATCCGGTCGGATCCGGCGAGTGGCTCGGTCCGCGAGGGCGTGCCGCTCGAGCTCACCTTCCGGGTCTCACGCATCGGGAACCGCAGCTGCGAGCCACTCGCTGGCGCCGTGGTGGACGTCTGGCAGTGCGACGCGCTGGGCGTCTACTCCGACGTGCGGGACATGAACCAGCGCTTCGATACCGTCGGCAAGAAATTCCTGCGCGGCCATCGGGTCACGGACGCGAACGGGGTCGCGAGGTTCCTCACCATCTATCCCGGGTGGTACGAGGGCAGGGCCGTGCACATTCACTTCAAGATCCGCGGCGATCCTGCCTCCGCGCGGGGGTACGAGTTCACGTCGCAGCTCTACTTCGACGACGCGACGAGCGATCGCGTGTTCCGCCAGGAGCCATACGCGCGCAAGGGGCAGCGCTCCGTCCGCAACCAGCAGGACCGCATCTTCCGCCGTGGCGGCGACCAGCTGCTGCTGCCGGTCACGCAGAGCGGACGGCGCTACGCGGGCACGTTCGAGATCGGGCTCCAGATCGGGTAACCAAGAAGTTTACGGTAGCTTTTTGCGCGCGGTATCTCGACCCGACTCATCTCAAAGAGGGAGGCCGCCGATGAACCGGAGCGGTGCCACCACCGTTTCTGCGTACCTGAAGCAGCTTGCGCCCGAGCGGCGTAAGGTGGTTTCGGCCGCGCGGCAGCTGATCCGCAGAAACCTGCCGAAGGGGTATCGCGAGGCGATGACGTGGGGGATGATCAGCTACGAGATCCCACTCGAGCGCTACCCAGACACCTACAACCGCAAGCCGCTCACGTACGCGTGCCTCGCGGCGCAGAAGCACTACTACACGCTCTACCTGATGGGCCCGTACGGCGACCCGGCGCAGCGCGAGCGGCTGGAGAGCGCGTTCAAGAAGGCGGGAAAGAAGCTGGACATGGGCGGGTCTTGCCTGCGCTTTCGCCGCCTCGAGGACCTCGAGCCGAACGCGATCGGCCGGGTCATCCGGAGCATGCCGCCGAAGAAGCTGATCGCGGCGTACGAG
>JACQOK010000067.1 GCA_016202565.1 Betaproteobacteria bacterium | reverse complement strand
CGTCATGATCTCGTACGTGCGACGGTCCACCAGCACCCCGTGCTGGTGAATGCCGGCCTCGTGCGCGAACGCGTTGGCGCCGACAATCGCCTTGTTGGGTTGCACCGGGAAGCCGGTGATGCCGGAGACCAGCCGGCTTGCCGGCAGGATCTGCGTGGTATCGATGCCGGTGTCGCAGGGAAAGATGTCCTGGCGCGTGCGCACCGCCATCACGATTTCCTCGAGCGCGGCGTTTCCCGCGCGCTCGCCCAGCCCATTGACCGTGCATTCGACCTGGCGCGCGCCGTTCAATACCGCAGACAGCGAATTGGCGACCGCCAGGCCGAGATCGTTGTGGCAGTGCACGGACCACACCACCTTGTCGGCGTCGGGGATGCGGCTGCGCAACGCGCGGATCAGATGCCCGAACGCGTCGGGCAGCGTGTAGCCGACGGTGTCGGGGATATTGATCGTCGTGGCGCCGGCTTTGATCACCCGCTCCAGGATTCGGCAAAGAAAATCGATATCGGAGCGTCCGGCGTCTTCCGGCGAAAATTCCACGTTGTCCGTATATTCGCGCGCCCATTTCACCGCGCGCACCGCCTGTTCGATCACCTGGGAGGGTTCCATCCGCAGCTTCTTCTCCATATGGATGGGGGAGGTCGCGATGAACGTATGCACGCGCGGCGAGGCGGCCACCCGCACCGCGTCGCCACAGCGCCGGATGTCCTTCTCGTTGGCGCGCGCCAGACCGCATACAGTGCTGTCCTTGACGATCCGCGCAACCGCCTGCACCGCGTCGAAATCCCCGTCGCTTGCCGCGGGGAACCCGGCCTCGATCACATCCACCCGCATGCGCTCGAGCTGGCGCGCGATGCGGATCTTTTCTTCTTTGGTCATCGACGCCCCGGGACTCTGCTCGCCGTCGCGCATCGTCGTGTCGAAAATAATCAGTTTTTCCTTGCCCATGATGGTCTCCGATCTCTGCTTGCGCCGGCCGCACTATTGACCGGCTGGAGCAACCTGCAACGAACCCGGGGCGGCTTATCGCGCCCGGCCGAAACAACAAATTGTGGATGTAGTGTATTAGCGCGCGCGAACGCGCAGCAGCAGGCCGGCCAGCAGGTGGCTGGCAGGAAAGGACAACGCTTTGGCCCGGCTGATAGGACTCATGTCGCAGAAATATAAAGGGTTTTACCGCCGCGCGCAACCCCTCTACTAGCCCGCCCCCGCGGGCGGTGGTTTGTCCGAACGGCCCTTTATCATCTCCCACATCCAGATCACGTAACCCGAAATTCCGTAACCCGCGAACAGGATGAACAGCATCTCCGGTAACGTGCTCTGGAAGGTGATCAGAAACACGAGACCCATCGCGATCGCCACCACCACCGAGAACGGCACGCTCTTGCGCAGATTGATGTCCTTGCCGCTGTAGAACTTGAGGTTGCTGACCATGCTGAGACCGGCGAACATCGTAAGCCCCCATGCCAGCCAACGCACGTCGGCGCCTTTGAATTGGTACTCGTTCATCGCCCAGACCAGGCCGGCGATCAGACACGCCGCCGCCGGACTCGGCAGGCCTTGAAAGAAGCGCTTGTCGGCGACATCCAAAGTGGTGTTGAAGCGGGCGAGCCGTAGCGCCGCGCAGGCGCAGTAGATGAAAGCCGCGACCCAGCCCAGCTTGCTCGACAGCCACGGTCCCAGCACCGAAATGTTTTTTATCGCCGCGAAATCCTTGAGTGCCCACACGTACACCACCAGCGCCGGCGCGACACCGAACGAGACCATGTCGGACAGGCTGTCGAGTTCCGCGCCGAACGCGCTTTGCGTGTGCGTAAGCCGCGCCACGCGCCCGTCCAGTCCGTCGAACACCATGGCGACGAAGATCGCGATCGCCGCCTGCTCGAAGCGCCCTTCCATTGCCTGGACGATGGCATAGAAGCCGGCGAACAGCGCAATGATGGTGAACAGGTTGGGCAGCCAGTAAATGCCGCGCCGCGCAAAGCGCGTCTTGATGAAAAGCTTGCTTTCCCTCGGCTCGTACATGTAATAAATGGTAAATCGTTAATAGTGAATCGCGCAGCCGGCCGCCATTTACGATTCACCATTCACTGTTCACGCCATCATGGCAGGAGCGCCAGCACCGATTCGGTTGCATACACCTTGTCACCGATGCTCGCCCGCGGCACTGCAGCCGGCGGCAGATAGACGTCGACGCGAGAACCGAAGCGGATGAAGCCGAACCGCTGCCCGCGCGTGAGCTTCTGGCCGGTTTGCGCATAACACAAGATGCGCCGCGCGATGAGCCCCGCCACCTGCACGCAGGTGACGTCGGCTCCGCACGGCGTCTTGATCCAGAGCGCAGCCCGCTCATTCTCCAACGATGCCTTCGACATCACGGCGTTGATGAACTTGCCGGCATGATACCAAGTGTTGCGAATCTCGCCGTCCACGGGACTGCGGTTGGAGTGTGCGTTGAAGACGTTCATGAACACGCTCATCTTGAGCGCGTCGCGGTTGAGATAAGGATCCTGTGCGCGCTCCACCGCGACAATCCGGCCATCGGCGGGCGAGAGCACCGCCTTCGGATCCTGCGGTATCGCGCGCGGCGGGTCGCGGAAAAATTGCACGATGAACAGCGTCGCCAGCCAGAAGGGCAGAGCCCACCAGAAGCCCCAGAACCCGTGCACGACCATCGATGCGGCCAGCGCCGCCGCGAGAAACGGCCAGCCTTCCCGGGCAATGATGGGATGCGGGTAATTGCTCATAGGATCGGGGATTGAGGATTGAGGGGTGCAACATCGCTTCCGGCTCGCAGCGGTCTTGCTCGCTCCTCAATCCTAGTTCTTGGACTGGTCAACAAGGCGATTCTTCTTGATCCACGGCATCATGTCGCGCAGCTTCGCGCCCACCGTTTCGACCTGATGCGCGGCGCCCATCCGGCGCATCGCCTTGAGCGAGGCGGCACCCGCCTTGTGCTCCAGAATGAATTCCTTGGCGAACTGGCCGGTCTGGATCTCGTGCAGGATTTTTTTCATTTCGGCCCGGACCTGGTCGTTGATGATACGCGGTCCGCGGGTGAAATCACCGTACTCCGCGGTGTTCGAAACCGAATAACGCATGTTGGCAATGCCGCCCTCGTAAATGAGGTCGACGATGAGCTTCACCTCGTGCAGACACTCGAAATACGCCATCTCGGGAGAATAGCCGGCCTCGACCAGCGTTTCGAAACCGGCCTGGATGAGCGCGGTCAGTCCGCCGCACAGCACGACCTGCTCCCCGAACAGATCGGTTTCACATTCCTCCCGGAAGCTGGTTTCGATCACGCCTGCGCGAGCGGCGCCGATGGCCGCCGCGTAAGAGAGCGCAACGTCGCGCGCCTTCTTCGATGCATCCTGATATACGGCGATGAGCGAGGGCACGCCGCCGCCCTGGGTATAGGTCGAGCGCACCAGGTGGCCCGGCCCCTTGGGCGCGATCATGATCACGTCGAGGTCCGGGCGGGGCTCGATCTGCTTGAAGTGGATGTTGAAGCCGTGAGCGAACGCGAGCGTCGCCCCTTTCTTGATGTTGGGCTCGATGTCGTCGTGATAGACCTGGGGATGGTGCTCGTCGGGCAGCAGGATCATAACCAGGTCGGCGCTCTTGACCGCATCGCCCATTTCCTTCACCGCAAGGCCGGCATTCTTGGCCTTGGTCCATGAGGCGCCGCCTTTCCTCAGGCCCACGGTCACCTTTACGCCTGAATCCTTGAGGTTGTTGGCGTGGGCGTGGCCCTGCGACCCATAGCCGATAATGGCCACGTGGTTGCGCTTGATCAGCGACAGGTCGGCATCTTTGTCGTAATAGATTTTCATGGTTTCCCTCTGGTTTAAATGCGAGGGGCGTAGGATGACAACAGCGAGCCGGATTTCACTCCTCCCGCCTTTCTACCCTCCCCTCTCTAGACTCTGAGAACCCGGTCGCCGCGGCCGATGCCGGATGCGCCGGTGCGTACCGTTTCCAGTATTGCGCTGCGATCGATCGCGCTCAGGAATGCGTCAAGCTTGGAGCCGGTGCCGGTAAGTTCGATCGTGTAATCCTTGTCGGTGACGTCGATGATACGGCCGCGGAAAATGTCCGCCATGCGCTTCATTTCCTCGCGGTCCTTGCCGATGGCGCGCACCTTGACCAGCATCAACTCCCGTTCGATGTGGTCGCCGTCGGACAGGTCGACGACCTTGACCACGTCGACCAGCTTGTTGAGCTGTTTGGTGATCTGTTCGATCACCTCGTCCGAGCCGTTGGTGACGATCGTCATGCGCGAGAGGGTCGGGTCCTCGGTCGGTGCAACCGTAAGCGACTCGATGTTATAGCCGCGCGCGGAAAACAGGCCCGAGACGCGCGACAGCGCGCCCGCTTCGTTTTCCAGCAGGATGGAGACGATATGACGCATGACTACACCAGAATCATTTCGGACAGGCCTTTGCCGCCGGGCACCATCGGGAATACGTTTTCGGTCTGATCCGTCACGAAATCCATGAACACGAGATCGCGCTTGCGGGAAAACGCTTCCTTGAGCGCCGGTTCAACGTCTTCGGGTTTTTCAATCTTCATGCCGACATGGCCGTAAGACTCCGCGAGCCGCACAAAGTCGGGCAGCGCATCCATGTACGACTCGGCGTAGCGATTGCCGTGAAAGAACTCCTGCCACTGCCGCACCATGCCCATGTACTTGTTGTTCAGGTTCACGACCTTGATCGGCAGCCGGTACTGCTTGCAGGTGGAAAGTACATGGATGCACATCAGTATCTACGCCACGCCGTTCACTCACGCCACCGGTGCCTGCGGAAGCGCGAGCTGCACGCCCATCGCAGCG
>JACQOK010000076.1 GCA_016202565.1 Betaproteobacteria bacterium | reverse complement strand
TGTTAGAGGCGCAGTTCTCCCGCGCCGGCGACCCGCGCTCGAAGACCACTGAAACCGTCATCACTGTCACCCACCACAACATTCTCACCTGGTACGACTGCTTCGAGCCGGTCGTGCTGACCAAGGCGCCGGGCATGGGCAACCGTCCCATCGGCGTATTCAGCACGTTCTTTCCCGCGAAGTCGGCGCAGATCGAGGTGAACGGCGAATTCGCGCCGGATGCGCCGTGGATGGAAATGCGTGGCGATCGCCAGTCCACGAGCGCGTGCCTGGCATGGTCGGAAACGTGGGTTAAACCGCGCGGCTAGAACGCGCGATCAACGCTCATTGCGGTAGCGCTGTCGCCCTCAGCGCGCCTAACACGCGTGCGCCCGCGCGGCCGTCCACCGGCAGGCCGACCGACGCCTGAAACGCCTCGATGGCCGTACGAGTACGCGGCCCGATGATCCCATCGGGCTCGCCGATATCGAAGCCGCGCTCGATGAGCCGCTCCTGAAGCTCTCGCCGCTCGGCGCGCGAGATCCCCGGATCGTCTGTAGGCCACGGTGTCTGGATCGGACCGGCGCCACGCAGCCGGTCCGACAGATGCGCGATCGCGAGCGCGTACGATTCGGCGGTGTTATAGGAATAGATCGCGTCGAAGTTCTTGAACACGATGAATGCCGGACCCTCCGCACCGGCCGGCAAGAAAAGCGCCGCCGTGCCCTTCCCCGTAAGAGGCTTGCGGTCGATTCGGCGGATCCCGAGCCGGTTCCATTCCGTCAGCGCCCGCCGATCGCGGCGTCCCGACGGGCCGCTGTAAACCGCCGGCAAGCGTACTTCGTAGCCCCACGGCTCGCCGCTCTTCCAGCCCGCACGCTTGAGATAGTTCGCCGTGGACCCGAGCGCATCGGGTACTGATCCGACGATGTCGCGGCGGCCATCTCCGTCGAAGTCGACCGCCGATCGCTGGAATGTGGAGGGCATGAATTGAGTCTGGCCAAATGCTCCGGCCCAGGAGCCCACCAGCGCTTCGGCCGGCATGTCGCCGCTTTGCAGGATGCGCAAGGTCGCAAGCAATTCGCCGCGAAAAAATCGCTGCCGGCCGCCGAAGCACGAGATCGTCGCCAGCGAGCGCACCAGCAGCCGCCCGCCTCTCACCTTGCCGTAATCCGACTCGATGCCCCACACCGCGACGATGACGTGCCGATCGACGCCGAACTTCTGCTCCGCCTCCGCCAGCACCGCAGCCCACTCGACGAGTTTCGCCCGGCCGTCGGCGATCCGCTGCTCGTCCACCAGTACCGCCAGGTAGTCCCAGACCGGCACCGTGAATTCAGGCTGGTTCTCCATCGCATCGAGCACGCTCTGATCGGGCTCGACGCCGGTCATCGCCGTATCGAAAGTCTGAGTGGTGATGCCATTCGCCGTCGCTTCGCGGCGTAACTCCCGCACGCACGCATTGAAATCCCGGGCAAGGACGTTCGGTGCACTGGCGATGGCAAGGAACCACAGAAGAGCCGTGCTGACCGCGCGTCCGCAATCGAGCGAACCGCTGTTTCGGAACGCTTGACACGCACGCGGCGAAGCGCGCCATGCCGCACGGCAGTTCAATAGACACCGGGCTATCCACTTCATCTGCTGCGGATGATGCCACAGCTTGCCGCGACCCAACACCATTGAAACGCGCGCCATGCTGTGCCACCATCCGCCATCCTCAACACAACGGAGGTTCCATGACGTCCCGCTTCACGCTTTGCAGCTTCAAGACCTGTCCCTGGGTGCAGCGCGCCGCCATCGTGCTGCAGGCGAAGGAGGTCCCGTACGACATCACCTATATCGATCGCGACAAGCGGCCCGACTGGTTTCTCGCCGTTTCACCGCATTCCAAGGTGCCGGTGCTGATGATCGACGGCAAGGATGCCCTGTTCGAATCGAACGCCATCGCCGAGTACTTGGACGAAACCGCGGCGCCCCGCCTGCATCCCGAGGACCCGATCGCGCGGGCGCGCAACCGCGCCTGGACCGACTACGTGCCGACCTTCGCCAGCGCGATCTCCAACACCGCATATTCCGACACTGAGGAAGAGTTCACCGCGCGCGCGGCCAAGATCGCCGTCCCGTTTGCCAAGCTCGAGGAAGCGCTCGCGAAACGCGGCAATGCCGGTCCCTATTTCAACGGGCCGACATTCTCGCTGGTCGATGCGGCCTATGCGCCGTTCCTCCAGCGCTACACCTTCATGGACCGGCTGCGGCGGCTCGGCATCATCGAGAAATTTCCGAACCTCGCGGCATGGCGCGATGCACTGCTCGCCGCACCGGCGGTGAAAGCCTCCACCGTGCCGGAGATCGAAGCGGCGTGGCAGGAAAATCTGATTCTCCGCAATCGCTGGTTGCGGAAATTCGTCCCGCAAAGCGCAGTGGGCGCGGCGGCAGCTGGCTAGGAACGCAGCAAATCACTGAGAATCCGCGCCGTCTGTCCGCTGGGAAACGCCGCTCGTCAGCGCGCCGCTGCGTTCGTGAAATATGACACACAAGTATCCGTAGGATTAAGAGTATGGTTGAGGCCGAGTGGGATGCGCTAACCCGCAATCCACTCAGCTTCGAAAAGGGCAAACCCGACCGAAAGGCGGGGACGCAAAGTCACTGGTCTAAAGAGCCGTGCGCTCCATGACCGAGAGATTGCCGAGGGCAAGTAGTTGGGCTTCCGGTAATCTCTCTCGTGTTGCCCGATCACTTCCCTTCGTAGTCCACCTGGCTTTCTCCCCACCGAGAGAGCGCGACGCTTCCTCAGTCGAGTGTCCCTTTTGAACAACCGTTGCGGGATGTCCCCGCAGGGAACTGAAGGGAGGACTCGGATCATGCTGGAACGCTTTCAAGGTAAAGATGGCCGTGTTGCGCTTCTGAATGCACTGCGCAACCAGTTTCTGGTTGATGGAAATTCAGAGATCGCGGACATGATAGCGTCAGCAGCACACGTAAAAGAATACGCCCCCGGCACAGCACTGTTCACTAAGGGAGAGAGGGGCAGCGATCTTTGTTTTATCCTCTCCGGTCAGGTTTCCGTGCGCGTGGACGAGCGGGAGATTGCAACTGTCAGTGCCGGAATGCACGTTGGAGAAATCGGCCTGTTAGAGCCGTTCAAGGGACGCTCGGGCACTGTCGTTGCAGTGGACACGGTCGTTGTAGCACAGGTAGCCGGGCATAGATTCACCGAAATCGCGAGATTCCATCCGGAGCTTTGGCGCAGAATGGCCGTTGAGCTCGCCCGCAGGCTGGTCACGTCGCAATCCAGGGGCTAGACCGATCGATCGGATCAGCCCGCCAGAACCACGAACCCCCGGTCGAGAGCCGCTGCGGCGCGCGCGAGATGGTCGCTGCGGTCCTTCAGCCAGGCACGATCCGAGGCAACGCTCGCGCGCTCGTTCGACAGCATGCGATCGACCTCGGCAGGTTGCGGCCCGCCGATGCCTCTGCGGCCGAACACCATGTGTTCGGCGCTGATGACGTTTCGAAAATCCATTTCGCTCAGGGGAAAGGCCTGCTTCGTTTCCGCCTCATAGATGCGGGCTGCCTCCGCATATGGGATTTCGTGCAGCTTGAGATCCTGCGCGCGGCCGTAGTCGGTGAGCTTCGATGCGAAATGGTGGCCGATGCGGAATGGCACATCGGCCTCTTGCATCAGCGCATCGGCGATCTCGGTCGTCGTCGAGTAATCCGCTTCGACTTCGGCCAGCGCACGCGCCTTGTTGACCACGATGCCGTCCACGACCTGCTGCAGCAGCTTGAACACTTGCAGGGGCCTCGCGCACGGGACGGGATCGTAGCTGCGGTAGTCGAACATGCCGGTGCGGTTGTTGTGGGCGATGAGGAACACGGTCTGCATTTCGCCGAGCATGATGCTCGCCTGGGCCCGCAGCTGTTCCAGCGCCGCGGGATTGCGCTTCTGAGGCATGATGCTGCTCACCCCCGTGAGTTCGCCCGTTGCCAGCATGAACCACGGCGTCGGTTCGGCATACTGCGCATGGATGTCCTGCGCAAACTGGCCGATCTGGACCGCGGCGATCGCCAGCGCGCTTGCAACGTCGAGGCTGCTGTCCACGGGCGCAAGATGGTTCGCGTCGTAGGCGTTCTCGACGAGTCCCTCAAAGCCGAGCAGCACGGCAAGGCGTTCCCGGTCGATCGGAAAGCTGGACGTGGCGAGCGCAGCGGCCCCCAGCGGGTTCCGGTTGATCCGTTGATACGCCTGCTGTAACCGCTCGGTCTGACGGCCGAGCGCCGCCGCGAGCGCGTGCAGGTAATGCGCGAACGTCGTGGGCTGCGCCTGCACGCCGTGCGTGTAGGCCGGAACGATGGTTTCGGTGTGCCGGCTCGCCACGGCGAGCAGCTTCCCGCGAGCGGTAATCAGGGCTTCAAGTTCCTTAAGCAGCCCGTCGCGCAGGTTCATGCGCGCGATGGCCGATGCGATATCCTGACGGCTTCTCCCGGTGTGCAGCCGCGAGGCATCCGGACCCACCACGGCCGTGAGCCTCGGCTCGTAGTCCAGGTAGTCGGCGGAGCGTCGCGGCAGTGACTCGCACTCCTGCGCGATGACTTGCGCGATACCCTTCGCGATCCGGCCGGCAACCGGATGAGGCACGATCCCGGCCGCATCCAGCATGACGATCGACGCCTTGTTGATCTGGTCAAGGAACTCGACGGAGCGCCCGCCGCCGCGGAAGACTTCGTTGATATCCTTGGCTGTTGCCGGTTCCGCGGCCGGCGTTGCGCCAGGAGCCCGCGCATTGGTACGAGTGGGACCGCTCATTCCTGATCTCCTCTTGATAAGTCCATGTTACTCGCGACACGGTGCACGAGAAATACCGCTGCTGATGGCGGTCTGCGGCCCGGCGTTGAACACGGAATTGGATTACCCTAGCATGTAGCTCCACTGATCCCAGAGTACATACGCCATGCCTTCGTTCGCGAGTTTCGTCATTGGTTGCGCACTGGCTTGCGCTTCGATTGCGGCAGGAGCGCAGGCCTATCCTGCCCGCCCTCTGCGTATCGTCCTCGGGTTCCCCCCGGGCGGAGGCGTCGACCTGGTCGCGCGCATCCTTGCCCCCAAGCTCACGGAAAGTCTCGGCCAGCAAGTCATCGTCGACAACCGGCCCGGAGCCAGTGGCCTGATCGGCACCGAGATCGCAGCCAAAGCCGCCCCGGACGGACATACGCTTTTCTTCGGAACCACCGGCAACCTGAGCGTGAATCCAACGTTGTATCCGAATCTGAAACTCAATATCGCTCGTGCGTTCGCGCCGGTGACACAGGTGTCGTCAGTACCGTTCCTGCTGTACCTGCACCCAGCTCTTGCGCCACGGACGGTCGCCGAGTTCGTCGCCTTCGCGAAAGCACGTCCCGGCAAGATTCACTTTTATTCCAGCGGCAACGGCGGTCTGCCGCACCTTGCGGGTGAGCTGCTCAACACGGTCGCGGGGCTGAAGACGGTACATGTTCCGTATAAAGGCGCCGCACCGGGCCTGACCGATCTGCTCGGAGGCCAGGTGCAGTACGGATTCGGCGCAGCCGCCATTGGCCTGCCCCACGTCAAGGCCGGCCGTCTGCGCGCTCTTGCCACCACGGGGCCGAAGCGCCTCGCCTTCCTGCCCGAGATCCCCGCAATGATCGAGACCCTGCCCGGGTTCGAGGTCGTCAACTGGTATGGCATGGTGGTGCCCGCGGGCACGCCACGCCAGATCATCGCCCGCCTCAACGCCGAGTTCACCAAAGCGATGAGTCTGCCGGAGATCGCCGAGAAGCTGATCGCCCAGGGAACGGACCCTGTGGGAACGAGCCCCGAGGCTTTCGGCGCTTTCATCAAAGCCGAAACCGACAAGTGGGCCCGAGTCATCAAGTCCGCCAACATCCGCGCGGATTGAAGCGAGCAGATCGGCGTCAGGGCCGGAGCAGCGTCGCGATCTCGCGGGTGAACAGGCACCGGCCGCGCTTGAAGCCCATCACGGGCTGCGCCACGGTCGCGATGACCTCGGCCGGCGTTTTTGCATTCCACACGACGAGGTCGCCCGGATTGCCGACCGCGATGCCGTAATCGTCCCGGCGGAGGATCCGCGCCGGGCGCTCGGTCAGCATGGCGAAGCACTCGGACAGGTCCTCTTCCGTGCCGCGCTGCACGACGTTGGCGTACAGGTTCGCGATCCGCACCAGCGAGCAGTCGCCGAACGGCGTGAAGGGATTCATCACATTGTTGGTCGAGATGGAGCAGTTCGTCCCTTGGGCGATCAATGCATTGGCGTCCGCGACGCCGCGGATGACGCTATGCTCCATATGGCGCCCGTTGTTGAATAAGTCGGTTGCCGGAAGCACCGTCACGGCGACGCCGGAATCGGCCAGCCGCCGGCCCAGCGCTTCCAGCTCCGCCTGCGGCAGGCACGAATATTTGGAGCCATGGCCGATCGCCACGCGTCCGCCCCAGCCCATCCGGTCGGTGAGTTCGCAGACGAGAAAGATATCGAGGTCGTGGGTGGTGTAGCCGCCGTCCAGATGAATGTCGACGTCGACGTCGAACTCCTGTGCGAGCGCGAAGATGCGCCGGATCTGGCCGGCGCGATCGGTATCGTAGCGCGGCGCGCCTCCGACCACCGGCGCGCCGCGTTTCAGCGCATCGACGACGTTCGCCTCACCACCCGCACTATTGGTCCAGCCTTCCTGCAGGAAGACGCAAAGCTGCAGGTCGATCGCCCAGGCGTAATCTCTCGCCAGGCGCTCGATCGCCTCGAAGCCGCGCAGGCCGACATTGGGGTCGACCTCGACCTGCGTCCGCATGTGGGTAACGCCATTCAACAGGCACTGCTCGAGCGTATCGCGGGCGCGCGCGTAGATGTCCTCGACCGTGAACGTGTGCTTGATCGCAGCGGTCCGCTTCATGTGGTCGCCTGTGCGCCGGTCTTTGGGCGGCGCGCAGCGGTCGAGGATCCGCGCCTTGTCGAGGTGGAAATGACTTTCCACCAGACCCGGCGATACGAAACGCCCGCCGGCGTCGACATTTTCGCCGTCGCCGGAGATGCGAGACCCGACGGCGGCGATACGTCCACTCGCGATCGCGATGTCGACCGTTGCGCGCGCCGCATCGCCATCCGCCATCCGCGCATTCCGCAGGATAAGTTCAAAGGCCACGTTGGCACTCCTTTACGCTGTCAAAGTGGCGAGCCCGTCTCCACTCCCCGGACATGCGAATCGCTCTCTTCCCAGCGGCTACTTCCGTCCGAGAATGAACTCCGCAATTTCCAGCCGCGTCGCGACCCAGATGTCACGCGTGCCGGCCGCGGTCTGGACGATCTTCTCGTAATAATATGCACCGTGCGGACGGCCGAAGATATGGGCGTGTGCGGTCACGTCGATGATGACCGGGCCTTCGCGCCGGTCGGCGATTCTTTTCAGGTGCTCCTCGAACGTCTCGAGCATCATGCGCGGCGGGTGGCCGTACTTCATCGACGGCATATCGTTGACATCGGTCGAGAGCGGGATGGCCACGATCTTGCGCGCACCGAACGTCTGCACGTAGGGCAAGTCGTCGTCGAACACGTCGCCGTACCAGGTATAGCCGGCCTCCGCCAGCAGCCGCGCGGTGTTGGCGCTCGGGGTGCCGCGCGGGCTCAGCCAGCCCTTGATGCGCTTGCCCGATACTTTTTCGAGCAGAGCCGTGCAGCGCTGAATGCTCCTGCGCTCTTCGTCCTCCGCCATCAGCGCCGGGATGACATCCATCGCATACGAGTGCGACAGGATCTCGTGTCCCGCATCTCCGACCGCCTTGACCGCTTCCGGCGTGCGTTCAGCCAGTACCGCGCTCACCATCACGCTCGCCTTGGCGCCGTGGCGCGCGAACGCATCGAGCAGGCGATAGATGCCGCGCTTCGCGCCGTAGGCCGCCCACGATATCGCCATGTTGTCGAGCACACCGAGCGGCAGCGGGTTGCCCATCGGGCTGATGCCCGGCGCTTTCCCGTCCGACCACCCTTCCAGACACACGTTGAAAACGACGGCAATACGCTTCCCGCCAGGCCACAACCAATCCCCTTGCGTCATTTGTTTATACCCCACATCCGAATCTTCGATCGCAGGTTCCTATTCGATCCTGAGCCCGATCGCCTTCACTACCTTGGCGTACTTGTCCGTCTCGCTCTTGAGATACGCGCCCGCCCGCTCCGGCGTGGTCCCGGCCGGCCCGACGCCCATCCCGGCGTAGCGCTCGCGCACGTCGGCGGCATCCAACGCTTTCACCGCTTCGCGGCTCAGTCGGACCACGATATCCTTCGACGTGGCGGCGGGGACGAGCAGCATGCTCCACAGGATGTGTTCGTAGCCGGGGACGCCGGCCTCTGCGATCGTGGGCACTTCGGGCAGAACCGCCGCACGTTTCGCGCCCGTCACCCCCATCGGCCTTACCCTGGCCGCCTTGACGAGCGGCAGTGATTCGTGCGGCGCGTTTGATCATTGCTCCCCCCTTCTGTTCTCGGACAGCGCGAACAAGACTAGCACACCGTCGCCGAAGTCAGCCGGACGTGATTGTTCTTCACGCCGCTCGATCGCGCTACGGGCTAGCGCCTTTTCCGTTTCGTTAACGCACTGTCCTCGCCCGCAGTGAACGCCCGGGGCGCGATGCCGAGCGCGCGCCGGAACATGGTGGAAAAAGCGCTGGGGCTCTCGTAGCCCAGATCGATCGCCACCGTGGTGACCGGCACGCCCTCGGCCAGACGCCGGATGGATTCGAGCAGCCGCGCCTGCTGCTTCCAGCGCGCAAACGTGATTCCGGTCTCGCGCAGAAACCGCCGGTACAGCGTGCGCGTGGTGGTTTGCATGTCGTCCGCATCGAGGCCGCAGGGTCGCCGCGTGGAGAAGTCGGCGAGGATGCGTTCGCAAAGCTGCATGAGATCCGGGCTCTCCGGCAGCGGCAGGTCGAGCGCGCACGGCGCCAGGCGCCGGATTTCCGCCATGAGCAACCGCATCAGCAGGCCGTCGTCGCCGTCTTCGTGGTAGGCCGCGGGCAGCGCCGCGGCGCGCACGATAAGTTCCCGCAGCAGCGGGGTGACGCTCAGCACGACGCACGAGGATGGCATGCCCGCGCCTGAGGCGTCGTTCACGTACAGGCTGTGCATTTTCACGGTGCCGTACATGTGGATCTCGTGCGCCGTGTGCGCGGGCACCCACAACGCGCGGCTGGGCGGCACGATCCACACCCGCCGCGACGTGCGCACCCGCATCGTCCCCTCGACCGCAAAAACAAACTGGGCGCGCGCGTGCCAGTGCGGCTTCACGTGATGGCCGGGCTCGTAGGAGGTGCGCCGCGTCACGATGGCGCGCGAGAGGTCGCCCTGAACCGGGCTTTCCGGGATGGCAGCCAGCTTGACGCGGTCGCGGGGGAGGCTAGAAGCGATAGAGGACGAGGCGCGAGTGTCCATTTTGAGAAGGTTGTCCGTAAAACATCGAAAGACAGACGATTATAACGCAGGCAAAATCCTCTCCCTATGAATACGCTCTCTCAAGCCGCCCCCCGCCCTGACGGGTTCTCCCGCGCCGCGAGCCTGCTGCTGAACATCGGCCACGGCATCGACCACATGTTCCTGCTGATCTTCGCGACCGCCGTCGCCTCGATCGCCGTGGAATTCGGATATGCCAACTGGACCGATCTCATGCCGTACAGCGTGGGGGCGTTCGCCCTGTTCGGCCTCGGCGCCCTGCCCGCTGGACGCCTGGGCGACGTATGGGGCCGCCGCATCATGATGATCATCTTCTTCGCCGGCATGGGCGGCGCCGCGGTGCTGGTTTCCATGACGCAGAACGCGTGGCAGCTGGCGGCCGGGCTCACGCTGCTCGGCGCCTTTGCCGCGATCTACCATCCAGTAGGCATCCCGATGCTGGTGCAGAACGTCTCCAATCCGGGCGCCGTCATCGGCGTCAACGGACTCGCGGGCAATCTCGGCATCGCCGTCGCCGCGCTGGTCACCGGGTTTCTGGTCAAGTGGATCGGCTGGCGCGCGGCCTTTGCCATACCCGGGATGATCGCGATTGCGTGCGGCATCATGTTCGCGATCACGTGTCCCAAAGAGACCGAAGCACCGTCCAAGCGTAAGGGCGGCAAGGCCAAAGTGGTCCTCACGCCCGCCATGCTGGTGCGCGCGTTTGCGGTCATGACGGCAGCGGCGGTCGCGAGCAGCCTGCTCTTCAACTTCACCACCAACGGCAACTCACAGCTATTGTCCGAAGCGTTTCTGGGGGTGATCGAAGACCCGGCTGTCCTGGGCGCGCTGCTGGCGCTGATCTACACGATTGCTTCGTTTGCGCAAATCGTCGTCGGCCGCCTGATCGACAGCATGCCGTTCAAGCCGCTGCAGTTGTGGATGTCGGTCGCCCAGGTGCCGCTGCTCATCTTCGCCGCGCATACGCAGGACTGGTGGCTGTTCGTCGCTCTGCTCGCGGTCAAGGTGATCGTCTTCGGCTCGATCCCGTTCACCGACGCCATGATCGTGCGCTACGTCGATGACCGGCTGCGCTCGCGCGTGGCCGGCATGCGGTTGACGGTCGCGTTCGGCATCAGCTCGCTCGCGGTATGGCTGCTCGGGCCGATGGTGAAAGGAATAGGGTTTTCCAACGCGCTGTGGATCCTGGCCGGCATCGCCGCCGTCAAGGCAGCGATCGTGCTGCTGCTGCCGGATGAGCCGGCGGCCACCGTGCCTGCGCGGATGTAACGTCGAAATCGTCGTCCGTTCGTGCGCGTAACTCGGTCTGACGCGGTCGGCTACCGTATTGCATTTCGCGCAAACCATCCAGCCCAAGGAACGCATTGTCTTAAAGCTCAGCGCCGGCACCGAAATTCATCGCTGAAGCGGCCAACCCGGTGCAGTCACCGCGGATTGCCCTTGGGGGGCCGCTTGTGGAACTTCTTCATCGGCCTCCTATCGTGGCGTGCCCCGGCGCCGGGTTTGCGCTGACCCGACGGTCCGGTGCCGGTCCGCCGAACGCCCTGCTCCGGAGTTTCCTCCCGATTTCCGGAAGCCAGCATAATCTCAAGTTCATTGAGCTCATCCCACTCGGCCTCGGTGCGCTGCCTATCCGGGAT
>JACQOK010000066.1 GCA_016202565.1 Betaproteobacteria bacterium | reverse complement strand
TGCCGTCGAGAAACCGAGCTTGCATGCGCCGAGAACGATGGCGGCACGCGTGACGTTGCGCATGCGCCAGACGCTGGGTGACGGCGAAGGGCTCGCGCGGTCGGTGGTGAGCGACATGGCGAGAAAGTCATTCGTCATGAGCATCAGAACCATGAGCGTCGGCGTCATGACTGCGTGGCCGGTGAGACCGAGTCCGATTGCCAGAAAGAGCACGATCTCGATCTTCTTCACCAGCATGTTGAACGTGTAGGTCAGCAGCCGCTGGAACGCGATCCGCCCTTCGCGGACCGCGAACACGATGCGCCGCGCCGGCTCGGACTTCCTGGGTGAAGCCCAGTGTTGCGTTAAAGAGGAGCAGGCCGGCGATCACCGCCGCTTCGATATATTTGCCCAGCGCGATCTCGACGACCATTGCAGCCTCGAGCATCCACGCCACGGGCGACCAGAATTTCGCGAGGTACGCTCGCCAAGCCGAGGGCGCTTTCTCGGCAACGACGTTAGGCCCGAATGTGCCGAGACGGCGGCGAGCTTCGGCGCTCGTCAAGCCGACCGAAGTCGCGCCCTCCGCGGCGACTGCCAGGGTCTCGCTCTTGGCTTCGAGGGTCATATCGCCTCGAGTTGCTGAAGTAGAAGCCATTCAAAAAATGCCGTTCGCGCCGAGCTCCCCTCGACTCCTTTCTCGACGGGCTCGAAATACGCTCGGGGCAGGCCTCGCTTCATCCCGTTCGTTCCGAGCGTAGCCGCGAAGCGCCGGAGTCGAGGAATGAACGGGATTACGCTCGGGATAAACTGCGTTTCCATTCGTCTCTCGACTTCCTTCTCGACAGGCTCGAAGTACGCTCGAGACGAACGGGCACGAAGTCGAAGGGTGAACATGGCTTAACGGCGTTCCACTCCCACCTCGCTCAATATGCCGCGCTGCCCTTGCCGCAGGTCGTACCAGATCAGCTTGCCTGCGTTGAACGCGGCAGAACTGTATCGCGGGTGGTTGATGAGTTCGCGGTAACCCGCGTCCACCTCGGCCTTTGAGGTGGCGGTGAAGATGGCCACCACGTCGCCGGGGCTGCGGGGGTGCTTCAGGATCGTGACTGTAAAGCCCCCGCGTGGGAGATCAACACGGCCGAATAGTGCCGGGATGAACGGGTGCTCCGCGCCGAAGAGAACGAGCGAGGTCCCGGTAGTTTGCGCTGCCGCCGCAGCGGCGCGTTCGGCACGGAGTTCCGGCCGTGTGCTGGGCGTGCCCGGCGGCACCCAGGGTGGCGGGCGGAAGCGCGTGCCGGAGGCCGCCGCTGACTCCTTTCGCGGGCGATCCTGGATCCAGCCGTACAAGGCCATCGGCAGCTCATAGCGCTCGAATGCATCGATGAGTGCCCGGAACTTCGCGTCCTCACCGGGAGGGGCGAGCAGCGTGACACGTTGCCGCGTGAGCAGCGTGTCGATCATGGGCGGGACTTCGGGCGGCGTGAGGCGCCGGAAGACATCGTAATTTTCGTCGAGCACGACGCGCACCGGTTTCCCGTTCAGGAGGAAGCGGAATTCCTCGCGTTCCCCCGAGATCTTCAAATCGATCACCTCGCTGCCGCCGCGTTCGAAATAAACCGTGAGCGGGACGCTGAGCAGGGACCCGGGCGGCTGTTGCGTGAGCGTGAGGCGCAGTTCGTGCTTGTCGCCCGTCGCTACGGCCGCGACTTGTTCCAAGGCGAGCTCTGGCATCGCGATGCCATCGACCCACTGCTTGAAGAACCAACCGAGATCTTTCCCCGTGGTGCGTTCGAACGAGTGCCGTATGTCCGTCCACGACGCGGCGCGAAGCCGGTTCGCTGTCACAAAGTCGCGTATGGCCCGGAGGAACGCCTCGTCGCCAACCAGGCGCCGCAGCATGTGGATCACGAGGGCCGACTTCGCATAGCCGACAAGTCTCGCGTTGCGGTCGTCGGCCGCGGTAAACCCCGACAGCGGGAATGCCGCCCGGTCGCCGACATTGTGCTGGTAGACGTTCATCATGCGCTGCCGCCGTTCCCAGGCGCGGCCCAGGCGTTCGTTCTCCAGGTGATCGGAGAAGTAGCTCGCCAGACCCTCGGCCCAATTTCCGCCCTCGTCGTCGGCCAGCACCAGATTGCCGAACCACTCGTGCGCGATCTCGTGGTTGAGCGCGCTGTCCTCCGGCACCGGCGCCGCCACGGAGCGCTGGGAGAGGAGGACATAGGTGAACATCGAAAGCGAATAGGTGATCGGAACGGGGTTCTCCACGATGGTGAGCCGCTTGAACGGGTACGGCCCCAGCACCTCCTCGTGTTGCCGGAGGTAGCGCTGCGCATCACGCATCATCTCGTCCAGCCGTTCTGCATTGCGGCGATGGAGATGAACGGTGAGATCGATGTCCTTGTACTTGCCGCTGCGCGAGGCCCACTCGCGCGACGCGACGAACGTGATGCCGTCCCAGTCGCGCTGCGGGTACGGGAGATCGAAGGAGTATGTTGCTTGCCCGCCGGCTTCAGTGCGCTGCACCGTGTCGGCCTCGGACACGGCCACGAAATCCCGCGGCAAGGTCGCGGTAAGGTGATAGCGATACGTTCCCTCGACGACGGGATACCAGATGTCGCGGAGCACGATCGCACCCTCGCCGATGGTATCGACATCCTTGTCGCGAACGATGCCTTCGAACTCGATCTGGACCCGTCCATCCGTTTCGAACGAAATAGGATCAGGCTGCTCCGGATCCAGCATGACGCGCCGGCCCACGGTCGTAAGCGACACGATGACCAGATCGCCGCGCGAGAGCGAAAGTTTGGCACCCTTCGGAGCATCGACGGTAGCCGTGCCGATGATCCGGGAGCCGGGAATGTCGAAAGTGACCTTCAGGTCGTAAGTTGGCGGGCTCTCGCCGGCGAAGGTCATGCCCGCAACGGACAGCGCAGCAAAAAGCAGCATCCTCGCCATCATGTGCGTCTTCACGCCTGAAGCTCCGGAGATCAGTCCTGCAGCAGGACACCCACTGATGCAATGAATGCGTACGATGGGTGGCGCGCGTGGGGAGCGGAGTAATCAGAAGTAGTATCGCGCATAAATTTCGAGCTTTCGGGAATTCTGCTTCTCGC
Organism: Betaproteobacteria bacterium; assembly: GCA_016202565.1. GTDB lineage: Bacteria > Pseudomonadota > Gammaproteobacteria > Burkholderiales > SG8-41 > DSOT01. The sequence goes on along the minus strand of JACQOK010000066.1, from coordinate 643 downwards.
CGAAATCGGTCGCGCTACCGCCCTGCAGCATGAAAACCTTCAAACGCAGCTCGAGGTTGTTCACGCCGGTGTAGGACAGTTCAGGCGTGACCTGGTAGCTGCGATCCTGCCAGTTCATCATCGCGGTGAGCGCCGCCTGGAAATAGACGATGCCGAGCGCATCCTTCTGTTGCGCACGGAAGTAGAGGTAGTCCTTGCCCGGGTTGGGACGGCCGTAGCTGCCGCGACTCAGGGCAAGCGCTTTTTGGACCAGAACGGGGTTGCCGGTTTGATCAAATTGCGTGAAGGCCGCGTTGACGAGTTGGTAGAACTGCTGGAATTCCTGCTCGGAGTAGCCGGTCCCGTTGCGATAATACTCAGCGATATACGTCGTGTCGCTCTCTGTGAGATAGCGCAATCCCAGCAGGTAACTCGTCGCGTCTCCAACACTCGTCGTCACGCGACCCGTGCTGTCTGTCACCTGTCTCGTGATCTGCCGGATGCGGGCCCATTCGCCGTGGATCTCGAAATTCGAGGTGAGATTCGTGGAAAAATCCATGCCGTAACGGGCCGGGCGGCTGCCCTTGCCTTGCCACGCAAAGTCGATATCGATGTCGCGGTAAAGGAAGTAAAGCTTGGCCGCCGGATTCAAATGACCGCTCGC
>JACQOK010000064.1 GCA_016202565.1 Betaproteobacteria bacterium | reverse complement strand
CGGCACCACCGTGTTGTAGGCTCGTGCCAGCCGCTTGATCGAATCGAGCAGGATCACCACGTCCTTCTTGTGCTCGACCAGGCGCTTGGCCTTTTCGATCACCATCTCGGCAACCTGGACATGCCGGCTCGCCGGTTCGTCGAAGGTCGACGATACCACCTCGCCCTTGACCGAGCGCTGCATCTCGGTGACCTCCTCCGGCCGTTCGTCGATCAGCATCACGATCACCATCACTTCAGGGTGGTTCGTGGTAATGGAATGCGCGATGTGCTGCAGCATGACAGTCTTGCCGGCTTTGGGCGGCGAAACGATCAGCCCGCGCTGGCCCTTGCCGATCGGTGCGATGATGTCGATGATCCGGCCGGTGATGTTTTCCTCCGCCTTGATGTCGCGCTCGAGCTTGAGATGGTCGGTCGGGAACAGCGGCGTCAGGTTCTCGAACAGGATCTTGTGCTTGGCGTTTTCCGGCGGCTCGGCGTTGACCTTGTCGACTTTCACCAGCGCGAAGTAGCGTTCGCCGTCTTTGGGCGTGCGGATCTCGCCCTCTATGGTGTCGCCCGTATGCAAATTGAAGCGCCGGATCTGGCTGGGCGAAACGTAGATATCGTCGGTGCCGGCAAGGTACGACGTATCCGGCGAACGCAGGAAGCCGAAACCGTCCGGCAGCACTTCGAGCGTACCGCCGCCGTATATGCTTTCGCCTTTTTTTGCCTGGTTCTTGAGCAGCGCGAAAATGAGTTCCTGCTTGCGCATGCGATTGGCGCCGTCGACTTCGTTCTTGACGGCCATCTCGACGAGTTCGCCAACGTGGAGGTTCTTCAGGTCGGATAGATGCATATGCGGGGACGCTACATACGGGTGGAAGCAGGGAAAAGAAACCGGGGGGGACGGCACCCGCGCCCGAACCGCTCATTGTTGTCTATGGGAGCGGCCTTCTTCAGGCGCTGAGGGAAAGGGTAGCGGGTTTAAATATGGCTGTCAATAAAAGCGGTTAATTGGGACTTCGAAAGCGCTCCGACCTTGGTCGCTTCCACCGATCCATTCTTGAAGAGCATCAACGTCGGGATGCCGCGGATGCCGTACTTGGGTGGTGTCGACTGGTTCTCGTCGATATTGAGCTTCGCCACCTTGAGCCGCCCGGAATATTCTCTTGCGACCTCATCGAGGATCGGGGCGATCATCTTGCACGGACCGCACCATTCCGCCCAGTAGTCGACGAGCACGGGGGTGGACGAGTGCAACACCTCCGGTTCAAAAGTATCGTCGGTAACGTAGTGAATATGCTCGCTCATGGACTGGGCCTTGAAAAAGATGGATGGAAACCGCCACAGAAGAAGTGGCAACAGGAAACTCGTGTTCTTATGCTAACCAAATTTTCTCATGTTGGGAAGCAAAGACGCCCGATCCCCGTGGAAGCGACCCCCAACTATCTGTTAACATATGAGCTTTTCCAGCAATTTCAAGCTGCCGAATTCCTGAAGGAATACTATGACTTACGTTGTCACCGAGACCTGCATCAAATGCAAGTATACCGATTGCGTTGATGTGTGCCCGGTAGATTGCTTCCGCGAAGGCCCCAACATGCTGGTCATCGACCCCGACGAGTGCATCGACTGCACGCTATGCGTCGCCGAATGCCCGGTCGAGGCAATCTACGCGGAAGATGACGTGCCTGACGGCCAGCGCCATTGGACCAAGGTCAACGCTGAACTGGCGAAAATCTGGAAGCCGATCATCGAGAAGAAGGATGCGCCGGCGGACGCTGATGAATGGGCAAAAATCAAGGAGAAGGAACACCTGCTCGAGAAGTGAAACGCCCGAGTGTTTTGCCCGCGTCCGTGGCGCACTCCGTGGTCGCATCCCCGCACAATGCGGGGGCCCTGCTCCGCCCTTCGTGCGCCTACGCTTCCGAGTGGGCAAAAGTCAAGGAAAAGGAGCATTTGCTCGAGAAGTGAGGATAGCCGTGTTATTCGCGTTTGTCGCGAACCCCGGCGTCGTTTCTCGTCAGCCTCTGCTCAAGCGCAAGCGGCTGTCCGCCGTTAGCCCTTCCCTCCTGACACGAGCCACCGCCGCCGATTCCAAGACCACTATTTGTCGGCGGCCGAAGGTTGTGCGGAAAGCGCCGCAAGGATTTCCGGGTTATTCTTTTTCTGCGCAATCGCGGCGGGGGTAAGTCCCTTCGCCGACTTCGCATTGGGATCAGCGCCGCCCGCCATGAGCGCCTTCACCACTTTCACGTGCCCGTCGGAGACTGCGGTGTGCAGCGCCGTCAAGCCGTCATTGTCGGTTTCGTTGGCCGGTGCGCCTTTCGACAACAGGTAGCTCACAATTCTGTCGTGACCCCACATGGTGGCCTGCATGATCGGCGTCAGGCCCATATTGCTCTTGGCGTTTACGTCCGCGCCTCGTTCCACCAGCAATTTGGTCATCTCCGGGAAGCCCTTGAACGCCGCCCAATGCAGGGGCGTAAAGCCCTGCGGGTCATGCACGTTGATGTCGGCCTTGGCACCGATGAGAACCGCAGCGACCGATGTGCGGTTAAGGGCGGCAGCCCTCAACAAGGGAGTTGAACCGCTCGCGTCCTTCTCGTTCGGCTTCACGCCGGCCTTCAGGAAGAGCTTGACCGCGCGCTCATTGCCCACCTGGATCGCGCGCTCGAAGCCCTTCACGTTGAACTCGATCTGTTCGGCCTGCAACGAGCGGCGGGCGATATCGCTGGCCCAAGGGTCGTCATCGTCGCGCTTGGGAGCCTTGAGTTCGAGAATCCTCCCATGAATCCTGGAGAGGGTGAGAATGTCGTTCAGCACGTCCGGCGGAAAACCCTGGCGGCCGCCGCGCTTGTCCACCATGAGCTCGCTGAAATACTCCTCGAGCTCCTCCATCTCCCACAAGTCCATGATTCTATTGAATATTCTTGAGTACTTGGCCTCCAGGGCGGCGGGATAAAACTGCTCCTTGCCTTCGAAATACCTCGCGATCTTCTCGTGCATAGGCATGGTGGGCTGACCTCTCTCCGTTCAAGCAGGTTCTTACGAATAAGTTATCACGCGTTCTTTCTTCGCAGGAATTGTAGCGTGTTAGCGCGGCTTGTGCTGGCAAAAAGTTCACACGCGGGGCTTCGCGAATACAGGCGGGCGTGGGCGACATCGCGTCGATCCTAGCGATTACGCGTCGTTCGACGCGTCGACGGACGGGAAATTGAGTTCGATCGTGACGCCGCTCGGATCCGCGAAGAACATCTGGCGCAGGCCGAGCGTGCGTACGCTCGGGCTCGGGTAGGGTACGTTCTGGCGTTCGAGCCGCTCGCGTATTCCGGCACGCCTATGCTGAACGACACTCGGAGCGACGGGAGTTCGGCGGGGTGCCGGGACTCCTATCCAAGTTGTGACCGGATCCACGTTGCCTTTCGTGGCGGTCTTCGCCCGAAATGGGCCGTTGTGCTCGAATGGACTGCGGACGGAACCCCTCCATTTGGCGGAGGGTCCGTGTTCCAGAGGCGGAATAAAACCGCCTCGCCGTCGGTCTGTAACGACGTCCCAGAACCGAAGCCCCGGACACCCAAGTTTATTTTCTCAAAGCAATAGACCGATGTAAATGCCAAAGTGGCCACGGATTACACGGGGGGATGGGCGGGCTACGCTATCGGTGCGAAGGCCGTCACACGCAAGCCCGGCCCGGGACGGCGAGCGACTTTTTCGGACGCGCGCTCGGCACCGCCGGTATCAAGCCGCGGTAAGGGCGCTACCACGGCGCGATCGGCGGCTCGCCCTTGATCGTAGTGCGGTGCATGATGCGCGGTTGCATGGGATCGACTTCCGTGCGGTAGTGCATGCAGCAGCGGTTGTCCCACAGCACGATGTCACCCACGCGCCACTTGTGCGTCCACGCGTACTTGGATTGGGTGGCGTGCGCCCATAGCTTGTCGAGCAGCGCTTCGTTTTCCGCGTTGGGCATGCCGACAATATAGTTTGATGGCCAGTCGCGTCGGCGGCCGAGATAGAGCGCGCGTTTCCTCGTCACCGGATGAACGCGCACCAGTGGGTGGGTGGGCCCTTCGACCTCCTCCGCTTTGGTCGGAAGCCGCACACCCGGCCGCAGCACCCCTGCGCTGTTGCGGCTCGAGTCGTGTACCTGGTACTTGCCTTCGATCACGCGCTTGAATTCGTCGGACAGTTCTTCGTAAGCGAGGTATTGATTGTTGAATGAAGTGTCGCCGCCGCCGTCCACCGGCACGACCAGGGCGTAGAGCATGCTTCCCGCCGGCGGCACCTCCACATAGGAATTGTCGGTATGCCATACCACCTCGTAGCTGCCGAGGCTGCCGTTGTCCTTTACCGGATCGCCGTTCTCGTCGAGGTTCGAGATGATGCTGACGCTCGGATGCTCCGAGATCATGTACCTGTTGTCGACCTTCCTGCCCGCGTTGAGGTGGTACTTGCGGGACGCGGAATCATGAGGAGGCCCGAAGATACCCGCCGCCGCAAGCAGTCGGTGGTCGTCGATGTCCTGGTCCCGGAACAGGAGCACAAGATGCTCGGCCCAGGCCTTGCGCAGCGCTTCCTTCACGTCCTCCGGAACGGCAAGTGCGAAGTCCACGCCCTGTATTTCCGCGCCCAGTGCTGCGCCGCTGGGAACAACGCGAAACGAAGCGCGCGTGTTGATGCCGCTGGGTCGCGGACGGGCGGTTGTATGACTGCGGCCGACGGTATGCATGGCACTTCCTTGCTGGAAATCTGAACGCATTCTGGGCCGCGGCTCCCGCTCGCGTCAAGGCCGGGCAGACGCATGACGCCACATCGTGGACTGCGACTGCGGGCAGCGCAGCTACGGCAAAGGCGGGACCGGTGGCAGTTTCATCCCGCGGTACGCGTGGAAATAGTCATAATCCGTGGCCCGGTGCAGGCCGTGACGCATCGCCTCGATGATGTACGCGTCATCGGCGTCGACATTCTCCAGATTGACTTCCGGGCCGAATTCCTTGAGCAGCCATTTCGCGATTTCGAAGCGATCGGCACCGGGCCCGCACTCGATGATGAGCCGTTCCGGACCCACACCGCGCATCAGACGGTGCAGGGCGTCCGTGCCCTGCTTGATGGCGAGTGCTACATCGCTTTTCTCGACGACGACGAGATACGCGCCGGCCTCGAGGTCGCGGTTTGCCATCTCGATCGCATCCTCGGCGTCGAGCGGCCGGTCCGGAAACTTCTTGCCGAGTTCGGTGAAGACGATGAGCCCGGCCGCAATCGCCCGCTTGATGGCGTTGACGCGGTCGCCGGGCCCGAGATCGACCGAGTCCTCGCTCACCTCGACGCCACCAAAGCCGAGCTCGGCGGTGCGCTGCATGTATTCCGGTATCCGGCCCTGCACCGCGGCCACTTCGAACGGGATGCCGCCGGGCAGGGTGTGAATGCCGGCTTGCGCGTAGAGTGCGTTTTTACTGCGTATCAGTTCTTCCGGGTAACGCCACATGACGCCCACATGATCCGGGATCTTCATGTGATCGACGATGTCGCTGACGGTTTCGATGCAATCCCTCGCCTGGGCGAGGGATTTGGCCTTGTCGCTTACGACGGTGAGGCCGCGCTTGCGCGGTTTGGCGGCACGTGGCGGCCGGACCAGGAAATCGAAAGCAGGCTTGGAGGTCATGGCGTCTCCTTTCGTTGTCAAGCGACGGGACCTGCCCATATGATACCGGCAGGGCGCCTCGCACGCGCCACCAGGAAGACACCATGGATACCGGGCTCAAGGGCAAGACCGTGCTGATCACCGGCGCAAGCCGCAACATCGGGCGCATTGCGGCGCTCGCGTTCGCCCGCGAGGGCGCCAACCTCGCGATCTGCACCAGCAGCAAGATGGAACAGTTGAATGAGGTCGAAAAGGAGGCGCGGGCGACGGGTGCGAGGGTGGTCGCGGCACAATGCGACGTGTCCGACGCGGCTATGCTCGCCGGCTGCGGAACTGGGGCACGGGACCGCCAGCCCGGCGGCACGAACGCCCCGTCGCGAGCACGCTGTTTCAGCGCAGGTAGGCCTCGATCGCGTAATGCCGCAGCATGCGGTGGCTGTTGAAGTAGGAGGCATTCTTACCGATCGATCCCTTCATCACCGCGACCCATTTTGCGCGCTCACCATACCAGAGCGGCAGCACCACCTCCCCGAGCTTGTGATACAGCTGCTCCGCGTCCCCGCCGTTTTCGATTTCGCCGTCGCCGCCGATTGCCCACCCGGTGATGCCCTCGATGCAGCCTTCGACCCACCAGCCGTCCAGCACCGAGAGCTGCGGGACACCGTTCAGGCTCGCCTTCATGCCGCTCGTGCCGGACGCCTCGAGCGGCCGCTGTGGCGTGTTGAGCCAGACATCCGAGCCTGCGACCAGATCGAGCGCGGTCGCCATGTCGTAGTCCGGCACGAACGCGGCGCGGATCACGCCGTCGAGCGCGCGGATATGGCGGTGCAGGTCCTCGATCAGCTGCTTGCCGGCGGTGTCGCGAGGATGCGCTTTGCCGGCGAAGACGAGTTGGAAGGGGTGACTCCGCGCAATGGCGCGCAGCCGCTCGATGTTGGAGAAGAGCAGGTCCGGCCGCTTGTAGGCGGTCATGCGCCGCGCGAACCCGACGATGGGCAGCCACGGGTCGAACTCGACCCCGCAGCGCGCCTTGACGCGCCCGACCAGCGCCGCTTTCGCTGCGGTATGCGCATCCCAGAGTTCTTCGTCAGCGATCTGGTCCACTCGCACGAGCAGCATCGGTTCGTTGCACCAGCCGGCCAGATGCCGATCGTAGAGGGCGGCGAAACTCTTCGCGGTCCACGTCCGCGGATGCACGCCGTTCGTCACTGCGCTCACGCTGTAGCCGGGGAACATCCGCTGCGAGACCTCTGCGTGCCGGCGCGCGACCCCATTCACGTATTCACTCAGGTTCAGCGCAAGCCGGGTCATGTTGAGCCGATCCTCTCCCGCCACCTTCTTCAGTTCGTCCAGCTCTACATAATCCTCCAGCACTTCCCGCACCAGCGTCCAATCGAATTGATCGTGGCCGGCCTCAACCGGCGTGTGAGTGGTGAAACTGCACAACGCGCGTACCCCCGGCAGGTTGTAACTTGGTTCGTGAGGGCGTCTTCGGTTGAACAGATCAAAGCGCCGCATGAGCTCCATCGCGAGCAGCGCAGAGTGTCCCTCGTTCATGTGGTAGTTGCGGATCTGCAGTCCGAGCGCGAGCAGCATGCGCACGCCGCCGATACCCAGCACGATCTCCTGTTTGAGGCGGTAGGTCTGATCGCCACCGTAGAGGAAGTGCGTGATTTCGCGGTCGGCCTTGTCGTTCTCCGGGAGGTCGGTGTCGAGCAGGATCACCGGCACCCGGCCTCCCAAATGGCTCTGCACCACGTAAAGCCAGCCTCCGATCCAGACCTTGCGGCCGGCGATCTTGACGACGATCTTGGCTTCGAGCGGCTCGCAAAAACGCGCAGGGTCCCACGCCGCAGGCTGCTCGGTCTGGCGCCCTTCGCTGTCGAGTGCCTGGCGGAAATAGCCCATGCGACTTACCAGCGTGACGCCGACGAGCGGCAGCCGCAGATCCGCGGCCGATCGCAGTGTGTCGCCGGCGAGAACGCCGAGCCCGCCGCTGTAGGTCGGGATGTCGGGGGCGAGCGCGATCTCCATCGAAAAATATCCGATGCGGGGATGGTTGGTGAACGGTGTAATCAAATGGCGACTCCGCAAATCAACTCCTAGCTTACCAGCACAACCTCGTCGTTCGGTAGGGCTCTTGGCGTTTGTGCAACACGTATGGCGGATGCGGATTCCGCGCGCGTCTGCCGCCCGCCAGACGCTCTGCAATTACAGAGCCTTACGGATGACGCGGCGCCCTTCAAAACGTGCTTTTGTCAGTCTATCCAGAAGGTGCCGCGCATTTGTGCAAGTCGCCAGCCGTCCGGCGGACCGTTCCTGCAAACACCGTACCGGAACGAGGGCGGGAGAGCGGGGAGGGTAAAGCGCAGATCGACGAACCACACGCAGACGCGACTGCCCGAGACTTCAATGTGGTCGAAAGCCGGAAACACCGCGAAACGGCGAAAGCCGGCAAACGCTTCCTGATTCCACGCCTCGCGGGCGAGCGGCGCATGAGACAGTGTTTCGCCGAAACGCGAATGTCGTTTCCAGTCCGCTGTAGAAACCGGTTGATAGCCCGCGGCGATCTTTCGCAGCGCTCCGGCTTGAGGTGCGGGCGGCGGGGGAGGGCGAATGCGCCACAGGTTGACCCGTGCCTCGTGATATCCGTCGGCGTGGCTCACGATGATTTTCCGGTTGAAAGGCGTCAGCGGCTGGGCGAGCGCGTGGATTTCTGCACCGGCCAGCCCATGGGTTGCGGCGTACGCTGTTCCAACGCCGATCGCGCGGTGATGCAGAGCCCCCTGGAAACCGGCATAGCCGGCCAGCACGATCAACGCGATGACGGCCGGCTGTCGCCCTTGCGGACGGAACATGACAGCCGCCAGTCCGCCCGCAATGATGCCCGTGAAATACGGGTCGATGACAAACGCCAACGGAAGCGAAAAACGCTGCGTCGAGAGCGGCGCGAAAAGCATGGTGCCATACGCCGTAAGCGCGTCTCCGGCGATATGGATCGCGATGCCGAGAAAGGCGGCGCCGAAAAACGCGCGCCATCGGTATCGTCGGCGCGTAACCCAGGAAAACAGGTGCGCCAGCAGCCACGCCCATGCCGGTATCAGGACCAGTGAATGGGTGATGCCCTGATGCCAGTCGAGGTAGGTGAGGGTATCGACGAGCCGCAGGGCAAAATCGCAATCGGGAAAAGCGGCCGCCGTGAATCCCGCGGCCATGCGGGCGTTCGGTGTGAGTTCACCGGGATGCGGTTTCGATGGGGCCGTTGCCCGTGCCAGCAATGCCCCGCTCAAAGCATGGGTCAGGGCGTCCACGCTGCCCGGTTCATGATGCGGCTGGGTTTTTGCTGCGGTCGTCGGAAGCGCTCTGCGGCGCCATCCTGCCACTCATGTCTCGGAAAGCGCCGCACGCTCTGGAATACACCGCATGGTCCACCCGCTCGGCCAGAGCAAGCCAGCCGTCGAGAAACCGGTCGGTGCTGGCGGCACCCGGCGAGTCGTCGTTCATCCAGAAGAAAAAGGTCATGAGGTAGATCGTGGTGAGGCCGGTTTCCTCCAGCGCCCGCCGCACGTAGGTGGCGTCACGGTGCGCGGCCTCGCGCATCCACTGCACGGTGCGGCTGATGCGCATCAATCCCGGGATCTGAATATGAAGGTGTCCGGGTTCGAGCTTGCCGTAGATCATCTGGCGGGTCACTTTGCGATGCGGCGCCAGCGCGCCAAGCCAGGTCATGATGAGGCGCCGCAGGCGCTGGCGCGGTGTCGACTCAAAAAAAGCAGCCGCCTCGGTCTCCCGGAGCATGGCGGCGTCAGCGCGGTCAAACCACGCGTCGACAATGTCCTCCTTTTCACGGAAATACCGGCGCACCTCGTCGAGCGAGATTCCCAGCGCGGCCGCCACATCGTGCAGGCGCACCGCTTCCCATGAGTCCTGCTCGCCGAGCGCAATCGCGGCATCGACGATCCTGTCGATCGCGTCATCTCTGGTGGGCATGGCAGCGTCTCCCGGCGGGAAGATCGCATAGATTCTATACGCATTGTAGGCGTATAGTGTGGAGTCGCAGGAGGACAGCGCAGATGAGCTCCATTTGGCGTTTTTACAAAGATCAGGACCGGCAGTGGAGATGGCAGCGCCTTACCATTGATCGGAGCGTAATCGCGGAATCGCGCGCGGCGCACAAGCAATATGAGGAATGCGTAGCGGATGCTCAGGGCAAAGGCTACGTCGTTGAGCCGGCCCAGCCCAAGCTGATCCGGAAGCGCTACAGCTGAAATCCAGGCTGGCGCTCTCTTCCGACGAGAGTTTCGCCAGCGTTGCTCCCTGGCACGAGAACGCGATGAAGATATCCCACATCCAGTCACAAGTTGTGCGACTGCCCGTGGATGAACCCCTTGCCGGCGGGCCCACCGTACCCGGAGCGAGCCGCGATTTCGTCGCACTGCGGGTCGGCACCGACGACGGTGTGGAAGGACTGGGCGTCACGTTTTTCGGCGGCGCGCTGACCGGGTCGCTCAAGGCCGCGGTCGACGGGCTCGGGGCGCTCACGATCGGCGAGGACCCGCTCCGGGTAGAGGCCATCACGGAAAAACTGCGCGCGGCTGCCGGCTCCTCCGGTCCCGGCGGCATTTTTACCCTGGCGCTGGCCGCGATCGACATTGCGCTGTGGGACATCAAGGGCAAGGCATTCAACCTGCCGGTGGCGAAACTCGCGGGCGGTTTCCGCGACCGGGTGCCGACCTATGCGAGCGGCGCGCTGATGCGCACGTTCCCGCTGGATCACGTGGCCCGGGCCGCGCCGGTGCTGGTCGAGAAAGGATTCCGGCAGATGAAGACGCAGCTCGCGCTTCCGGGCGACACCACGCCGGAGCGCGAAGTCGAACGCATTCGCGTCATTCGCGAGGCGGTCGGACCGGAAATCGACTTGATGTGCGATATCAACCAGCGCTGGGACGTGCGCCAGGCGATCTCGATCGGCAGCCGCATCGAGCCATACCACATGTTCTGGCTGGAAGATGTCGTCGCTCACGACGATTACCCGGGGCTCGCGGCCGTCGCCGCCGCACTTGCCACGCCGATCGCGGCCGGTGAGTACGTCTATGGCAAGGTGCCGTTCCGCCACATGCTGGAGGCGCGCTCGGTCGATATCGTGATGGTCGACGTGCTGCGGGCCGGCGGCATCACGCAATGGCTCAAGATCGCCGGCATGGCGGAGGCCTTCAACCTGCCGGTCGTGAACCACCTCTACCCGGAAGTCTCCGTGCACCTTGTGGCCGCGATCCCGAACGGCCTCACGGTGGAATACATGCCGTGGTCCTCGCGGCTGTTCGAGGAAGTACCCGTGCCGGTGAAGGGCGCGCTTGCCGTGCCGGACCGGCCCGGACTCGGTCTGAAGTTCGATCGCGATGCGCTCAGCCGGTATGGCATGAGCGCGTAAGCTTCACTGCTTTTGTAACTCGTGCGGTTCGCCGCGCGCATCCACCGTGTGCAGGATCACGGGGCGGCGCCACACGCCGTGGAGATAATCGAGTACCCGGGAGGCGCGATTCAAGTCGAGTCCCCGGCCGTCGCTCGCGTGGTCGTGCACGAGGACGAGGGTACCGTCATGACGCAGTTCGGACACGGCGATGCGCGGCGCACCGTAGTTGAACTTGGGCGCGAGTATCGCTTCGCGCACGGCGTCGATGTTGCGTCCGGTGATCTGAATTTCGCCCCCGCTACGCGCCTCGTAGACGAATAATCCCAGTTTCTTCGCGAGATCGCGGTCGAGGTAGTTGCGGACAAAGCCGAAATCGTCTTCCTCGCGGCAGATCCGTCTGGCTTGCTCGATTCCCTGTTCCTCCACGATGTGTTCCCACATCGAGAATCCCAGGTGATAGGGATTGACGGTCAGCGTAGCCTGCTGTTCCGCCGCGAACGGGCGCACCACGTCGGAGTGCGCCTTGACCGCATCCAGATACAGGCTCTCCGGCAGGAAATCGGCTTCGCGCAGCAGCCGCGCGTGCCAGTAACTTGCCCAGCCCTCGTTCATGATGTGGCAGGCGAACACCGGATAGAAGTAGAACGACTCCTCGCGCACCGCGAGGAAGATGTCGCGCTCCCAGTCTTCCAGCTCCGGGGCGTAATGCGCGATGAACCACAACAAGTCGTACTCCGGGGCGCTCGGAATGGGCGCGCGGCGGTGCTCCTTCGAGATTCCGGGTGCGTCCTTTTCTCCCGGAAGTCCCTTGAAGCGGCCACGGAACGGGTCGTCGTCCGCCTTTTGCTCCGTGGGCGGTTTCGGCTCTGTCGGGTAGTCCGGGCGGTGCAGTTCCATGTTGACATCGACGTGGGGCTCCAGCGCAAGCGCCGCGTCCAGCACCGCTTCCACGCGCTGCTGGCCGAATTCGCCCACCGCTTCTTCGATCCGGTGGGCCTGGGCGGCGGCGTGTTCGACGATGTGCGTGCCCGCCATCTGCTCGAACCGGGCGAACAACTGGTTGTTGCGCGCAAAATCGGCATGACCGAGTACGTGCGCCGTCACCAGTGTGTTCTCAGCCAGCGTGTTGGTGCTGACCAGGTAGGCGCGGCACGGATCGCCGGGAAACATCACCTCGAAGATCCGGGAGTGACCCATGCTGCGGCGAATCAGCTCATGAATGTAACGCACGCCGAATGACCAGTGCGGCATTCTCACCGGCAGGCCGTAGACCGCCACTTCCATCATGAAAGTCGTTGGGACGAGCTCGAAATCGACCGGGTGATAATCGAGCCCGAGCTTGTGAGCCAGCGCCTCGATGCGCGGGGCGTACTCGGCAACTGTGCCGGACATGTCAGGCAGCCTCCGCCTGCTGCTGGAAGAACTCGCGCAGGGCAACCCAGACATCTTCCTGGGAGGCAACCTGGCGCACCCCGATGGTGGGATGGTCGTGCTGCAACTCGGTCAGAATGCCGCCCATTTCCGTCTGCAACGAGATGCCATGGGAGGATCGCAACTCAACGTACCCCAGATAGTTGAGTTCGGGCGCGAGCCTGCGCAGCGCTGCGCTCGCGGGTTCGTGGTCCTCCGAAGAATTCTCGCCGTCGGAGGCATAGAATACATAGCTGTTGTACCGCGCCGGGTCGTAGCGGCTCTGCAGCAACTCGAAGGCCAGGTTGAATGCCGACGAGGAGGCCGTCCCGCCAGTGCCGCTGGTTCGGAAGAAATCCTCTTCGGAGAACTCCCACGCATTGACGGTGTGGGCGACGAACGCCGTTTCCACCTTGGGATATTGGCGCCGAATGCCTTGCAGCGCGAAGAAGAAGAACATCTTGGCAAGCTGTCGTTCGGTCTCGCCCATGCTGCCCGATACGTCGAGCGCGAAAATCACTGCTGCGTTGGTCGCAGGTTTCGGACGCCGAACCAGCTGCCGGAAGCGCAGATCGTCGTCGGTGAATGGCACCGGATGTTCCTGAATGGCTCGGCGCTTGACCGCTTCCTTGACGGTGCGGCGGCGGTCGAGCCGGGAACGGGCACCGCGCTTGTCCCACCCCTCGCGCACCAGGTCGTCATCCTCAGCGGCCGGACTCTGCTTGGGCTTCAGCTCCGGCAGCTTCATCTCTTCCCACAGCCAGTCGAGAAAGTCGTCGACCTTGAGCTCGAGGACGAATTTCACCTCGCCTTCGGCGGTTCCGCCGCGGCGCTCGCCCTCGTCCTCGCCCGTCTGCGGCTGTGCCGGTCGCAGCACCTGGCCCGGCTCGCCCGCGCCTTGCCCCGCTCCGGCTTCCGACTCGGGGTCGCGCAGGCGGAAGCGGGCGTGCTCGAGCAACCGCACGGGAACCAGCACGGTGCCGCCTTGGGCGCGGCTCAACACATCGGGTCCGGTGATGAACTCGCGCACGCGCTGCTTGACCGCCTCGCGCACCTTTTCGTTGTGCCGCAGCCAGTCGCGCGCGCCGCGCGAGAACAGGTCGTACCAGGACACCGCCGCGAAAAACCGCGATTGCGGCTGAGCGTTGGGCGTCAGGAAGTCTTCCGACATGATGGATCGCGCCGGATATCAAGGAAGCGCGCGTAGTCGCGGGCGAACTCGAACTTGTTCGCCGACATCACGTGCTGAGTGCGCGCCAGGTGATTCATGTCCGTGTAACCCCGCTGAAGAAATAACGCGCTGACCGGGGCAGACGATGACATCCTTCCGGGCACAATCCGTCGGACGCAGCGCCGGGAAACATCGCACTCATCACTCCTGCGCCAGCAGCGTCGTCACGTAGTTGAGCGCTTCCCGGGCGCTATACGTGTCGTAACCATACTCGTCGACCAGACGCTGTTCGACCACTGAGATCTTCTGTTTCGCTTCGTCGTCGGGGCGCGTGGTGGAGCTGACCAGCCGCAGCACATCGCGGCGCTGCTCGAAGAGGTACTGCTTGATCGCCTCCTGCAACCGCTCGTGGCTGCTCAACGCGAATTTTTCTCCGCGTTTGAACGCACCCATTGCCTTGCGCACCACTTCCTGGCGGAACGACTGTTTTCCCGAGTCGGAAATGTGGATTTTTTCTTCCACCGAACGCAAAAAGCGCTCATCGGGCTTGCGTTCGTCGTTGGTAATGGGATCCTTGACCGGTCGGTTGTCGAGCGTTGCCTCCACTTCGTCCAGGTACTTGTTGAGCAGATCCTGCGCCTCCTGCTCGAAGGACACGAACAGCGCCTTGTGCACGTCCTCCTTGACCCAACGGTTGTAGAAATCCTTGCGGCCGATCACCAGGAAATCGACCCATTTGCGCTTTTTCTTCGGGTCAATGCGGGCGTCCGAGTCGATGGCATCCTTCAACGCCAGCAGCATCTCCATGGTGGTCAGGCTTTTCACATCGCTCTGGATGATCGCGTTGGACAGCGCATTGATGACGAAGCGCGGGCTGACGCCGCCCAGGCCCTCTTCGGGCATCTTCGCCTTGATGTGCTCGGCATCGGCCTGATTCACCCCTTCGACGTCCTCTCCCGCGTGCACGCGCACTTTCTTGGAGAGCTCGGATTCCTTGTCTTCGCCTTCGTGTAGCCGGGTGAGGATGGCGAACACCGCCGCCGTGTGCATGACGTGCGGATCGAGGTGCACTTCCTTGAACGCGGTGGCGGAGGAGATGAGCTTCCTGTAGATGCGCGCTTCTTCCTTGTAGCTCAGGGTATAGGGCACCTGGATGATGACCATGCGATCGAGCAGCGCCTCGTTCTCGCTTTCCTGGAGGAACCTGCGAAATTCGGCGAGATTGGTGTGGGCCAGCACCGCCTCATCCAGATAGATGAGCGGGAAGCGCGACACCTTGACGTTCTTTTCCTGCGTCAGCGTCAGCAGCAGGTAAAGGAACTCGCGTTTCACCTTGAGGATTTCGATCATCTCCAGCACGCCGCGGCTCGAGGCGTACATCGCTCCCGACCACGACCACGCGCGCGGGTCGCCTTCATCCCCATACTCCGCCACCTTGGACAGGTCGACCGATCCCACGAGGTCGGCGATATCGGCGGTGGTGGGGTCGTGGGGGGCGTAGGTGCCGATGCCGACGCGCCCGGCTTCCGAGATGAATATGCGGTGCACCGGCATCTGCATGAAATCACCGGCCAGCTTGTCCTCGCGGCGATGCGCCGACGGATCCTCCACCGCATCGCGGCCGTCGG
Source organism: Betaproteobacteria bacterium (assembly GCA_016202565.1). Classification (GTDB taxonomy): domain Bacteria; phylum Pseudomonadota; class Gammaproteobacteria; order Burkholderiales; family SG8-41; genus DSOT01. The sequence goes on along the minus strand of JACQOK010000064.1, from coordinate 2,114 downwards.
TGCGCCGCTCCGCGAGGCGCGAACGGCACAGTGGACATAGATCTCCGACGACTTCGACGCCGTAGGTTTCGCGGAACTGTGGCCGCAACGTATAAGGGACGAGGTGCAGCGGCGTCTCGTGCACCGGGCAACCCTGAATGGCGTAGAGCGCCCCCTCGTCGGTGTGGCTGTATTCCTCGAGCCCGCGCTTCAGCAGGATCACGATGCTCGACTTGCCGCCGGATGGCGGTCCCAGCATCAGGAGCAGGCGGCGGCCCACTTCCGAGCCCGCGCTCGCCGCCTTGAAATAGTCGGCAAGGCGTTCCAGCGCGTCGTCGATCCCGTACAGTTCGTCTGCAAAAAGGCGGTAACGGGCGTGACCTTGCTGATCGATTTCGCTGCCCTGCCACCGGATCATGTCCCAGGCATACTGGTGACTGTTGCGGGCGATGCCGCGGGGATTGGTTGGCAGGATTTTTTCGAGGAATTCGGCAAAGGTCCCTGCCCAATGGCTGGCGCGGTGCTGTTGCGCGAAGGCAACCAGGTTCCTGACAAACTCGCTCTGGCGCTCGGACTGGTTGGAATTGGTCGGCATCGTTTTACCTCCCGCTGCAGTGAATTTGCCTTAAATCAATGGACATAGTGAAAACCACATGGTTCCTTTCGGCAACCGCGCCCGCCGCTTGCTGAAATTCTGACGCGGATGCACTGCGATATCCAATCGTTCGCGGTGCGCTGAGTGACCTATAGAGCTGTCCCACTCCTTTAAGGGTGTCTTTCAGCCGCCATATTCCCGCATTACATCTTCTGCCTGCTCAAACGCGCGGTGCATGGCCCGAACGGCGCACCAAACCACACCAAGACGCCCATTTTCTGCAAAAAAACGTGAGCAATCACCGGCGTGCACCGGTCCGGCGCTCCGAAACGCCGTCGCCGCATAGTGGGCGTGCCTGCCGCACTGCGGTTGACAAGCCAAGGCCCCTGCGCGTTCAACCGGTCCGCCGAAAGGCAAAAAGCCTGCCACCGCGCTCTATCGCGCTGGCGCGCCAGGATTCCATTTTGCATACGCGTCTCGGGAGTTCGTGCCATCTTCGTGCAACGCTTTGTCGGGACCGGGGTGCTTACAATCATAGCGCAGAGATCGCGTGCCGTAGCAACCAAATTCGCGCGGGACATGAAAGTTTTTCTGACGGCCGGCGACAGCTTCAACAAGAACGGAAGCTGCCGTACGATAGTCTGCTGCCGCGGCAGTGCAATCACAGGAGGCAACAACCATGTTTATAGCGGATGCACAGGTTCACATCTGGGGCGCGAACACACCAGAGCGGCCGTGGCCGGCGCGGCATCAGCCGCACCGCGCCGTGCCGCTCGGCAAGGACGAACTCCTGCGCGAGATGGACGCCGCCGGCGTCGATCGTGTGATCATCGTACCGCCGTCATGGGAAGGCGAGCGCAATGATCTCGCGCTGGCCTCAGCCCGGGCGCATCCGGATCGCTTTGCCGTGATGGGCCGGCTCGACACGGAGGCGAGCGGCGCCCGGGAATGCATCAAGAGCTGGCGCCAGCAACCCGGAATGCTCGGTCTGCGTTTTACATTTCATCGGCCAAATCTCATGGCGCCGCTCACCGAAGGTCGCACCGACTGGTTGTGGTCGGAAGCGGAGCGCGCCGGTGTGCCCATCATGGTTCTGGTATCCCATCCCATGGTGCATCTGATCGACCGGGTCGCGGAACGCCACCCGGCACTCAAGTTAGTGATGGACCATCTTGGACTGACTTCCGGGAAGGACGAAGAAGCGTTCCGCGATCTCGACAAACTGCTCGAGATCGCGCGGCGCCCCAATGTCGCGGTCAAGGCGAGCGCGCTGCCGTGCTTTACGAATGATGTCTATCCCTACCGCCGGCTGCATCCGTACCTCCGCCGCGTCTACGATGATTTGGACCCAGGCGCATGTTCTGGGGCACCGATCTCTCGCGGCTGCCGTGCACCTATCGCCAGGGCGTCACCATGTTCACGGAGGAGATGCCGTGGCTTACGGCCGAGGACAGGGCCTGGATCATGGGCCGCGGCGTGTGCGAATGGCTCGGGTGGCGACTGCCTGAACGCAGTGACGAGAAGAATTAACGGAAAAGCG
>JACQOK010000063.1 GCA_016202565.1 Betaproteobacteria bacterium | reverse complement strand
TGCCTTGCGTGAAGCGTACACCGATGACGAAGTCCTGGTTCTCGCGGTAGCCCAGTTCCTGAAGGCCGTCCCGCAACCCCACAATGGCCGGCGTCGGTCCCCACGAAGGCGTCAGCGCTCCGATCTTGATAAGACGCTTCGGCTGCGCGCTGACTTCGCTTCCGCCCAAAACGGTGACGACGCTCAAGCCGCTCAGGATGCCGATGGTGAGCCACCTCGCGCGGAACATCATAATGGCCAACCCTCCCTCACAGACGGCTCAGCGAGCAGCGCTTCAAGGAGCGCGCGCGCATCCGCCCCACCCCAATCCCGCGGCCCGATCGCGAACGCAACGGCGCGCCCGTCGCGCGCGACGAGAAACGTCGCCGGAATGCCGACCACCCCGTACAACTGGTTTATCGCGCCCGCTGGATCGAGGACGAGGGGAAACCTGAGATTCAGCTCGCTGGCGTAGCGCTTGACCGCCTGGGTGTCTTCCCGCGCATTGATACCGAGTACCACCAGTCCCTTCGGCGCCAGCTCGCGGTAAAGCCGGTCGAGCACCGGCATCTCGGGGCGGCACTCGGCGCACCAGCTCGCCCAGAAATTGACGAGCACCACCCGGCCGCGCAGCCCCGACATCGAGACCGCGCGCGCATCGAGCGTCTGGCCGGTAAAATCAGGCGGCACCGTTCCCGGCCGGTACGCGGTGAGCTTGAGCGGCTTCAGCAACGACGCGATCGTCGGCGCTTCGGCAGTCGCGTAAGCGCATAACGCGACGGCGAGCGTTCCGGCGGCGAGCACGATTCGAGTTCCATTCATCTCAGCGCTTTCCGACGATTTCCTGAATGTCCCGCAACAGCGTGTCGCTATAAACGACCGTTGTGCCCCCATTCTCAATGATCCACTTCTTGCGGACGACGCCCTGCGGATCGATCAGGAAAAACGAGCGCCGCGCATTCATCGATTTCTCGCTGAGCACGCCGTAGCTGCGGATCGTCTGCCGTCCCGGAAAATCGCTGAGCAGCGGATACGGCAGCTTCAGCGACTCAGCAAACGTCTGCTGCGAGAAGGTCATGTTCGCGCTGATGGCGACGTTCTGTACGCCGAGCGCCTGGAACCGCTTGTAGTCGGCCCGCCGGGCCGACAGGTTCGCCGCTCAGGTCGGCGCAAAATCGGCGCCGTAGAATTCGATGAGTACCCAGCTCTTACCACGGAAATCGTTGAGCGAAACGTTGACGCCGGTGGTCGCGGGCAGATTGAAGCCGGGCGCAGGCTGGCCGACCTCCACCGCCCACGCCGTGCCTCCACTGGACAACAGCACCGTACAAATGGCGAAGGTCGCGAGCCGTTCCAACACATGCTTTCTCGTTTTCCTCATCTCCATCCCCTCCTTTATCGGTTCTATATCGGTATCACTCTATAACCCTGTCGGCCTGCAGCAGCACGGACTGCGGGATCGTGATTCCCAGCGCTTTGGCTGTCTTCATGTTGATCACGAGTTCGAATTTCGTCGGCTGCTCCACCGGAATATCCGCCGGGCTGGTACCTTTCAAAACCTTATCGGCCAAGTATGCCGCACGACGGACCTGTTCGAGGCGTACCGAGCTATACGACATAAGTGCCCCGTCTTCGGCGAGCGAGGTGCGATGCCCGACTACGGGCAACCGGTGCTTCGCCGCCGTGTCGATGATCTTCTTTCGCAAGAGGTCATACAGCTGGATATGCGTGGTGATAACCGCTTCAACGCGGCTCTCGGCCAGCAGCTTGAATGCGGCCTCCAAGTCGCCCGCTTCGTTCACGATCGCGGGGACAATCTTGACATGTCGCGCTGCAGCCTCGTCGATGAGCTTGCGCTCCATCTGCATCGGCGCTATCACGGGCGTGATTAGCAGACCGACGCGGCTGATCCCGGGCATCGTTTCTCTAAGGAGCTGTACGCGCTTGGGGCCGAGCTCAGGCCCTATATTCGCGATCCCCGTCACGTTGCCTCCGGGACGCGCGAGGCTCTTTACCAATCCAGTGGCAACCGGATCGTTTGTTCCGGAGAAAACAATTGGAATTGCGCGCGCCGCTGCGAGAACGGCCCGCACCTCGGGAGTGGATGAGACAAGGACCAGATTAGGCTTGCGCGCGATGAGTTTCGCCGCGAGCGCCTGCAGCCTGGCAGCATCGCCATCTGCATAAAGCCGGTCATACATGATATTGGTGCCCTCGACCCAACCAAGCTCGCGCATGGTGTCCACGAAGACCTTGTTTCTCGCCTGGTCGCTCTTCGCGTCGGATGTGTATAGCATGCCGACGCGCACCAGTTTTCCGGGGCGTATCGTCGGTTGCGCAGACGCCAACAGGGGGCACAGCGCGGCCAGTCCGATCAGAAATTGTCGGCGCGCATTCACTCGATCACCCTGTCCGCGCGCACAAGCAATTCCTGCGGGATCGTGAGCCCGAGCGTGTTGGCTGTCTTCGCGTTGATCACCAACTCGATCTTCATCGGTTGCTCGATCGGCAAGTCTCCGGGCTTTGCGCCCTTGAGAATGCGGTCCACGTAGTACGCGGCACGGCGGAAATTTGCCAGGAAATCGACGCCGTAACTGAGCAGTGCCCCTTCCTCGGCCCACCGGCGCGACTCCGAAATCAGTGGCCAGCGCTGCGCCAGCGCAAGTTTAATGACACGCTGCCGTTCGGCGTTCAGAAAGGGGCTCGGCATCGCAATCAGTGCCTGCACCCTCTCCTTCGCGAGAGCCACCACTGCCGGCTCAATGTCTTCGGCTTTCGCCGCTTGCGCGAAGAGCGCTTCTATCGAGTAGTGCGCCGCCGAGCGCCGGGCGGCTTCCCTCTGGCGGGAAGGATCGCGAAGATTGCCATCGATCAGGAAACCAACGCGTTTCAGTTTCGGGGTGATCGCGATCAGCAACTCGACGTATTTTTCTCTGAGCTCGGTCGGCAGAGTCGTAAGCCCGGTTACCATCCCTCCCGGCCGCGCCAGACTTGCCGCATGGCCCGCTGCCACGGGGTCGCCGCCGGTAGCCTGCACAATCGGGATGTTGGGCGCCGCCTCGGCCAAAAATCTGGTCGTCACGCCCGACGTGGAGACGATTACCACCGGTTTCTTCGCAGCGAGTTCCGCGGCTAGAACCGGCAACTGATCGGACCGACCCTTCGCCGAGCGCGTCTCGATTACCACTCCCGAGCCCTCTTTCCACCCCAGAGCGGAAAGTCCCTCCTTGAATGCTGCGAGCGACGGCCCCGTACCACCCGTTGCCAGCCAGCCGATCACCACGGGCTTCTGCTGCGCCTGCCCGAGCGCTGCGCCCGTGAATGCAAGCGCAGGCCATGCAGCTGCAGCGAGCAAGAACGTGCGTCGCGTTGAGCGGTACGCAGTGTCCGCTCGAACGCGTCGAGCTAAAGCGGCGCGATAGCGTACGTCTTTAGCGATCATTCGGGAGCCTTCCACGCACATCATCCGCCCGCCCCGGCACGCGGCTCGCTGGCCGCGCAACGCTCAGGTTCAGCGGCGCGGCAAGCGGCGGCTGCGCGCGGCAAGCAAACTTTCGCGCGCCATCGGCAAAGGCAATACGTCCACGCCGGGTCTGAGCGCATACTCCTCGGTTCCCGGGTAGACGACATAGAGTTGGTCGAGCTTGAGACTCTCGATGCTGACGTGCATCGAGCGCGTCATGGATGGCGCATCGGCGTACTTCACTTCGACTCCGATACGGCGGCCTTGCAGCATGAGCAGCAGGTCGAGTTCCGCTCCAGCCTGCGTACGCCAATAGTAGGCGTTGCGCTCGCCCGCAATTCCGATCAGTTCCTCGATCACGAATCCTTCCCACGACGCGCCTACCTTGGGGTGCGCATCGAGCGTCGCGGGGGAAGCCAGGTCGAGTAGCGCATGAAGGAGTCCGGCATCGCGCACGTAAACCTTCGGCGCCTTGACCTGGCGTTTGCCAAGGTTTTCGAACCAGGGCTGCAGCTGCCGCACCATGAGCGCGCCGGTGAGCGCGTCCAAGTGCCGCTTGACCGTCACATGCGCTTCGCCGAGCGAGCGCGCAATCTCCGAAGCGTTCCAGATTTGCCCATGCCAGTGCGCGATCATGGTCCAGAGCCGGCGCAAGGCAGGGGGCGGAATACGCAGTCCGAGTTGCAACATGCCGCGATCGAGGAACGTGCGGATGAAGTCCTGCCGCCATGCGGCGCTCGCCGCGTTGCTGCGCGCCAGAAACGAGCGCGGGAATCCGCCTCGCCACCACAACCTGCGCAGCGCAGCACCGCTCACCTCGCCCAGATCGAATCCCGCCATATCGACGATCGCGATGCGCCCAGCGAGCGTTTCCGAGCCCTGCCGCAATAACTCCGGAGAAGCGCTGCCGAGAATCAGGAAGCGCCGGCCCGGCCGTGGTGCGTCGACCAGCACGCGCAACACGGGGAACAGCTCCGGTCGCCGCTGCACCTCGTCGACGACAACCAAGCCATTGAGCGCGGCGAGAGCCGTTTTCGGCTCCTCGAGCCGCTGCAAGCTCACCGGATCCTCCAGGTCGAAATAGGTTGCGCTCCGGCTGTGGGCGATTTCCCGCGCCAACGTGGTCTTGCCGCATTGGCGCGGTCCGACGAGCGCTACCACGGGGCTGTCGCGCAGGCCGCGCTGCAGCCGCTCCCGGAGCACACGCCGCTCGATACGGGCGTTTGTCATCCTCGTATTTTGAATATCTCATGTTCAATTTGCAAGTTTCAAAAAAAAATGCTGTTTCCGAAACTGCCGGCGGGGCTGACGCTCGTCGCGTTGAGCGGCGTTCTTCGTCCGTTCGAACGCGGCGACGTAAACCGGCACGCCAGTGTCCAGGTTTACGGTTCATGCCGGCACCTCGATGACAGCTCTACCGGTCTTGGGCCGGATATGAGATAATCCGGGATTCCGGAATCCGGAGACAGCCATGGACATCATCAAGCTCGGCAAGAAAGGCCAGCTCTCGCTGCCAGCAGGAGTGCTGCGCAAGCTTGGACTGCGGGGCGCGGCAACGCTCATCGTCGAGGCGACCGACGACGGCGCCGTGATCCTGCGGCCCGCCGCCGTGTATCCGATCGAGCTGTATACCGACGCCCGGGTCAAGGAATTCGACGAAGCGAACCGGCTCACCGAATCCGAGAAAGCCCGCGTAGGCAAGGCGCTCCGGCGCCGCAAGCGTTGAAACTGTTTTTCGACGCCAACGTCATCTTCTCGGCGGCGCACCGGGAGGAGGGCCGCGCGCAAGAGCTGGTTGCATTGGCGCGCGCGGGCCGCTGCGAGCTCGTCAGCTCCACGCACGCGGTGGAAGAGGCGCGTCGCAATCTCGAACTCAAATCCACCGGATTCGAAGACCGCCTTGCCGCCACGCTTGCGCAAACCACAGTGGTTCCCGAAGCGCCCGCCGCGCTGACCGAATGGGCAAAGGATCAAGGCCTGCCAGTCAAGGACGCGCCGATACTCGCGGCCGCCGTGCATGCCGGGGCCGACCTGCTGGTCACCGGAGACGCCCGCGACTTCGCTCGCCTTTACGGCCGCACACTGCGCGGAGTGCAGGTGGTCGCCCCCGTCCGAGCGCTCGACATCGTTCTGAAGGCTGCCGGCGCATAGCGCGCGTCGCGTTGAGCGGCACGCGGTGTCCGCTCCAACGCGACGACGTAAACCGGCACGCCAGTATCCGGATTTACGGTTCATTCGATCACCTTGTCGGCACGCACCAACAGTTCTTGCGGAACCCTGAGGCCGAGCACCTTCGCCGTCTTCGCGTTCACCACCAGTTCAAATCGGGTCGCCTGCTCGATCGGAAGGTCTCCCGGTTTCGTCCCCTTCACGATCCGATCGACGTAATATGCAGCGCGGCGGTAATTCGCAGTGGCGTCGACACCATAGCTCAGCAAGGCGCCATCCTCGGACCAGCCGCGCGAGCCTCCAACAACCGGCCAGCGGTGCGTCGATGCGAGCTTGAGGATGCGCCGTCGCTCGAGGGTCAGGAGCGGACTCGGCATTACGATAAGCGCTTCCGCGCCTTGCTTGGCGAGAGCGGCTGTGGCCGACTCGACGTCTTCAGCTTTGGGTGCTTGCGCAAAGCGCGCGTCAACGGAATGTTGTGCCGCAGCTCGCTGCGCAGCTTTCGTCTGCAAGGCGGGATTGAGCACGTTAGGATCCATGAGGAAGCCAACGCGTTTCAGCTTCGGCGCCGCCGCGAGCAACAGCTCGAGGTATTTTTCACTGGTCTCGGTCGGAATATTGCTGATGCCGGTAACCATCCCGCTCGGTCGCGCCAGACTTGCCGCGAGCCCCGCGGCCACCAAGTCGCCTCCACTTGCCTGGACAACTGGAATCCGGGGCGCCGCCTTGACTGCGACGGTTACCGCCCGCGACCCGGTTGCGGCAACGATTACCGCCGGTTTCTTCGCGACGAGTTCTTCGGCCAGAACGGGCAGGCGATCGGGGCTGCCGTCAGCCCAACGCGCCTCTAATACGATCTGCGACCCTTCCTTCCAGCCCAGTGCCGAGAGCCCTTCCCTGAACGCTGCCAGGTTGCGCGCGCCGCCCTCTTTCGAGCCCATCGATAGCCAACCAATTACGACCAGTTTCTGTTTCGACTGCGCGAGCGCAGCGTCGCCCGCCGCGAATGCCACCCATCCCGCGACAGCGAGCAAAAACGCGTGCCGCATTGTGCGGCACGCATTCTCGCTGCTCGCGTGTATCCAGAATTGCTGCAAGTGCAATACCTCAGTAAGCCGAAGCCGCCGCAACGCTCAATCCCTGTAACCGGGAGCGTTCGATGGCCTGCTGCACCAAACCACTCGCTTTCGCGTATTCGATGAACCGTTTTGCGTAAGCCGTGCCGGCCGGCCGGCCCTTGGCCACCGCGATCGCCTGCCCCACGTTGAAAATGCTGCCCTCGACCAGACGCAATCCGGGTTTTTTCGACGCCCAGTCAGTCAACGTCACGCGATTTCCCACGACGGCGTGCACCTTGCTGGCGGCGAGCAAATCGAGCCCGGCAGCAATAGACGCCGGACGAACTATCTCGGCTTGCTTGAGATTGCGGGAAAGGAACACATCCTGTGCGCTACGCGGGGTTGCCGCTATGCGGACGCCCTTTCTGTCCGCGTCGCCGACGCTCCGGATGGATGATGCCGCAGGCACCAGGTAACTGTTGCCGACTTCAATATATGGAGCCGTGAAATCCATATACGCAGCGCGTGTCGGTTCAAAGCCGATAAACGCCACGTCCCAGTCACCTTTCGCCCCGTCGAGCAGTTTGGCAAGGTTTCTATATCGAACGGGCTCGAAGGGAACGCCGAGTTGCTTTGCAAGTTCGCGGCCAAGATCGACGGCAATCCCCTGTATTGCTGCCGCCTCGCCGTCCTTGGTGACGTACACCGGGTTTGTCACCAGCAGCCCGACGCGTAGCTTGCCGGTCGGCGCAAGCTCGGAACGGGCCGCCGGCGGAACGGTCGGCGCCGCAGCACACGCGGCGAGCAGTGTGACGGTTAGAAGCGTGACTGCCGTGCGAATTGCTCCAAGCATTGAAGAATGCAGTGTGTTCATGTTGCTCTCCCCCAAGTGAGACTTGAACGCCGCTCCAATCTGCGGCCCCCTTGAACAGGCCGATCTGCATGGCCTGCATGACAGCAGCTTAATCGCAGTCAGATTCGCCGGCTGTCGACTCCTCCGTCGTCATTTTGTGAAATATTCACATTGCAACCGTCGGCCCATACATCATGCACAAAAAAGAGGTGGTTTCCGTCGCGTTGAGCGGCACGGCGTGTCGGCTCGAACGCGGCGATGTAAGCCGGCACGGCAGTGTCCGGGCTTACGGCTCATTCGATCCCCTCGATTGACATCAAGACATCACTCTGGTTATGCTTTGATGCATGAGAACGACCCTTACGCTCGACAAGGACGTGGCGATCGCATTGGAGCGCCTGCGCAAGGCGCGCAAGGCGAGCCTCAAGAAGATCGTGAACGAAGCGCTGCGGCAGGGCCTGACGCGCATGGCTGCGCCACCCGCGGCGCCGCGCAAGCCTTTCCGCACCCGCGCGCTTTCGCTCGGGCGCTGCCTCGTGGGCAACGTCGACAATGTGGCGGAGGTGCTTGCGGTCGCGGAAGGCGAGCGCTTCAAGTGATCCTGGTCGACGCCAATGTGCTCATCTATGCGAGCGTCGATTCGTTTTCCCAACACGAGCGCGCACGCCGCTGGCTCGACGAACGGCTGAACGGCGCGGCGCCCGTCGGACTGCCCTGGGCGAGCCTCCTGGGGTTCCTGCGCGTGACCACCAATCCGCGTGTGTTCGAGCGGCCCATGGTCGTCTCTGACGCGTGGCGGCAGGTGCTTGCCTGGCTCGGTTGCGAACCAGCCTGGATTCCGCAGCCTACCGAGCGCCACGCCGAGATTCTCGGCGACCTTCTCGCAAGCCCGGGCGTACATGCGAACCTCGTGCCGGATGCACACCTTGCTGCGATTGCCATCGAGCACGGGTTGATTCTCTGTTCGACGGACGGGGATTTTGGCCGGTTCGCGGGGTTGCGTTGGGAGAATCCCCTTGTGGCCGAGCGCGGCGAATAGCGAATCGCCCCCACACTGGAAGCAGTCGTTGTAACGTCGCGTTGAGCGGCACGCAGTGTCGGCTCCAACGCGGCGACGTAAACCGGCACGCCCGTGTCCGGATTTACGGTTCATTCGATCACCTTGTCCGCGCGCACGAGGATCGACTGCGGGATCGTGAGCCCGAGCGCCTTGGCGGTTTTTACATTGACGACCAGCTCGAACTTCGTCGGCTGCTCGACAGGCAAATCGCCCGGCTTGGTGCCCTTCAGGATCTTGTCCACGAAGTAGGCCGCGCGTCGATAAAGCTCAGGAAAGCTCACTCCGTAGCCGAGCATGCCACCGGCTTCGGTGAATTCGCCGTATCCAGCCAGGGGCAGACGATGATTGATTGCCAGCTTCGCAATGATCCCCGCGTTCTCGGTGAGCACAGGATGCTCCGAGACCACGACGGCCTCAATGCGGCTCCGGGCCATTCCTTGGAAAGCAGCTTCAAGATCCTTAGGATGGCGCGCCTCGAATTCCTGCACTTCCACCTTCCTTGACCTCACGACCGTTTCCATTTCCTTGCGGATACTCGGCAATGAAGGAATGTTGGGACGTACGAGCAACGCAACCCGGCTAACGTGGGGAAGTGCTTCCTTCAGCATCTCCAGTCGTTTCGCAACGAGTTGCGGCCCGAGTATCGTGGAGCCGGTGATGTTGCCGCCGGGCCGCGCGAGACTTTCGACGAGGCCCGTAGCGACGGCATCGGCGACAGCGACCATGACGATCGGGATGCTCGCGGAAGCCTGCCGGGCCGCTCGCGGTCCGCCTGTCGAATGGGTTACCAAGACGTCGATGTTGAGTCGAACGAGCTCCACCGCCAATTGAGGCAGCCGCTCGGAGCTTCCCTCGGCCCAGCGGTACTCGATGATGATATTCTTTCCTTCGACATAGCCGAGGTCGCGAAGTCCTGCGCGCAGTGTGTCGATGCGGCCCGGAGCCTTGCCGACTCCAAGGAATCCGATTCGATAGATCTTCCCTACCTGTTGGGCGAATGCACCGAACGACGCCGTTAGGATGCTCGAGCCCAGCGCGACGAGAAATGTGCGGCGCGTTGAGCGGCGAGCATCGTCCGCTCCAACGCGGCGACGTAAACCGGCACGCATGTGTCCGGCTTTACGGTTCATTCGATCACCTTGTCCGCCCGCAGCAGCAGTTCCTTTGGTATCGTGACGCCAAGAGCCTTCGCCGTTGTCATGTTGATCCCGAGCTCGAACGTGGTGGGGCGCTCGATCGGCAAGTCGCCCGGCTTTGCACCCTTGAGGATCTTGTCGACGTACACGGCAGCGCGGCGGAAGTTGTCGGTGATGTTCGGTCCATAGGTCATCAAGCCGCCCGCTTCGAGGTATTCCAGATTTAGCGCAATGGAAGGCAGCCGAAATTTGAGCGCCAGTTCCCCGAGTTGCTTGATCTGTTGCAGGAAAAACCCGTCGCCCAGTATGAGAAGAGCCTGTGCGCCGTCGCGCGCCATCGCCTCGAAACTGCGCACGATATCGTCCGGAGTGCCGCCCTGCGTGGACAGCACCTGGATGCCTATTTTGTGTGCGGTGGCCTCGATGAGCTTCAGTTGTTCGGGGTGCGTCGAATTGGCCGGATGCGACAGCACTGCCAAGCGGGACACCTTTGATACGCTTGCTGTCAGGAGCTCCACCTGCTTCGGATTCAGTTCCGGCTGAAAATTGGTCAGGCCGGTGAAATTTCCTCCGGGCCGCGCGAAGCTTGCGGCTAAGCCGTCTCCAACCGGATCGGGTGAAACGGTGATCACGATAGGAATGGTCTTCGTCGATTTCTGCAATACGTGGTAAACGGGAGTTCCCGTCGCCACGATGACATTCGGGCTTTCCTTGATCAGGTCTGCGGCAAGCCCGGCAAGAGCATCGGTCTTCCCCTCCCCGAAACGGCTTATGACGACGAAAGTCTTGCCCTCGACGTAACCTAGTTCGCGCATGCCCTGCAAGAACGATTGGTAGCGACCGGAATCCAGCGCCGATTGACGCGAGGCGAAGTAGAAAAAGCCAATGCGCCAGACTTTTCCCTGTTGCTGGGCGAATGCGGCTAGCGGTGCTGTCAGCGCGCTCGTTCCAAGCGCGATTAGGAATTTCCGTCGCGTTGAGCGGGGCTCTGCGTTTGCGCCCGCGCGACGACGTAAACCGGCATAAATATGCCCGGATTTATGTTTCATGCGATCTCCCCCTTTGGCTTAAGCGTAGGCCCGCCCCAGCGCTTAGGCTGTTAAGTGTCCCGCCTCAATTTTGTGGAATATTCACATTTTCCAGGCAGTGAAATGGGACCGTGAGGGCTACCAGTGCCGCGGCGGGGTCCGGTGTATGGTGATGCGCCTCTTGTCGACGCTGATGTAGCCGCCCGCAGTCAGGTCTTTGAGAATTCTGCTGATCATCTCGCGCGAGGCGCCGACGCGGCTGGCGATGTCCTGCTGGGTGAGCTTTTCCCCGATCACGAACCGGCCGTTCTCCGGTACTGCCAGTTCCAGCAACAGCCGCGCAACGCGCCCGTACACGTCCATCAGCGCGAGGCTTTTCACGCTCTCGGTCAGCGCGCGCGTGCGGCGGATGAGTTTTTCGATGAGGTGCAGCGAGAAGCCGGGATGGCTGAGCAGGAAATCCCGGAACTTGTTCTTGGGAATGACCGCGAACCGGGACGCTTCCAGCGTCATTACGGAGGCGGATCTTGGGCCGCCGTCCAGCACCATTTCTCCGAAATACTCGCCCGGTCCCTGCGTGCCGAGCACAATTTCTTTTCCGTCCTCGTCGCTCACGAACACTTTCACGCGGCCGGCGATGATGATGTAGAGCGAGTCGGTTTCGTCGCCTTCGCTGACGATGACGGTGTTCCTGGGAAAGTTCTTGACGACCCCCTGCGCGGAAAGGGTGCGCAACTCGTCCTCGTTGAGATACGTCAAGACCGCGGCATTCTTCTGATCCATGCGCGCCTCCCCCAAAGGCAATTCTACGCCGGCGAGGATTGTCCCCGTCATATTTGTGCGATACTAACCCGCCGACCGTCTCCGCCTCTTGCAGCCGGCTGATTTTTAGAGCGCATCGTGAATATTCACGGTGCGTCTGTCAACTTCTCACTTCAGCCGGAGAGCGGGCCGCCCTAAATTGACCCGCAGCAGGGGCGCACTGCGGAGGACGAGCAAGAAAAGACCGGCACTGGAGGGAGCCATGACGCTGTCGATGGATCTGGGGAACGTACTGGGGCTGCTGGGGGTCGGCTTCTGCTTCATCAGCTTCGTGATGAAGCGCATGGTGCCGCTGCGGGTGCTCGCCTTGGTCGCCAACGTCTGCTTTATCGCCTACGGACTCGTCGAGTCGCTGCTGCCTTCGATCGTCCTGAACGCAGCCCTGCTGCCGGTGAACGCGCGGCGGCTCTGGGAAATCAAGAGACTCTCGAAGGAAATCGAGCGCGCCACCCGCGAGTCCCCCGTCTCGCAATGGCTGCTGCCCCATATGCACCGCCGTCCGTTCAAGGCGGGTGAGGTCCTATTCCGCAAGGGCGAAGTCGCGGACAAGCTGGTTTACGTGGCGAACGGCAGGCTTCGGCTCGCCGAGATCGGCCGGGCGATCGGCTCAGGAGAGTTGATCGGAGAAATCGGCCTTTTCTCTCCGGACAAGACGCGCACGCAGACCATCGTGTGCGAAACCGACGGCGAACTCTATGAGATGACCGACGAAATGATCTTTCAGCTCTATTACCAGCATCCGAAATTGGGGTTCTACCTGATGCGGCTCCTGGCGGAACGGCTGATCGCGGATGTCCGCCGGCAGCAAGTGCAGGCGGCGGCAGCGTGAGGGGGATGTGACCGGTGGTGATTGAACACGGCGATCCTTGACCACCCCGGCGCTTCGCGCCACCCCTCCTCATGCAGGAGGGAAGAGCTTGTGCTACGCAGCCTTGAAAAGGGGAGGAGCACTATGCGTCGCGTTATTCTGGCTTTTTGTCTGTCCGTCTGGCTGGGTGGTTGCGCGATATCGCCCGGCGTAATCAAGTCCGACACGCTGGCCTTCGGTGAAGTGATCGAGGAAACCACCAACAAGCTGCTGGTGTTCAACCTCCTGCGCGCGCGCGACAAGGCGCCGCTGCATTTCGCCGATATTCCGCTCATGCGCGAGTCGATGCAGCAATCATTCTCTTTCTCGTGGCTCGATTTCATCGGCGCTTCGCGTGCGCCGCCGTCGACACGTGACAGCGTTTCCATGGGCACGAGCATTCAGAAGACCCCGAGCTTCGATCTCAACCATCTCCATTCCAAGGACTTCATCACAGGGATAAGCTCACCCATCGATCCGAAGATCGTGAAATACTGGCTCGACCGCGGGCTCGACCGGCGCATTGTCCTGCTGCTCTTCTTTTCCGCCGTGGAGATTGTCGAAACCCGGTCGGAGAAAGGTCCCGTCAATACGATCAGGATCATGAATTCGCCGCGAGATGCGATAGACATCATCAAGCAAAGGAAGGGACCGCCGGCGGCTGTGGAAGCGCTACGCTGCGATACGCAATCCGACTTCGAACGCTACCTGAAGCTCTTCAACACCCTGCAGACGTTTTTCGCACACAGCTACCGCGAACGCCGCCTGATCGCCAGAGGCGTAAGTCCCGGCGCACCCGAGGATAGCAAGAACCTGCAGAAATTCGCGGCGCTCGATCAGTCGAAAATGCAGCTGGTGTTGGACCGAAACCGCGGGACCTACAGTCTCTATTCGTTATCGAGCGAACAGAAGATTGCTTTCTGTTTCTACGACGACGCTCGGCGCGGACGCGCCTCTTCCGCACAGTATGAATTGATAGAGGCGGGTGGCGAAACCGCGACCGACAGGAGGACCTGCTCCCAATCGGTGGTGGACGTCGGGCTGGAAGACCCGGACAGGCGCGCGAGAAGTCCGTTGCGCGTATTTTTCCCGGGCATCGCGGCGCTACAGGAGCCATCCCGTTACTGCGAGATATACAACCGCTTTACCGGCGTCGATCCGCGCCCCGCGCCAAAGCCTAACGATTATCCAAGACAGGAACTGCGGCTTTATATCCGCTCGGTCGGCGAGATATTCCAGTTCCTGGGCGACCTGCTGAACTACCAGGAGGAAATCAGAAGAATGCGGGATGAAAACCCGCAGGTTC
>JACQOK010000062.1 GCA_016202565.1 Betaproteobacteria bacterium | reverse complement strand
GAGCGATACCGGGCGCGCCACGGGTGCCGCCTGCGATTCGGGCGCGTTGTGCAGATGTTCGTAATCGAAGGTAAACGGCTCGTAATAGTCGTCGATCTCCGGCAGGTTGGGGTTGGCGAAGATATTGGCGAGCAGGCGCCACTTGCCGCCCTGCTTCGGCTCGATCGCGCCGTTTTTCCGGCGCCGCCAGCCGCCGTTCCAGCGCCGCTGGTTTTCCCAGTCCTTCGGATAACCGATGCCGGGCTTGGTCTCGACGTTGTTGAACCAGGCGTACTCCATGCCTTCGCGCGAGGTCCACACGTTCTTGCACGTGACCGAACACGTGTGGCAGCCGATGCACTTGTCGAGGTTCAACACCATCGCGATTTGCGCGCGTACCTTCATTTCAAATCTCCTGAAAACCCTTCAGCCACAGAGATCACAGAGAACACAGAGCGAACATAATCCTGGCCTTTGATTTTCTCTGTGAACTCTGTGTCCTCTGTGGCAAGTGCCTTTCATGCTGTTGCCGGCTCGGCGGCGCCGTCGAGCCAGTCGACCTTCGCCATCTTGCGCACGATCACGAACTCGTCGCGGTTCGAGCCCACCGTGCCGTAGTAATTGAAACCGTAGCTCTGCTGGGCGTAGCCGCCGATCATGTGCGTGGGTTTCACTACCGCGCGGGTCACCGAGTTATGAATGCCGCCGCGCGCACCGGTGATTTCCGACCCCGGCACGTTCACGACCTTCTCCTGCGCGTGGTACATCAGCATCATGCCTTCCGGCACGCGCTGGCTCACCACCGCACGCGCGGCGAGCGCGCCGTTCAGGTTGAACGCCTCGACCCAGTCGTTGTCGACGATGCCGGCCTTCTTCGCGTCGACCTCGGAAATCCACACGATCGGCCCGCCGCGCGAGAGCGTCAGCATCAGCAGGTTGTCGGTGTAGGTGGAGTGGATACCCCACTTCTGGTGCGGCGTGATGAAATTGAGCACCACTTCCGGATTGCCGTTCGAGCGCTCGCCGAGCATGGGAGTGACCGTCTTGGTGTCGATCGGCGGTTTGTAGACACAGAGGGCCTCGCCGAACGCGCGCATCCACGGGTGATCCTGGTAGAGCTGCTGGCGGCCGGTAAGCGTGCGCCACGGGATCAGCTCGTGGACGTTGGTGTAGCCGGCGTTATACGAAACATGCTCGGATTCCAGCCCGCTCCACGTGGGCGAAGAGATGATCTTGCGCGGCTGCGCCTGCAGATCGCGGAAGCGGATCTTGTCGTCCTCGCGCGGTAACGCGAGGTGAGCATGATCGCGGCCGGTAAATTCAGAAAGCGCCGCCCAGGCCTTGACGGCGACCGCCCCGTTCGTCTCCGGCGCGAGCGCAAGAATCACTTCCGCCGCGTCGATGTCGGTCTCGATCTTCGGCAGCCCGTGCGTCGACCCCGGCTCGGTGACCGTGTAGTTGAGCTCGCCGAGGAGCTTGACTTCCTCTTCGGTCTTCCACGCGATGCCCTTGCCGCCGTTGCCGACCTTGCTCATGAGCGGCCCCAGCGCGGTGAAGCGCTTGTAGACGTTCGGGTAGTCGCGCTCGACGACGATCATCTGCGGCCCGGTCTTGCCCGGCACGAGATCGCATTGACCCTTTTTCCAGTCCTTGACCTCGAACGGCTGCGCGAGCTCGCTTGGCGTATCGTGCAGCGTCGGCACGAGCACGAGGTCTTTCTCCACACCCAGATGCCCCGGCGCAAGTTCGGAGAATTTCTTCGCGAAGGCCTTGTAGATTTCCCAGTCGCTGCGCGCCTGCCACACCGGATCGATCGCCGCCGACAGCGGATGAATGAACGGATGCATGTCGGAAGTGTTGAGGTCGTTCTTCTCGTACCAGGTTGCGGTCGGCAGCACGATGTCGGAATAAAGACAGGTCGTCGACATGCGAAAATCGATGGTGACCAGCAGATCGAGTTTGCCCTCCGGCACCGGGTCGCGCCATACCACGTCCTGCGGCTTTTCGCCGCCCATCGCGCCCAGATCCTTGCCCTGAACGCCGTGCTGGGTGCCGAGCAGGTGCTTCAGGAAGTACTCGTGTCCCTTGCCGGAGGACCCCAGGAGGTTGGAACGCCATACGAACATGTTCCGCGGATAGTTCACCGGATTGTCCGGATCTTCGCATGAAAATTTCAGCGCGCCCGCTTTGAGCTGCTGCACGGCGTAGTCCTTGGGATCCATGCCGGCTGCAGCGGCGTCCCGGGTGAGCTGCAGCGAGTTCGCCGCAAGCTGCGGCGCCGATGGCAGCCAGCCCATGCGCTCGGCACGCACGTTGAAATCGATGAGGCTCCCCGAGTAGTCCTCGGCGCGCGCCAGCGGCGACAGGATCTCCGACACCCTCAACTGCTCGTAGCGCCACTGGTCGGTGTGCGCGTAGAAAAACGAGGTCGAATTCATCTGGCGCGGCGGGCGGGCCCAGTCAAGCGCGAAGGCAAGCGCGGTCCAGCCGATCTGCGGCCGCAGTTTTTCCTGCCCGACGTAGTGCGCCCAGCCGCCGCCCGACTGGCCGACGCAGCCGCACATCACCAGCATGTTGATGATGGAGCGGTAGTTCATGTCCATGTGATACCAGTGATTCATCGCCGCGCCGATGATCACCATCGATTTGCCGTGCGTCTTGTCGGCGTTGTCGGCGAACTCGCGCGCGACCTTGATGACGAGATCGCGCTTGACGCCGGTGATTTTCTCCTGCCACGCCGGCGTATAGGGGACGTCGTCGTCATAGGACTTGGCGACGTTGGGGCCGCCCAGACCGCGATCGAGGCCATAGTTGGCCACGAAGAGATCGAACACCGTGGCGACCAGGCACTCGCCGTCTTTGAGTTGAAGCCGCTTTGCTGCGATGTTGCGCGTGAGGATTTCGTCGTGCTTGCTCGCGGTGAAGTGTTCGTGCTCGCGCGCGCCGAAATACGGGAATGCGGCCGTTACGACCTCATCTTGTGTGCCGACAAGGGAGAGTTGAAGCCGGGTCGCCTCACCCGCCTGGCCCGCTTTCTCTTCCAGGTTCCACTTGCCCTTCTCCCCCCAGCGGTAACCGATCGAGCCGCGCGGCGCGACGGCCTTGCCGCTCGCTTCGTCGAAGGCTACCGTCTTCCATTCGGGGTTGTTGCTCTCGCCCAGTTGATCCGCGAAGTCCGAGACGCGCAGGAGGCGCTCGGGAACATAGGCCTCGCCGCGCTTCACGAGCCGCACCAGCATCGGCATGTCGGCGTAGCGCCGGCAGTAGTCCTCGAAATAGGCGCTCTTGCCGGCCAGGTGGAACTCCTTCAGGATCACGTGCCCCATCGCGAGCGCGAGCGCGGCGTCCGTGCCCTGCTTCGGATGCAGCCACAGATCGCAGAGCTTCGCCACTTCGGAATAATCGGGCGTAACCGCCACGGTTTTCGCGCCCTTGTAACGCACTTCGGTGAAGAAGTGGGCATCCGGCGTCCGCGTCTGCGGAACGTTCGAGCCCCAGGCGATGAGGTAGGTCGAGTTGTACCAGTCGGCGGATTCCGGCACGTCGGTCTGCTCGCCCCAGGTCTGCGGGGAAGCGGGTGGCAGGTCGCAGTACCAATCGTAGAAACTCATGCACACGCCGCCGATCAGCGACAGGTAGCGGCTGCCCGCCGCGTACGACACCATCGACATCGCGGGAATCGGCGAGAAGCCGATCACCCGGTCGGGCCCGTATTGCTTCACGGTATAGACGTTCGCCGCGGCGACGATTTCGTTCACTTCGTCCCACGAGGAGCGCACAAACCCGCCCATACCCCTCACGACGTGATAGGACTTGAGCTTCGCGGGATCCTCGACGATCGATGCCCAGGCTTCGACCGGCGCCATCGTCTGACGCGCCGCGCGCCACAGCTTGAGCAGCCGCCCGCGCACCATCGGGTACTTGAGCCGGTTGCCGCTGTAGAGGTACCACGAATACGAAGCGCCGCGCGAGCAGCCGCGCGGCTCGTGATTCGGCATGTCGGCGCGTGTGCGCGGGTAATCGGTCTGCTGCGTTTCCCAGGTCACGATCCCGCCCTTGACGTAGATCTTCCAGCTGCACGAGCCGGTGCAGTTGGTGCCGTGTGTTGAACGCACGATCTTGTCGTGCTGCCAGCGCTTGCGATACCCGTCCTCCCAGGTGCGATCTTCGATCCGCGTTTCACCGTGGCCGCCGGCAAACGCTTCCTTTTCGCGGGTGAAAAAAGTCAGGCGATCAAGAAAATGGCTCATCAGGTTTTCCTCGTCACTGCCGAGCGCTGTGCGCCCGGCCTGAAATAGGCTCGTATCTTAGTGAGCGTCGCGCCGTCCCGTTTGATTTGGATCAATGAACGTAGCCCGGATGGAATGAAATGAAATCCGGGGCCGGGAGAAGCGGGAACGAAGGCCCCCAGAAAAAGCGGGAACGAAGGCCCCCCATAAAAAGCGGGAACGAAGGCCCTCCAAAAAAAACGGATTCCCGGAATGCGCTTCGCTCCTTCCGGGCTGCGATCCTCGATCCTGGATCCTCAATCCTGGCGTTCAGCATGGCATCGGCGCGTTCTTGCGCGAGTAATACCACCAGGTCATCGCGATGCAGGTGATATAGAACGCGATGAACACATAGAGCGCGGCTTCCGGCCCGCCGGTGGTGGCGATCGAGGTGCCGTAGCTTTTCGGGATGAAGAAGCCACCGTAGGCGCCGATGGCGGAGCTGAAACCCAGCACCGCCGCGGCTTCCTTGTTCGCGTCCCGCTGGGCCTGGGCCATGGCCGCTTCGTCTTTTCCCCTGGCCTCACGCATGCGTTCGGTGAGAAAGATGATCGGGATCATGCGGAAGGTCGAGCCGTTGCCGACGCCGGAGGTGAAGAAGAGCAGCATGAACATCGCCAGGAAGCCGTAGAAGTTTCCGCCCGAGGGGCCGGACGGAAGAAAATAGAGCACGCCGCCGACGGCCAGCGCCATCGCGATGAAGTTCCAGAATGTGACCGGCGCCCCGCCGATCTTGTCGGAAAGCCACCCGCCGAACGGCCGGATGACCGCGCCCACCAGCGGGCCGAGGAAGGCATAGGCAAGGGCGTTCACTTCCGGAAACTGCGACTTGATGAGCAGCGGGAAGCCCGCCGAATAGCCGATGAACGAACCGAAGGTTCCGAGGTAGAGCCAGCACATGATCCAGTTGTGCTTGCGCTTGAAAACGACCGCCTGCTCCGAAAACGACGCTTTCGCGCTGGCGATGTCGTTCATGCCGAACCATGCCGCCAGGGTTGAGAGAAGAATGAAGGGAACCCAGATGAATCCGGCGTTCTGCAGCCACATCTGCCTCGTTTCGCCGCCCTTGACCCAGCTCTGAGGTTCACCGCCGAGCGCGCCGAATACTCCCGCCGTGATCACCAGCGGCACCACGAACTGGACCACCGAGACGCCGAGATTGCCGAGACCGGCGTTGAGCCCCAGCGCCGAACCCTTGCGCTCCTTGGGAAAGAAGAAGCTGATGTTGGCCATGCTGGAGGCGAAATTGCCGCCGCCGAAACCGCAGAGCAGTGCCAGCATCACCATCGTCGCATAACTCGTCGTCGGGTCCTGCACGGCAAACCCGATGCCGAGGGCGGGCAGGAGCAGCGACGCCGTCGACACCGCGGTCCACTTCCTGCCGCCGAAGATCGGCACCATGAACGAGTAGAAGATCCTCAGCGTTGCGCCGCACAGCGCCGGCAGCGCCGCCAGCCAGAACAGCTGATTGGTCGTGAACTTGAAGCCGATGCTGGGGAGATTCACCACCACCACGCTCCATACCATCCACACGGCGAACGACAGGAGCAGCGCCGGAATCGAGATGCCGAGGTTGATGTTGGCGATCGCCTTGCCCTCGCGTTCCCAGAACGCCTTGTCTTCCGGCGTCCAGATGTCGAGCACGCAACCAAGTTTCGGTCGGGTGGCTATGGCTTGGGGACCCATGATTACTCCTTAAAGGTTGAATGCGATAGTTACGCGCGTTGCGTGAGGCCCGGCGCCATGGCCAATTCGCCGCGGGCGGCGCGCGCCGGCACGATTTCCGTCCAGTACATCCACAACAGCGACACCAGCGTGATGCCCCACATCAGCATGAAGACGGTGCTGTTGACGCCGGTGATGTCGACCAGCGCGCCGAACATGACCGGCAGCAGGAAGCCGCCCATGCCGCCGGCGAGGCCGACGATGCCGGAAATGACGCCGATGTTGTGCGAGTAGTCGTCCGAGATGTACTTGAACACCGAGGCCTTGCCCACCGCCCAGGCCACGCCCATCACGAACATCAACACCGTGAACGCCCACGCGTTGAGCCCGATATGCATCATGACATCGCCCTTCGCCGTCTTGATGATGAGATCGGTCTGCGGATACGACAGGAAGAACAGGCACACCCACGAGATCAGCATCACCCACCAGGTGACCGGGTGCGCGCCGTAGCGGTCGGAAATCCAGCCGCCGATCGCGCGCAGCACCCCGCCCGGCAGCGAGAAACATGCCGCGAGCAGCGCCGCGATCCGAAGGTCGAACCCGTACTCGGTGATGTAGTACTTGGTCATCCACAGCGAGAGCGCGACGTAGCCGCCGAACACGATCGAGTAATACTGGCAGAGCTTCCACACGATCGGGTCCTTGAGCGCCTGGAGCTGGTCCCTCATGCTCACGCTTCCCGGCACCACGTGCGTTTTATCGTGATACGAAAAGAACCAGAAGAGGAGCGCGGTGACGAGCATGGCCGCGGCATAGACCTTGGGTACCATCGCCCAGCCAAACGCGAGCACGAGTGCCGGCGCCACGAACTTGGTCACCGCCGCGCCGGAATTGCCGGCGCCGAACACGCCCATCGCCATGCCCTGGCGCGACTTGGGGAACCAGCGCGCCACGTAGGCGATGCCGACCGAGAAGGAGCCGCCGGCGAGACCCACGAATAGCCCGAGCACGAGGAACTGCCAGTATTGGGTCGCCTCGCCGATCAGCCAGATCGGCACCACGGTCGAGAGCATGAGGATGAAGTACACCATGCGCCCGCCATACTTGTCGGTCCACATGCCGAGCGGCAGCCGGATGAGCGACCCGGTGAGCACCGGCGTCGCCGCCAGCAGCCCGAACTGGGTCTCGTTCAGGTCGAGCGTCTTCTTGATCGGGATGCCGATCACCGCGAACATCATCCAGATCGCGAAACATACGGTGAACGCGAACGTGCTGCTCGCAAGCACCGACCATTGTCTTCTTGTATGTGAACCCATCGCGGGACGCTCCGTTGATTAACGCTCGAACTCTAGCCGCGGTCGTGCCCGCGCGACTTGATCTAAATCAATCGCCGGCGGGCGGGTGACCCCCAATCGAGAACAAACTTATTGTTCGCGTTCGTGGCGTTGCAGCTGCAATCTCATCTTGCGCGGCAACTGGTTGACGATGCGCAGATAAAGCTTGCGGAATTCCTCGCGGCGGTTGGCGCCGAATAATGGATCGTCATTCGCGTCGAAGGCAGCCGCGATCTCCTGCCAGTCTTGTTCGATAAGGCGGTCGCGCGCCTGCGCGAGCAACTCCTCTTCCTTGCGCATGTGATCGCGCAACATGCCGGCATAGGCGTCGACCGCGTTCTTGAACCGCTGGTAACCTTCCGGTGCGCCCCCCTGGTAATGGACCAGCGCGCGCTGCAGGTAGCCGTTCATCTGGGCGCTGCGAACATGCTCGGCCTGGAGATCGTCGAGCGCCGCATCGAACGCACTCGTGCGGCTTCGCAACGTCTTGAACAGATGCTCGTCTTCCTTGGGATGATGACAACGTTCGGGAAAGTCATCGATGTAGTAGAGCGCCGCGGCGAGCAGGGCGAAGTCCGCCTCCGCGTGTTGCTTCCCGATATCGACCAGCAGGCGCTGCAACATCTCCATCACGACACCGAGCGCATGATGCTCCTGCGTGATCGTCGCCACCGCCACATCATAGGCAGTCACTAGGGGTTCCCTGTTCATCGATACGCCCGCGACTCCGCAGCGGCGCGTCGTCATCCATCACCACGCGCTGCGCCGGACCTTCGAGATCGTCGAACTGGCCACTGCTCACCGCCCACCAGAAGACGGCGCCAATCGCGAATGCGAGTCCGACGCTCAACGGGATCAGCAGATACAGGATTTCCATCTTTCGCGTTGCCTTGACGAGTCACACAACGGTAATGTCCCAGAGACTTCGAATGCGGGTTTTGATGCAGATCAAGCTTTTGGCTTGAGGGTGCAGGCGCTTGAATTTTCACGAATTAGCGCTGGCACCCGCCGCCGGGCGGGTGGCCCCGCCCGTAACGGCTGCAGGCGCCAGCCGCAGCAGGCGCGCCGCATTGCCCACCACCGCGAGCGAGGACAGCGACATGCCGATTGCGGCGAGGAGCGGCGTCACGTATCCGAGCGCCGCGAGCGGCAGCGCGATCGCGTTGTAGGCGATGGCCGAGGCGAGATTCTGGCGAATCACGCGCCGCGTGCGGCGCGCGATGCGCACGGCCACGATCAGCGCGTCGAGCCGCTCCGACATGAGCACCATGTCGGCACTGACTTGCGCGAGGTGCGTGCCGCCGGCAAGCGCGGCCGACACCTGCGCCTGCGCCAGTACCGGCGCGTCATTGACGCCGTCGCCGATCATGGCCACCACGGCCCCCTGTGCCTGGAGGGCGCGCACGAACTCGAGCTTGTCCTGCGGGGTGGCCTCGCTGCGCGCCACTTCGATGCCAAGCGCGCGCGCGACATGTTCGACGCTGGCGCGCCGGTCACCCGAGAGCACGCATACTGTTTTCCCCAGCGCTTGAAGTTCATGGACCACGAGCCGGGCATGCACGCGCAGCGGATCGCCGAACGTAAAAAGCGCGATGAACCCCTGCCGGTCGCCGAGCGCCACGGTGGTGACCTCGTCGCTCACGAACAGCAGTTCGTCAGGCAGCGGCTGGCCGTTGAGTTCGGCCACGAATGCGGGCGTGCCGATACGCAGATGCCGCCCCTCGATATCCGCTTCCAATCCGCGGCCGGGAACGTTGCGCACGGCAATCGCCGGGGCCAAGTCCGTGACGCATGCCGCAGCGATGATGGCGCGGCCGATGGGGTGTTCGGAGCACGCTTCCAGCTGCGCAGCGAGCGCGAGACAGCGTTCCCGCCGTTCGGTTGCGAGCGGGATCACGCCGATCAGCGCCATTTTGCCCTGTGTCAGCGTGCCGGTCTTGTCGAAGACGAAGTGCGTCGCCGCACCCAGCGTTTCCAGCGCGTGGCCGCGCGTCACCAGGACACCCAGGCAATGCAGCGCGCCGCTGCCCGCGGAAAGCGCCGCGGGCGTGGCGAGCGAGAGCGCACAGGGACAGGTCACCACCAGCAGCGCCACCGCGATCCACAACGCACGGGCCGGATCGATGGCATACCATGCCGCCGCCGTGATCGCGGTCAACACGAGCAGCGCAGCGATGAACCAGCGCGCCGCCTTGTCCGCCATCTGGGCGATTACGGGTTTTTCGCTCTGAGCGCGGTCCATCAGCCGGACGATGCCCGCGAGCACGGTCTCCTGCCCCACCCGCTCGACGCGCATGGTGAGCGGGCCATGCAGGTTCACCGCGCCCCCGATCAATCGATCGCCCGGCCGTTTCGCGACCGGCCGCATTTCGCCGGTGAGGAGCGACTCGTCGGCAGCGCCTTCTCCTTCGACCAGTGTGCCGTCGGCAGGGATGGCCGCACCCGGCCGCAGGGCGACATGATCGCCGGGCTTGAGGAGCGCCACGGGAACCTCTTCCCGGTGCATCGGCCCGGGATAGCGGTCGAGGCGTTCGGCGAACGCGGGTGTCAATTTCGCCAACCGCTCCTGCGAGCGCACTGCCTTCTCGCGTGTGGTCATCTCGACATAGCGCGCGCCCAACAGCAGAAACACGAACATCGTCACCGAGTCGAAATAGACTTCTCCCGCCCCGGTGAATGTCGCATACACGCTGGCAGCAAATGCCGCGACAATGCCGAGCGCAACCGGCACGTCCATGCCGACGCTTCCACTCTTGAGGTCACGCCAGGCCCCGGCGTAGAACGGCACGGCCGACCACAGCATCACCGGGGCGGTGAGCGCGAGGCTCGCCAGCCGCATCAACCGGGCGATGTCTGCGCCCATGTCGCCGTCCGCGAGATACGCGGGAACCGCGTACATCATCACCTGCATCATCCCGAAACCGGCGACGAACAGACGCCACAGGAGGTTGCGCCGCTCGGTCCGCAGCGCGGTATCGGAACGCGCGCCGTCGTAGGCTTGCGCGCCGTAACCGAGATCGGCGACCGCGCGCAGGATCGTGCTCAATCGCGCGCGGCGCTCGTCCCAGCGCACGCGCGCGCGGCGCGCGCCGTAGTTGATCTCCACGCCCCGCACCCCTTCGAGCGCGGCAAGGCGCTGCTCGATCAGCCACACGCAGGCGGCGCACGTGATGCCTTCCAGCAACAACGTGGCTTCCTTCTCGTGCGGCCCGGTGTCGCGCACGAATCCCCGCTGCACTTCGGGCAGGTCGTAGAGCTTGAGCCGGGCCGGAAGATCAGGCGCTGTCTCGCGCCGCGCCGCGGGCGCCGAGCGATGGCGGTAGTACGATGCAAGGCCGTTGTCGACGATGGTCTGCGCCACCGCCTGACAGCCGCGGCAGCAGGTCTCCCGCAGCTTGTCGTCGATGCTGACCGGGTAACTCACGCCCGCGAGCGGCAGCCCGCAATGGAAGCAGGTCGCAGGAACCTGCGCCGCCAGCGCAGCCGAAGCGAGTTCTGCGGCTGTCATGGCGCTGCGCCGGCCGCCGTGCCCGGCATGCCGGGGGTCCGATCCCTGGAGTTGCTGTCACCCATGCGGCGATGGTAGGGAAAGCGGGGAGGCCGGAATTTGATCTGCATCAAGTCGGCCCTAAGAGTGCCTAACATAATGAAGCGCGTGTGCGTTGCGAGCCAGAATCGGGGATGACGCGAAGGGCGGCGCAGCTCATATCGCGAATATGAGCAAGACGCCCGACAAAGTGTCCCGCGTAGGGCGGAGCAGGTTCCAACAGCTTCATCGTTGGATGCGACCCCGCAGCGGGACAGGAGCGCGCCATCATACGCGGGACTCGTGCACGCCTACGCGGTCGCATCCCCGCAAGCGGGCGCGTCGCAGGGCGGAAGAGGGTCCCTTTGGGATCTGACCCCGGAGACGCGCAAGGATCGGCATCGAAAGCGACGCGCCTATGATCGGCTCCACGGTCGCATCCCGTAAACGGGTCCCTGCTCCACGTTGCGCCGATCCCTGCTCCACGCTTCGGCGCGCCGCCGATTGTGGCCGCAACCCTTTGGGCTGGCACGAATTTTGGCCCATGGCTTTGTCGCTCCCCTTGTGAATATTCGCGATATTCACTGCGGGTCGCTTCGCGCCCTGAGCCAAAATCGTGACAGCGCATCACGTGTTTCATTATGTTAGGCACTCTTAGTATGTCTCATGAATATTCTCCCGCGCAAAGGCGACAGCCTCGGCGCTTGCGCGGGCCGTCATCCTTACGCGGAGCGCCTCATGTCCTCCTCCCCCGTCTTCTGGCAACTCGACCCCCGCGGCGTCGCCACCATCACCTTCAACCGCCCCGAGGTCAATAACGCTTACAACGACGAGTTCATCGCCGGCGTGCTCTCGGCGATGGACGCCCTCGCCAAGGAGGCAAGCCTGCGCGCCGTCGTGCTGCGCGGCGCGGGCAAGCACTTCCAGGCGGGCGCGGACTTGAAGTGGATACGGGCGCTCACGGCGCACACGGCCGAAGACAACCTCGCCGCCTCGCGCGATACCGCGAGCGCGGTGCGGCGGCTGAACGAGCTGCCGGTGCCGACCGTCGCGCTGGTGCAAGGCGCCTGCTTCGGCGGCGGGACGGGGATCGTCGCCGCGTGCGACGTCGTGATCGCGGCGGACAACGCCGTCTTCTCGATCGCCGAGACGCGCTGGGGGCTGATCGCGAGCATCATCATCCCGCAGCTCGCCGACGCGATCGGCGTGCGGCAGGTCAGGCGCTACGCGCAGACCGGCGAGCGCTTTGACGCGCACGAGGCGCGCCGCATCGGCCTCGTGCACGAGGTCGTGCCGCTCGGCGACCTCGAAGCCGCGGGCGCGCGCGTGGTGGACAGCCTCCTGCAAAACGCGCCCGACGCGAACGTGCAGACCAAGGCTGCCGCGCTCGAGTGCGCGTGGGGAAAGATGAGCGACGAGACTTTCGACCGCCTGGTCTCGCAGCACGCCGCCAAGCGCCAGTCGCAGGAAGCCGCGGAAGGTCTCGCCTCGTTCGCCGAGAAGCGGCCCGCGCGCTGGTACCGGCAGACCGCCTAGGGAAACCGGGGGCTGACCCTGGTTTCTCGCCACTGTTACACCGACGCGCCCTATCCCTATCGCAACCTGCACACGCACGTCCGGCGCGTCTACGACGCCTTCGGCCCGCAGCGTATGATGTGGGGCAGCGATTTGTCCCGCTTGCGCGGGACCTATCGCGAGTGTGTGACTTTGTTCACCGAGGTGATGAAGTGGCTTTCGGCGAACGACCTCGAGTGGATCATGGGCCGCACGCTGTGCAAGTGGCTGGGCTGGCCCTGATCCAGAAAGCGAATTAGACGCCGCGCTGACCGATTGCCGGCGGCATCTCGCAAGCTGGGACGTCATTCACGATGTATACCGTGGCGACAGGTTTCCACGTCGGTATTCATAAATTCATGCACAACAGACATGAGGGCCTCTTCTCTTTCTAGTAACCTGGATAGTGTAGTTCGTTCATGTTTCGTCTTTCCCGTTTGTTTATCCCCGAAGCATCACGAGAAGTGCCCCGCTTACAAAAACCAGCTAGCGTCTTTTCTGGCTCATTAACTGAACCTGTTGAATCGTCGGTTTCACGGCCAATGCGTGCCGCTTTAGGAAACCAATCAATCATCCCCTCAGTTGGAGTAACTGTCATTACCACCCCTGAGGTACGATTAAAAAGTGTGTAAATGAGGAAGGCGGCGTAGCCTTTCGGTTGGAAGCTTGACTTCAACCAACGCCCGGTTAGCGCCGGGGTGAAAGGAGACGCCACCCATGAAAGAGAAGATCACGAGTACGGAGTCTGCGTCAAGGGTTTGCTACGAGACGATGGAGGCGCATGCGCGAAGCCGCATTCAGGTCTGGCTGCAGGATTTGCTGGAGGCGGAGGTGACGGAATTTCTGGGCCGCGGCAAGTCGCGACGCCAGGCGGCGGACGCGCCGGCGCGTGTGGGCTACCGCAATGGATATGGCAAGCCCAGGCGAGTTGCGCTCACCGCGGGCACGATCACGGTGCGCCGGCCCCGGATGCGCAATCTGGCCGAGCGCTTTGAGAGCCGGGTGCTGCCCTTGTTCAAGCGCCGTACGGTGGAACTCGGGGCGATGCTGCCGCAGCTTTATCTGCATGGGCTCTCGAGCGGGGACTTTGAGCTGGCGCTGCGCGGGCTCTTGGGCGAGGGTGCGCCGCTGTCGGCGGCATCGCTGGGTCGGCTCAAGGGCGCCTGGCAGGCTGAGTACGAGGGCTGGAGGCGCGTCGATCTGTCGGAGTTGGAGTTGGTGTACTGGTGGGCTGACGGCTTGTATGTGAAAGCGGGGCTCGCGGATCGTAAGGCGGCGCTGCTGGTGATCGTCGGGGCGAGCGCGAGCGGGGAGAAGGTGCTGTTGGCCTGTGAGGCGGGCGAGCGCGAGAGTAAGGAGTCCTGGCTCTCGGTGTTGCGCGATCTCAAGGCGCGGGGGCTGAAGTTCCCGCGCCTGACGGTGGCCGACGGGCACCTGGGCATCTGGGCGGCGCTCGGGGAGCTCCATCCGGCGGGCGATGAGCAGCGCTGCTGGAACCACAAGATCGTGAACGTGTTGAACGCGCTGGCGAAGAAGGCGCAGCCCGAGGCCGCCGAGCGGCTGAGCGCGATGATGTATGCCGAGAGCCGCTCGGCGTGCGAGCGCAAACGCGACGAGTTCATCCTGCGATTCAAGAAGACCGACCCCAAGGCCTGCGCGACGCTCACCCGGGACTGGGAGCGGCTGGTAACGTTCTTCGACTACCCGCAGGCGCACTGGATTCACCTGCGCACCACCAATATCGTGGAGTCGCCTTTCAACGCGGTGCGCCTGCGAACCGACGCCTCGCGCCGCTTCAAGAAGGTCGAGAACGCCGAGGCGATGATCTGGAAGCTGCTCGGGGTCGCCGAGAAATCGTGGCGCGCGCTCAACGCACCGCGTCTGATGCGCGATGTCTACGATGGAAAACTGTTCAAGGACGGAATTGCTGTGCGCACGAGGATCGAGCCGACAAGGAAAGCCGCCTGAATCTTTTTACACACCTATTGACAAGACCTCTTATCTCGGTACATTCTGGTCTTTCTTGGGGGAGACCAGATGCGAATATTGCCGGGCAAAGCGGCCGATCCCGGCGCCACTGCGAAGGACAACCGGCTGTTTTGGAAGCGGTGCTGTGGGTTGCACGCACCGGCTCGCCGAGGCGAGATTTGCCGCCGCAACTGGGCAACTGGCACAACACGTATACGCGCTTCTCACGCTGGGGCAAGAAGGGTGTCTGGCAAAGACTGATCAAGGCGGTGAGCAATGATCGGGACTTGGAGGCGCTGTTCATTGATAGCACCATCGTGCGCGCCCACCAGCATGCCGCGGGCGCCCAAAAAAACACGGGCCGCAGGCGCTCGCGCGGAGGACTGAGCACCAAGATTCATGCTATGGTCGATGCGCTGGGCAATCCGTTGCGCTGGTGATTGACGGGAGGCGAAGTGGCCGATATCAATATCATACAGGCCAACGCCCTGATCGAGGGCCTAAGCACCGAGGCGGTCATTGGCGACAAGGGATACGATGCTGATGCGCTGGTGGCGCGCATCCATGCCGCGGGCGCTCAGGCGGTGATCCCGCCGGGCAGCAACCGTACCGAACAGAAAGCATATGACCGACATTTGTATAAAGACCGCAATCTGGTGGAACGCTTCTTCAACCGCATCAAGCAATTCCGGTGCATCGCCACTCGTTACGAGAAGCTGGCGCGAAACTACTTCTCCATGCTCAATGTCGTATGCACGTTCGTCTGGCTCGCCTGATTGTAAACACGCCCTAGAACCCATCGCAAAAATACCTGCGGAGCAAGATAAGCATGCAGACGAGATGGAGCTTACGTGAGAAGGTTTGCGGTGTTGATATTTCCTTGTTCGCATCATCGGCGCGACGCAACTTCTGGGTGGACAATTAGGCTAGCCTTTGGAGCTTTCCGAGGGGTAAGGGACGGAGGATGATATGACGCTTCCAATGTCGATCGTTGTGCTGATAGTGGCGGGGTTGCTGCCGAGTGGTATCTTAGCGCAAGCCTATCCAACCAAACCCATACGTTTCATAGTTCCGTTTGCCGCAGGGGGGGGCGTCGACATCTCAGCGCGCCTTCTCGCAGAACGTTTGAATAAGCTGTCGGGCTACGAGGTTCTTGTCGATAACCGTCCTGGCGCGAACGGCGATTTGGCTGCTGTGATGGTGGCTAGGGCTCCTGCAGACGGGTATACATTGTTGATGAGCGGCGTAACTGCTCAAGTCATCAACAGTGCAATTCAAATAAAGCCCCCCTATGATCTATTGCGCGATTTCGCGCCGATCAGCCTAGTAGGGCAATCTCCGCTAGTTCTTGTCGTGCACCCTTCCTTGCAAGTGACTAACGTCAAGGAGTTCATTGCGTTAGCGAAAGCAAGACCGGGGCAACTTAATTACGGTTCGGCCGGTGGGGGACCGCAGCATCTCGCTGGCATTCTGTTCGACAAAGCAACTGGCATCAAGACCACTAATGTACCGTATCGTGGTGGCGCGCAAGCGATGGCCGATATCGTTGCGGGACACGTGGAGTTTGGTTTCTCGGTCTATGGAATTATTCAGCAGTTCGTTCATTTGGGAAAGATACGTATGTTGGGTGTGGCATCGCTTAAGCGGTATGCCGCTTTACCCGATCTTCCGACGATAGACGAGCAGGGGATCCGAGAATTCGAGACCGAAACCGTGAACGGCGTTCTCGCACCGGCTAGAACTCCGCGTGCGATTCAAGAGACGCTTAATACAAGCGTACTGAAGGCGCTCGCAGATCCCGATTTCACGCATAAGCTTTTAGCGCAGGGCTTCGCGCCCCGGCCGACGACGCTTGAACAGTTCTCTGATTACCTCCGCAATGACGTACTCAAGTACTCGAAGGCTGTTAGGGAAGCGGGATTGAAGGGTCACTACTAAAAGAGTGGCGAGTCGTTTTGCCACTTATTCAGTGGCTTTCTTATTGAGTATTTCTGTTCGGCATTTCGCGCCTTCTGGCGGAATCGGCCGGAATGAACGGGTTGGGGCGACTTTGTAGACAACCTTACCACTCTGTCCAGTTCTGACTGGGCGCGGCTTTGGGGTGTGCCCGAGCGTGTAGTTGGTACCCGTTGAGGCTGTAGAAATACCCCTTTTTTCGTCGTCTGCGAGCGCGCGAACGCGGTTTCGCGCGCTCGCAAGTCGCACAACGCAGAGAATCGTTGGATGGTTCGTGCCGAAGCCGCGCGCTTAGCGCCGCGGTAGGGGGTGCTTCTTCGCTGCGCTACTGCGCATAGCCGTGATGCGCGAGCTTCTCGATGGGCAAATTCCGAAAACAGATCCTGAAGTCGACGAAGGGGAAGGTGCTAGTGAGTCGCTCGACGACCGGGCTGGTAAAAAAACATCGCCATCTATCAAGGAATACGGATCAAGCCAGATCAAAACCCCAGTTTCCACTGACGAGATGCCAGCACAGCAACAGTGGAGCTGGTGGAGGTAGTGGAGCCAGATCGAGGTTTTTCTACATCTTTAGAAAGACCGACAATTCAATTTCTGCAAGAAAACCTGTTTTGCCTCCACCATCTCCACCAGCTCCACCTCCGCGGGCGTCTGCCAAGGAGATACGCCGAGCACAGCCGGCGTCTCCGAGGCATTGCGGGACTTGGCGCGGTGCTCATGCCACGCCGGGGTGCCCTGCACGAGCTTGAGAATGGCGCTCATGCGGCCTCCCGGTTTTTCTGAAGTGACGTGATGGCCCGGCTCGCCTGCAGCTTGGTCAGTTGGGACAGGGACTCAACGTTGAAGTAGGCCAGGACCTTGGCCAGATCCTCCCCGGTTTCCTTGATCAGGCTCTCGATAAAGCGAACCTGGGCGGCAGTGACCAAGGACGCCGTGGGGTGCGTCGTGACAGGCGCCTTGGGCGCTCCGGCGGGTTCCTGAGGGGCCTTGTCGCACTCGGGTAGATCCTCGCCGGCATAGATGTAAAGCCCGAGGCCATGCAGGGCGATGGCCTTGACCAAGCACCTCTGGATCGAAGTGTTTATGTCGAAGGACGAGGGCTCCAGGATTGGCTGGTTTCTGGCGTCCAGCACCGGGTGAATTTGCGACAGGGTTACGCTCTGGACTGTCACCGCCACCTCGACGAAGTGGCCGGCCTCGGTCTTCTGGTAGGGCATGCCGTCAAAGCGGCGGACCTCCCACGTCGCGGTGGGATCAGCCTGCCGCAGTTGTGCGACGGCAAACGGCCAAGACAAGTAGGAAAATGCGCCTTTCTTCTCGATGTGTTCCGAGACATTGATCTGATTCAACTTGGTGAAGTAGTTCGTTTCCATCAGAGCCTCCTTGTGTTGAATAAAAAAGCCCCGGGAAGGCCGGGGCTCGGTGGGTGCAACAGGTGGTGCAAGAAATTTCTATGATTTCTCCAAGTACGAACAACAAGTTAGGTTGTAGGTTTAGGCGGTGTTTTGGCCCTAAAGGACCCCTACCTCTGTCAAAGAAGCCCGCGTTCAGCAAAGCTCATGACCGACCCGGCGCCGACCACGAAGTGGTCGAGCACCTTACAATCGATCAAGGCGAGTGCTTGCCTGAGCGCTTGCGTGAGTGCTTCGTCGGAACGGCTGGGTTCGGCGATGCCCGAAGGATGATTGTGACAAAAGATGAGCGCGGCGGCGTTGTGCTTGAGCGTGGCCTTCACAACTTCGCGGGGATACACGCTCGTTTGTGTGAGGGTGCCGCGGAACATCTCCTCCACCTCGAGCACCCGGTTCTGAGCGTCCACAAAAACGCACAAGAAGACCTCGTGCGGCCGGTCCTGGAGCTTGAGCCTCAGGTAGTCACGGACTGCTTGGGGTGAGCTCAGGACGCTGCCGCTGCGAATCCGTGCATCAAGGATTCGCAGGGCACGTGCGATGATTTTGTCTTCGCTCATGCGGCTTCTCCTTCCGCTTGCACAGGTTCGGCAAAGCGCAGCAAGAAATCCGCTGCGGCCTGGGCTTTGCCTGAGGCGGTGAAGACCGCGCGCTTGTCGCTCTTCAGCACCTGAAGCCACGCATGCAGGTAGGCCGCGTGCTGCAGGCTCCCATCGAGGCGACAGTGTGCACAGAGAAACGCGGAGCCCATCGGCGTCCGGCGCTTTAACGAACACGGCTCGTACGTGAAGCGCCGCTAGCTCATGCACGTATCGCAATCGCGTTGCTCCCTGTGCAACCGGGAATTACGCGTTGCCCTGAAGGGTAGACCCCCGCCGCGAGCGCCTCATTCAGACCAACTCTTCCCGCGATTCGGTACCTGGGAGCCTCGTACGAGGCCGTGGGGGGCAGGGGGGCGGGGCTTGGCCGGGAGTTGCCCCGGAGTTGGAAAACTCGGTCAGCTACGGATAGAAAATATGCATGTTGAAACGGGGTAGAATTTTCAAACTCCAGAGGAATAAAGGCGTACGATCAAGTGCTTATACGGCGGAGTGAGCTTGCCTTGGGCGCACGAGGTC
>JACQOK010000061.1 GCA_016202565.1 Betaproteobacteria bacterium | reverse complement strand
TCGTAGCCCGGAAGGAGCGAAGCGGATTCCGGGAATTCCTCTCCCGGATTTCATTTCATTCCATCCGGGCTACCTTCCCCTGCAAATTTTATGACACAGTAGAGTTAGAGTCCGTAACAAAATGAATCCAAGCCGTTCATGGTTCGACGAGCTCACCACGAACGGCCCTCTGTGAACGACCGTTCGCCATACAAGCTTGTCGAAGCCTGTCCTGAGCTTCGTCGAAGGGGGTGGACGGTCATTCTATTATGGACTCTTAGTACCAAGCGACGTCGGCGCCGCGCGGGTCGCTCGCCGCGTGCGCCGCGCCGGTCTGCTTCGACTTGAACACGACCTGCATGTTGCCCCACTTTCGATTCACGGTCTCGAGTGTGTGCCCCTTCGCTGCAAGCGCTGCGCGCCACGCCGGCGTGAATCCTTCCGGTTCGATTTCCACGCGGTCGGGCCAGTACTGATGATGAAACCGCGGCAGGGCGAGCAGCCGCGGCAGATCGACCCGCGACGCGTGAAGGTACTGCAGGATGGCAAGCAACACCTGGCTGACGGTGCGTGAGCCCCCCGGCGAGCCAAGAATCAACACGCCGCGCTCGTCTTCGACAAAGGCCGGCGTCATGCTCGACAGCGGGCGCTTGCCCGGCTCGATTCCGTTAGCTCTGCCGCCGCGCAACCGATATGCATTCGGCACGTCGTCACCCAGTGAGAAATCGTCCATCTCGTTGTTGAGCAGCACGCCGGTGTCGCCGGCCACGATGCCGGCACCGAACAACAGATTGATGGTGAGGGTGGCGGCGACGCGGTTGCCCGCTTCGTCGATCACCGAGAAGTGCGTGGTGTTGCCGCTTTCGCTTCGCACCGGCTGTTCATCGCCAAGCGCATCGCTCTTCGTGGCGGCCCCCGGATCGATGGTGGCGGCCCGCCGCGCGATGTATCGCCGGTCCAGGAGTTTCGTGACGGGCACGGGCTTGAAATCGCTGTCGCCGAGATAGCGCGCGCGGTCCTGAAAGGCGCGCCGCAGCGCTTCGACCACGAGATGCGCATGGCCGGGATTGCCGGGAGACGCGGACGGAAATCGTTCGAGCATGCCGAGACTCTGCGCGAGCGCAATGCCGCCGGCGGACGGCAGCGCCGCTGCCGTGATCGTCGCCCCGCGATAGGTGAAACGGATCGGCGCACGCTCGACCACGCGGTAGCTTTCGAGGTCGGAATGCTGCCACACGCCCCCGGCCTCGTTCACCGCGGCCGCCAGCGCCCGCCCGACGCGCCCGGAATAAAACCCGCTTGCGCCCTCACGCGCGAGCCGTTCGAGGGTCGCCGCCAGCTCCGGCTGCCGCAACACGTAGCCCGGTTGCGGCGCCTGCATGCCGTCGAGAAATATCCGGGCGGTGCCGGTCCCCTTTTGCAGAAAACGCTCGCGCAGCCTGGCGATGCGGGCGTAGCGTGGGTCAATCTTGAAACCCGCGCGCGCATACTGGATCGCCGGCGCCAGAGACACGCTTAAAGGGAGCGCCCCGTAGCGCGTCGCAACGTGCGCGAGCGCGGCCGGGGCGCCGGGAATCGCCGCCGCCAGGCCGCCCTGCCGCGTCGCGCCCGGGATGGGCTTCCCGTCCCGATCGAAATAATGCTCTCGTCGCACCCCAGCCGGCGCCGTTTCGCGCGCGTCCACCATCACCTGATGGCCGTCGTCGGCGCGATGCAGCAG
The DNA here is from genome assembly GCA_016202565.1 of Betaproteobacteria bacterium. Classification (GTDB taxonomy): domain Bacteria; phylum Pseudomonadota; class Gammaproteobacteria; order Burkholderiales; family SG8-41; genus DSOT01. Next base: position 954 of record JACQOK010000061.1, on the reverse strand, counting down.
CCAGAAACCGCCGCCGCCGAGCCCGGAGGAGTAGGGCTCGACTACTGCGAGCGCTGCCGCCACTGCAACACCGGCATCGAAGGCGTTGCCGCCGCGCTTCAGGATCTCGTAACCGGCCGCCGTCGCGAGCGGGTGCGCCGTCGCAATCGCCGCCGTCTGCTGGGCGAGGATGACCGATGCCCAACAGCACGCCGCCAGCGCAAGCGCTGCGCGAAACAGCGCGTGGCGCGCGACGCGTAGCCAGGGAACAGAAATGGATCGCACGTTAGCAAGAACTCCCACGTTCATCCCTCGACTTCGGCGCTTCGCGTCTACGCTCGGGACGAACGGAGGGAAGCGAGGCCTGTCCCGAGCGCGGTCGAGGGAGGCTCGGGACGAACGGCACTCTTGAGATGGCTTCTAGCCACAGGAGAACGGATCGCACAGGCCTAAGGCGTCTCAGTCGAGGGTTTCGCGGTAGCGCAGGAGCGCGATCATCGCGGCAACCAGAAGAAACAATGCCACCGGCCACAAGTCGGGAAGGATCTCCAGCACGTCGTTGCCCTTGAGCAGGATGCCGCGCAGCACGCGCAGGAAATGCGTGAGCGGCAGGATTTCGCCCAGCCATTGCGCCCATTCCGGCATGCCGCGGAACGGAAACATGAATCCCGACAGCAGGATCGACGGCAGGAAGAAGAAAAACGCCATCTGCATCGCCTGCAACTGATTTCTCGCCAGCGTGGAGAAGGTGAATCCCACCGCCAGGTTGGCGGCGATGAACACGATGAGTGCAACCGAAAGCAACGCCAGGCTGCCGACCATCGGCACGCCGAACAGGAGTTTCGCGGCCAGCAGGATGATGCTCACCTGGACGTAACCCACCACGATGTACGGCACGATCTTGCCGGTCATCACCTCGATCGGGCGCACCGGCGTGGCGAGCAGGTTCTCCATCGTGCCGCGCTCGCGTTCGCG
>JACQOK010000060.1 GCA_016202565.1 Betaproteobacteria bacterium | reverse complement strand
GCCTTCAAGCGGCGCGTCAGAGCGCGAATTTCGGGATCGCGCAGATAATTTTCATCGAAGAGATGCTCTTCAACGCTGCCGTGAATCAGGGCCACCGCGCCCGTGTACGGCATGCTGGGATCGGCGGTCTCGCGCGTGGCCGGTTCCCATTTGTCAGGGTCGCCCGCCATCAGCCGGATCGCCGTGCTGACCGTCTCGATCCGCACCTCCGCGATCTCCGCAGCCGAACGGATTTTATCCCGCACTTCCAGTGCCGCCTGCACGACGGTCTGCGAGTACTGGCCCAGCGGGAAACGCTTGATGCTGCACTCCATGATCTTGAATGGATGCTCCCGCCCGCCCGGCGCCGCGAGCTGAAACGGCGCGCGCGTGACCGCCTTGAAATAGCCGCCCACACCCTCGAAGATCGGCGATGGGCCGGTCATTCCGCGTGATGCAAGCATCGCGGCGAATACCGCGTTGCGGCTGGCGTTGGCGTAGGCGCAGCCTTTCCACATCGAGACATGGCCGATGCGCGTCTGGTAGAGCGCGATGTTGGGTGCGATGCCGAGGTTGAATGCCTCGGCGATCCTTTCTTCGGAAAGCCCGAACAGCCGCGCCGCGGCCGCCGTGCTCGCCATGCCGCCGACGGTCACGTGGTCGAAACCGAGCGGCTTCAGGTCGACCTCGTCGCAAATGCGGCAAAACACTTCATAGGCAAGCACGGTCGCGGCAATCATCTCCTTTCCGCTGCGCTTCATCAGCTCCGCCATCGAGAGCACCGCGGCGATGCTGTCGCTCGGATGGCCCGATTCGCCCGTGCTGGTATAGCCGTCGTTGAAATCGAGGAAACGGATCATCACCCCGTTGGCGAACGCAGCGAGATCAGGACTCGTTCGCTGACCACTCACCATCACGGTCGCCGGCTGGGTGCTGGTGACGGTTCCGGCGATGTCGCGCGCAATCCGTGCCGGTTCGCTTTCGAAACCGCCGAGCGCGCAGCCTATGGTGTCGATGATGAGCCGCTTCGCCTGATGCACGACTTTGCACGGCAGGTCCTCATAGCGCAGCGCGGCGGCATAGGCACTCAATTGCTCGACGATGGTTGTCATGATTCCGAAATTCGTGCAGTTCCGCGGCACAGGCAACATTTGAATGCAATTCAAAAGACTTGGCAAACTGGAAACGGCTCCAACGCTCCCGGGGTCTTCGAGGAAACTGCGCTGATTCCGGCGTTCGCCGCGGGTCGCGGGCGCAGGCGGGTTCTCACGCAAGACCTGGAAAAGTTGAAAGGCGGGCGACCGCGGCTAGAATTAAGAAAAGGCCGGCCGAAGCCACCTGATCTTTTGGCTGGAATGGCTGTGGAATGGCTGGTCCTGTTTCCGGCCCGGCCGGGGAGGATGTTCCGGTCGTGTCGAGCCGCGACGGCGCACGATCCAGAAATTGGCGCAGTTTCATCGGGTTGCATCAACTCTTACGGAGGGCCCATGTACAAAATCCTGTTGCCTACCGACGGTTCGGACCTGTCTCAGAAGGCGATCCAGCAGGGCATGATGTTCGCAAAGGCGTTAAGCGCGAAACTCATCGGCCTGCACGTGGTTCCGGAGTTTCACACGGCAATGCGTTATGGTTACGTGACGCCGAGCAGACCAACCATCAAGAAGGTCGCTGAAGAAGAGTTGCGGGCGAAAGGGCGGCAAGTTGTGGCTTCAATCGAGGAGGAAGCAAAGCGCGCAGGGCTCGAATGCGAATGTGTCGTAGGGCTCAACGACAGCATCCATGAGGAAATCATCCGCACCGCCGAGAAAGAAAACTGCGATCTCATCATCATGGCATCGCACGGCCATGCGGGGATTACCGGCCTGCTGCTCGGAAGCGAAACTGCCAAGGTGCTGACGCACACCAAACTGCCGGTTCTGGTGCTGCGATGACGTGACCTCCGCCCCGGGCGGCCTTGAATCAGCGCCGCGAATTGAATCGGCTTCACGCTACAGGGCCGCGCGCCGCCGCGGCCGCCTCGTGAACTGAGGAGGAGTCGCCATGAGATACGAAAGCATCCTTGAGGCGATCGGCAATACGCCGATCGTGCGGCTGAACAAGCTCACCGGTGGCATGAAATGCCGCGTCTACGCGAAGCTCGAGGAAGGAAACTACGGCCTGGCGTTTGCAAGCGGCATGGCCGCGCACGGTCTTCCAGCCGGCTCGGCAGTTCCCGCCCGACTTCATCCAAAACCGAGAGCTCGGATGCAGCGGGAAATGCGGCGAGCGGGTCTGGCTCGGGCAGAAAGCCGCGCCTTGCGTAAACGCTGTCCATGTGCGGCCTCCACAGCTGGAGCACTCATTAACACATGCTGGCGCACGACATCGCCAGGACAGATGCCCGGAACGCGTTGATTGGCATCGCGGGTGGGCCCGCATGTCTTTGGAACGGTTGGCAGCGCGATTGTTTCCTGGGGCGGAACGCTACGGCTGTCCCGGGGCAAAAGCGCCCAACCGGCAACCAACTCGCGACGCGGGCGATTTAAGAGAAGCGCGAGGATGCCTAGCTTCGAGGCGGCTGCGGCAAGACCCCAAACAGGGCCATTATGTGCTTGATCATGCCCTTGCAGTCTTCGAGGGCATTGTCGTGCCACGTCTGCATGTAGTCCCGGAAGCTGTTGCCTTTTGGCTCCTGATTCAAGCAGCCGATCGCCAGCCAGAGGCGGGGATTCTCTTCGAAGAACGGCAGCAGGATATTGGCCACCACCTCGTTCTGCCCCCGCAAGTATGGGTTTCGCGCGAGATCCTGTTCGTTTTGCGCAAACCAGGTTGCGAGCGAAGTGGCCGGCGGCAGCCGACGGTGCGGCTCGCTCAGAAATCGTTCCGCATACTTCTCAAAGGCCGGCGCATAGGCCGCCCAGTCCGGATGAGGGGGTGAAACCTGCCAGGCAACGGCAAGGCGCCTTAACACATAGAGCGAGGCCACTTCGCACAAGGCTTCTTCAAACCATTGATTATGTGCCGTCGTGCCGGGATAGGCGTGGCGCTCGTAATGGGTGAGGATATGACTCAGCTCATGCGCGAACTCATAGGCATACTGCGCCCAGTCTCCATCCTTGGCAGTGAGATCGACTCGGTATTCGTTGTTCGGCCCCTTTTCATAAAGGATGAACGGGCGCGTGTCGGAATGGAAAACGAGGATGGGGTTCAAACGCTTGCCCGGAAAGTGCTCGAGCAGCACCGCCGCAACCGAGTAGAGCACAGTTTCAATGTCCTCGGCGCGAGCATTGCCCCACGCGCCTGCAAGCACGCGGATCTCAAGTCCCGGCGTCCTGTTGCGTTCATGGGGTTTGAAGGCGCCCTTGGGCGTCGCGGCTTGATGCTGAGCAGCCCAAGCGGGCTGGAGCATCAATAGCAACAACATCAAGCCCGCGACAGTGGCAACGAATGGACGCATGGATTACGTACTCCCTGAACAGGTGGGGATCAGTCTCTCTTAGGACAGTGAATCGCCGCCTATGATAGCAAACTCGACAGAAGTCGCCGCGGACCCTCCTTTTTTCTTGCTGCACTCGAAGGTGGCGCCGCTTGAATCCGTGCGATTGCAGGAGCCGCTTTCCGTCGCCGCAGCGTAAGGTTTTGGCCAGATGGCCGGTCTTTTATGGTGTGGAGCGGGCACTTGTTCAACTACAAGACGGAGCGACCGGGAAGAAAGCGTCATCGTTCGTTTGACGGGATCGGAATAGTTGCTTTCGTCTTTCACCGACACGAGGTATCGCTATGGCAAGCAGACTTACCATTCGGAAACTGGCGCTGATCGTCGCCTCGACGGCAGTGGCCGGCGCGATTCATTCCGGGGCGCAGGCCGCGGAGCCAATCGATTGCAATTCCGGCCTGGCCCAGATCGCAATCTCGAGCCAGGAAGGTGGGGAAGGGGGTATTTGGCCCAACTATGCGCACTGCGCGCCCGGCGCGCGGGCGGCATTCCCTGCGACTGAGCGGGCGGGCGTTGCTGGCCGGCCGGCCATGCGTCCGGGTAGTCCCGGGGCGCAGGCAGCGCGCGTCGACTGCAATTCCGGGCTGACCCAGATCGCACTCGCGAGCCAACAAGGTAGTGAAGGAGGAATCTGGCCGCAATACGCACACTGCGTGCGGTAGATAGCCGCGTTCGCGGGTAAAGGGCTGCCCCGAACGCGAAGGCGTGGCCGCGACGGTTCCATGGATCGCGACCCAAGGTTGACGGGTAAAGGAGCCGGGGGGCTGCGAGCGCATGCACGCAAACGACCGGCTCCACGGCCCACGTTTCGGCATGTGCGGTAAAATAAATGTTCGATTCCGATTCTGCCCGAGGCACGGGGCCCCCTCATGCCGGCCAACCTCTCGCCCGAGTACAAGGCTGCGGAGGCATCCTTCCGCAAGGCGCGCGATCCCCGCGAGCGCCTGGATGGCTTGCGCGAGATGCTGCGCACCATCCCCAAACACAAGGGGACGGATCACCTGCAGGCAGACATCAAGCGCCGCATCAAGGAGCTTTCCGAGGAAATTGAAACACCGCGAAAAGGCGGCGCAGCACGCGGCGGTCCGACGCTCGTCATCCGCCCCGAAGGCGCCGCGCAGATCGCCTTGGTCGGGCCGCCCAACGTCGGTAAATCCGCACTGCACGCGCGATTGACGGGCTCCGGCGCGCACGTCGCGCCGTATCCCTTCACCACGCAGTTCCCCGAGCCCGGAATGATGCCCCATGAGGACATCCATTTCGAACTCCTCGACCTGCCTGCGATTTCCACCGAGCATCCGGTGCCGTGGATTGCGAGCACCCTGCAGACGGCCGACGCTTGCATGCTCGTGGTGGATCTCTCCGATCCCTCATGCGTCGACCAGGTGCAGGCGGTGCACACCGTGCTGCGTGAGAAGCGCGTGACGCTCACCGAGCGCTGGGATGCCGCGGGTGACGCGCCTGCCGCCGACGAAGACGGCGCCGACGATCCCTTCGCAATGCGTCTTCCTACGCTGCTGCTCGCGAACAAGGCGGACGAGGTGCCCAACATCGACGCCGAACTCGCTGCTTTTCGCGACCTGACGGGATTTCGTTATCCGGCGTTTTCGGTTTCGGCGAGCACGGGCCAGGGGCTCGCCGAAATCGGGCCGTGGCTTTTCCGTAATCTGGGCATCGTACGCGTTTATACCAAGGCGCCCGGCCATCCCCCGGACAAGGATCGGCCGTTCACCTTGCGCCGCAGCCGCACCGTGGAAGACGTGGCACGTCTCGTGCACAAGGACGTTGCGCGCACGCTCCGCTACGCGCGCGTGTGGGGCAAATCCGGATTCGATGGCCAGCAGGTCGGACGCGAGCATGCGCTCGCGGACGGCGATGTGGTCGAATTGCACACGTAGCACCTCTCGGGAACGGCGTTCGCACTCCAGTTCACGATTCGCCGGCAGAGCGCCCGGTCCAACGCGCAAGCCGTGGCGCGGTTTGTCGGTATAATCCGAGCCTTCCCGATTCGCAGTTCGTCATGTCAGGCATTATCATTCGCCCCGTGCCATGGTGGCGACATACTTCCACGCTGGTCGTTGCAGCGACAGTCCTGGGCACGATGCTGGGTATCGCGCTGATTGTCATCGAGGAGGCGCAGTCCTCGACCTTCCAGGCGCGTTACTTCGCCGGTCTTGCAGGCGAACTCAAGTTCTGGCTGGAGCCGGGTCCGAGCCCGTCGATTCGCTTTCCCCAAAGGGGACCCTACGATCAGCGGCTGGGCTACAGCGAGCTGCCGGTTTTCCTAGGCAGACTGCAGGCGAAGGGCTACCACATCGAAAAGCAGGCGAGGCACTCACACGCACTCGGCGAGCTAATCGAGAGCGGCTACTTCCCGCCCTACCCTGAAAAAAGCCAGGCGGGATTGCGCGTGCTGGACTGCCGCGGCGCGCCGCTCTTCATCTCCAACCACCCGGAGCACGTTTACAACGACTTCAGCGCCATCCCGCCGCTGGTGGTCAACACGCTGCTTTTCATCGAAAACCGCGAGCTGCTCGAGCCTGACCACCCCAATCGCAATCCGGCCGTGGAATGGGGGCGCTTCACCAAAGCGATCCTCGAGCAGAGCATCAAGATTTTCGATCCGGACTACGATGCGCCCGGGGGCAGCACGCTCGCGACCCAGATCGAGAAGTACCGCCACTCGCCGGGAGGAGTCACCGCTTCGATTCAGGAAAAATTCCGGCAGATGATGTCCGCTTCGCTGCGCGCTTACGCGAATGGCATGGATACATCCGAAAGACGCCGCCAGATCGCGGTCGACTACCTGAATACCGTTCCGCTTGCCGCGGCGCCGGGTTATGGGGAAGTCAACGGACTGGGTGACGGCCTATGGGCGTGGTACGGCGCCGACTTCCAGGCGGTGAACGCGCTGCTCCAGCGCGCGCCCGACGAACCCGGTCGAGATCTCAACGAGCAGGCTCGTGCGTTCCGCCAGGTGTTGAGCCTGTTGATCGCGCAACGCCGGCCGTCTTATTTTCTGGGCCCCGGACAGCAGCAGCTTGCGGCACTCACCGACAGCCATCTGCGGCTGCTGGCAAGCATCGACATGATTTCTCCCGCGCTGCGCGATGCGGCATTGAAGAGCAGATTGTCGTTCCGCGACGAAGGCAGCGCGCCGTCGAGCGTGTATGTCAGATCATGGAAGGGTGCGAACGCGGTCCGCACGCGCCTCCTGTCTCTGCTCGAGACGCCGCGCCTTTACGACATCGACCGGCTTGATGTGACGGCCGGGAGCACGTTCGATGCGGAACTCCAGGATACGGTCACCGCGATGCTCCGGCGCCTGGGGGAACCGGAGTATGCGAAATCCGCCAGGCTGCGCGAACCCAGGCTGCTGGGGAACGCGGACCCGGGAGCCGTGCTCTACAGCTTCACGCTTTACGAGCGCGGCGAGGACGCCAATCTCGTGCGCGTGCAAACCGACAATTTCAACCAGCCGTTCGACATCAACGAAGGCACCAAGCTCGAGCTGGGGTCCACGGCCAAGCTGCGCGCCCTGGCGACTTATCTCGACGTTCTCGCCTCGTTGCACGAGCGCTACGCCGGCCTGGCACGCGAAGAACTTCGTGCGGTTCCGGTCGGCCGCAAGGATCGGCTGACGCGCTGGGCCATCGACTACTTGGCAAACGCGAAGGACCCAAGCCTCGCCGCGATGCTCGAGGCGGCGATGGAGCGCCGTTATTCGGCGAGCCCCGCGGAGCAATTCTTCACCGGCGGCGGCGTCCATACCTTCGAGAACTTCAAGCGGGAAGACAACGCAAAGGTGCCGACGGTGCGCGAGGCGCTCCGCGATTCCGTCAATCTCGCGTTCATCCGCCTGATGCGCGATGTCGTCGAGCACCATATGTACCGGGAGCCGGATTCGCCGGCCCGCGTGCTCGACGATCCCAGGCACCCGCGGCGCGCCGATTATCTTGCGCGTTTCGCGGACCACGAAGGACGCGAATTCGTCCGTCGCTTCTACCGCAAATACCGCGGCATGAGCGCGGAACAGACGCTGGAAGCGCTGCTCCATGGCGTGCGCCCTACGCCGCTGCGGCTTGCCGTCATCTTCCGGTCGGTGGAGCCGGAGGCCGGGATCCAGGCGTTTTCCGATTTTATGCGCGCGCACCTGCCCGCGTCCCGCCTCGGCGACAAGGAGATGGCGGGTCTCTACGAACGTTATGGTCAGGAGCGCTATTCGCTCGCCGACCGCGGCTATCTTGCGCGAGTGCATCCGCTGGAGCTGTGGCTCGTCGGCTACCTGCGGCGCCACCCGCAGGCCACTCTGGCGCAGACGATCGAAGCGAGCGCCGCGGAGCGGCAAGCGGTCTATACGTGGCTCTTCAAGACGCACCAGAGAAACGCCCAGGACATCCGCATCCGCTCGCTGCTTGAAACGGAGGCGTTCGTCGAGATCCAGCGCATCTGGAGACGCCACGGTTATCCATTCGAATCGCTCGTGCCCTCGTACGCCACCGCGATCGGTGTGTCCGGCGACCGGCCGGCGGCGCTGGCGGAACTCATCGGCATCATCGTGAACGACGGGATGCGGTATCCCACCGTCCGCATGAAGGAATTGCATTTCGCCGCGGCGACGCCTTATGAAACCGCTCTCCAGCGCGTCCCAGTGGCGGGCGAGCGGGTAATGAAACCGGAAGTGGCCGCCACGCTGAAACGCGCGCTCGCCGGCGTCGTCGACGCCGGGACTGCACGCCGCGTGCGCGGAGCGTTTTCGCTTCCCGACAAGACCGCACTCGTGGTGGGTGGCAAGACCGGAACGGGCGACAACCGCTTCGGGGTCTACGGCCCGGGAGGAAAGCTCCTTGAATCGCGTGCGGTTAACCGGACCGCAACATTCGTGTTCTTCATCGGAGAGCGCCACTTCGGCGTGATTACGGCTTACGTACCCGGCGCGCTGGCGGACAAATACGAGTTCACCAGCGGCCTGCCGGTGCAGATCCTGAAAATCATGGCGCCGCAGATCGCGCCCTACATGGATCCGGGCAATGACGCCCGTTGCGCGCAACGCTGAGCCACACGACCTACCCCAACGGCGCAATCAGGCCGACGGGTGATCTTCAGCGAGGTCCCAGAAGAGCCCGGTCATCATCTGCAGCCCCTCGCGCAGAATCGGGGTGAGCACGTGCTCGTTCGGCGCGTGCTGGGAGCATCCGGCGTAGGAGTGCGGCACCCAGATCGTCGGCAGTCCCAGCACTTCGGAAAAGCAGTCGTTGGGGAGTGAGCCGCCGACGTTGGGCAGAATCGCGGGCTTCACGCCGGTCGTGCGCCGGATCGATTCCGCCGCCCACCGCACCCACGGATGATCCGGATCGAGCCGGGTCGCCTGCATAAAGCTCTTGCGTGCCATCCCGATCTTCACCCTGTCGAAACCATTTGCGTCGAGGTGACGGCGCAGGATCGGGATGAAGCGCTCGGGATCGGTTCCGACGACAAACCGGATCTGACACGTTGCCACCGCTTTTCCGGGAATGGCGTTCACCGGGTTGTCGGGATTTCCGGTGCGGAACGCGAGAATCTCGAACGTATTCCACGCATAGAGCTTCTCTGCCGCGGTGAGTCCCGGTTCGCCCCACCCGGAATCGATCGTGGGCTCCCCTTCCTCCGGCTGCGGCGTGCAATCGACGAGCGCCGCGCGCACATTCTCCGGAATGCGCTCCGGCAGGAGATCGCGCACCAGCACTTTGCCTTCACGCGTGACGATGCTCGCCAGCGCGTGGGCAAGAATGATACCGGGATTCGCCAGCAGCCCACCCCAGTTTCCCGAATGGTGCGCGCCCTCGCGCAGTTCGACGGTGAAATTCAGATTCATCGCGCCGCGCGAGCCGAGGTAGAGCGTGGGGCGCTTCGCGGAGAGGCGTGGACCGTCGGAGGCGATCAGCACGTCCGCCTTGAGCCGCCCGCAGTGCTGCTCGCAGAACGCGCGCAGTCCCGGCGAACTCAGTTCCTCACCGGTCTCCAGCATGAACTTCGCATTGAATCCGAGCCGGCCGCGCTCCGCGATGACGGTTTCGAGCGCGGCCATATTGATCGAGTGCTGCGCCTTGTTGTCGGCGGAACCGCGTCCGTAGTAGCGCTCGCCCTCCTGCTTGAGCGTCCAGGG
>JACQOK010000074.1 GCA_016202565.1 Betaproteobacteria bacterium | reverse complement strand
CCGAAGGGGCCGTGCTCGTCGACGACAGCCACCGCGACGTCGTGCTGAGCACGATGCAGCACGGCATGCGGCTGCCGATGTCATCGATGCCGGGCGAGTTCGTCGACCACACCTATGCCGGGCCCATGGAACGCGAAACGATGCATTTTCTCGAGGCGGTCGCACTGGACCAGCCGGTACTGGTCACCCCCGAGCAGGCACGGCAGGTGATGGAAGTGTATATTGCAGCGGATATTTCGGCCGAGCGCGGGGAACCTGTATCCCTCCCGCTGCCCGAATCGCGCCGGCCCGCCGCCGTCGCGGGGGCTGTCCGTTAAGAAATCCACATTGATGAAGAAACAATCTAAACGCATTGGTCTTGCCATCGTCGGCGCGGGGCGGGTCGGCTTGATTCGCGGTGAGCTGGCCGCGCGGCATCCCGCGGTCGACTGGATCGGCATTGCTGAAATCAATCCCGAGCGCGCGAAGCTCGTCGCCGAAAAGGTCGGCGCCGATTTTGTCACGGCCGACTTTCAGGAACTGATTGCGCGGGCGGAAGTAAACGCAGTCGTGGTGTCGACCGACGAGCATCTGCACGTCGATCCGGTGCTGGCGGCGGCAAAGCGCAAACTTCCGATGCTGATCGAAAAGCCGCTCGCCACGGACCTTGCCGAGTCGGCAAGCGTGCTCGCAGCAATCGAAAAAGCCGGAGTGGATGCCGTGATCGGCTACACGCAGCGCTTCCGGCGCCGCTGGCTGGTGGCGAAGGAAAAAGTGCGCACGGGATCGCTGGGCGAGGTCACGATGGTGACATCGCGTGCGTTCATGAACCGGCTGGTCGCCATCGACAACTACCGGCGCAGCGACAATCCCGCGGAGATCTCGCCCATGGTGATTTCCGGCACGCATGCGCTGGACGTGGTGATGTGGCTGATGGAGGCTAAAACGCCGGCGGAGGTCGTTGCACATTCGGTCAACAAGGCGCTCGGGCCGACGTGGAAAGGCATCGACGGCACGGCCTACATGATCACCTTCAGCGATGGCGCCGTTTACCACGGTGTGATCTCCTGGGCCCTGCCGGAGATCTGGCCGGGGGCCGTCTACAGCCTGGAAATCGGCGCGGTGGGGACCGAGGGCGTGCTTACGATCGACGACACGCACCGCGATATCGTCCTCGCCACCAACCTGGTACAGGGCGAGGGTTACGCCCCGGACAAGCGGCGGTACGTGGATTTCCTCACGAGCTATCCGGTGGGTGATATGGCGCTGGGCGAGCTGCGCGGGCCGATGCGGGAGGAAACCAATTCATGGCTCAACCGCGTGGCCCTGGGGGTGCCGACTCAGCATGCGACCGCAGCCGAAGGCCACAACCGGTTGATGCTCACCAAGGCGATCGATCTATCGGCGCGCCTGAAGCGGCCGGTGAAGCTTCCCATCTCCCCCGACGACGAGAAGCAGTAACAAGAACAGCTGCGGGGACATGCAACCTCACAGAAGGATGGACATGACAACCATGTTACGTGCCGCGTTGGTGGCGAGCGTTTTCGTTGCGTTTCTCGCAGAAAGTGCACTGGCCCAGAAGCCGGCGGGTTTTCCCGCGCGGCCGGTACGCCTGATCGTTCCCTATGCGCCCGGCGGCGCAACCGACATCACCGCCCGCCAGCTCCAGACGAAGATCAGCGAACTGTGGGGGCAGCCGGTGGTCGTCGACAACCGGGCGGGCGCTTCCGGAAACATCGCGCTCGAGCTGGCTGCAAGGTCCGCCCCCGACGGTTACACCCTCTTCGTCGGCAATGTCTCGACCAACGCCATCAACGAGACCACCTTCCGGTCGCTCAAGATCAAGCCTTCGCGCGATCTTACGGGTGTGACCAACCTGATTCAGTTGCCGCATCTGTGGGTGGTCAATCCCGCCATCCCGGCCTCGACCCTCAAGGAGCTGGTAGCGCACGTCAAGAAGACGGGGGCGAAGCTGAACTACGGATCGGCCGGCGTCGGAGCATATCCCCACCTCGATGCGGTGAAATTCCTCAAGATCGCGGGCATCGAGATGACGCACGTTCCCTACAAAGGCGGCGCCGGGCAGATGATTCCGGGAATCATCGGCAACGAGGTGCAGTTCATGTTCATCAACATGGCCTCCTCGCTTCCCCACCTTCGCACCGGCAGGATCAAGCCGCTGGCGATCACGACGGACAAGCGGCGCCCGGAACTGCCGAACGTGCCCACCACCGCGGAGTCCGGCTTTCCCGGCGTGGGCACTAATGCCTGGAACGGGTTATTCGCCCCCGCCGGAATTCCGAAGCCCTTGCTCAAGCGCATTCACGCCGACGTTGTGAAGGTCATGGAAAGTCCCGAGATGAAGACTTCACTAGACAAGGTGTTCATGTCGGTGGTGGTCAACAAGTCGCCGGAAGAATTTCAGCAGTTCGTGCTGGAGGAAATCAAGAGCTGGGGCAAGATCGTCATCGAAAACAACATCAAGGTGGAGTGAGGCGAGACACCTGAAAAAAATGAAGCGCGTTTCACGGCCCCGGCACGATATCGTCATCGACAAGGACGTCGAAATTCCCCTGCGCGACGGCGTGCGCCTCAGGGCCGATGTGTTTCGGCCCAAAGGCGCGGGCAGAGTACCGGCGCTCATCAACATCGGCGCCTACCAGAAGGACAAGTTGTGGGTGCCGCCGCCGGATCTCGAAGAAAAACCGAATCCCCACATGAACTGGGAGACGGTGAATCCGCTGTGGTGGGTTCCGCGCGGCTATGCCGCGGTGCGCGTCGACACGCGCGGCTCCGGCAAGTCTCCCGGCCAGACCGACCCCTTTTCGCTGCAGGAAGCACTCGATTTCTTTGACGCGATCGAGTGGTCGGCGCGGCAGCCCTGGTGCAGCGGCAGCGTGGGCACCATCGGCATCTCCTATTTCGCCATGACACAGTGGCTGGTCGCCAACCTCAAGCCCCCGTCGCTGAAGGCGATGATTCCGTGGGAAGGCGCCGCCGACATGTACCGCGACTTTGCCTATCACGGCGGCATCTTCTGTTTCGGCTTCGTGTCGAACTGGTACAACAATCACATGGCGCATCACCTGCTGGGCCGGCGCGACCAGGCGAGCCCCGATGCGTTCTCGAAGAACTGGCTCTGGGATTACATGCGCAACAGTCTGGACACCGATGCCTATTACGGCCGCCAGGCGCGATGGGACGAGATCGAGGTGCCCTTCTACAGCGCGGGCAACTGGAGCGGCGTGGGACTGCACCTGCGCGGCAATACCGAGGCCTTCGTGCGCGCCCGGTCGAAGCACAAGAAACTTCGCATTCACGCGGGAACGCACTACCATCCGTTCTACGCGGAAGAGGCGCGCCAGGACCAGCTGCGCTTTATGG
>JACQOK010000057.1 GCA_016202565.1 Betaproteobacteria bacterium | reverse complement strand
GTCTACCGCTTTCTGTTCGCGCTGGGCGGACTCGTGCTTTGCGGTGCCGGATTTGCGTGGGCGCTTTTCGACCGCGACCGCCAGTTCCTGCACGACCGGCTGGCAGGCACCAGGATAGTGATGAGTGATAAGTGATAAGTGCAGAATTATCGGTCACTCACTCTGCACTCTGCATTTTGCATTCTGCACCGGACGCGTTAGCGCCGCTCCTGCCACCAGATCAACCCCACCGCGACGCTGAGGAAAATCAGCGTCGGCAGCATCGCGCTCAGCAGCGCCGGCCAGTCGTTGAGCAGGCCCAAGTGGGCGAACAGTCGATTCAGGAAGTGGAACCCGAGGCCGAGCATGATGCCGGCAAAGATCTTCGCCCCAACCCCGCCCTGCCTGCGCTGGAAGTGTGCAAAGGGGAGGGCCAACAACATCATTACCAGTACCGCAATCGGATACATGATCTTGGTCCACAGCGCGATTTCGTAGCGCAGCGCTTTCTGGCGATTCTCCTTCAGATGCTGCGAATAGGAATAGAGGTTCCAGGCCGACATCTGCTCGGGCTTGACCAGCAACACACTGAGCAATCTGGGTTCGAGCACCGACTGCCAGCTCGCCTCGTCAATTTTTATCACACCGGCTTTCCTGTCGTCGAACGTCGTCTGTACCACGTCCTTCAGCAGCCACCGCCGCTCGCTCTGGTAGTCGCCACGCCGGGCAAAGCTGATCCTGCGCAGGCGGTGGTCCGTGTCGAACTCATAGATTTTTATTCCCTTGAGCGTCGAGTCCGGAAGCACCTCCAGCACATTGATGAAGCTTCTGCCGTCCTTGATCCACAGCCCCGAGCGAAACTCCTGCGCCACCAGGCCGGTGATCGCCTGCGACCGCAAGCGCTGCGCAAGCTGCTCGGTGGGCGGACCAATGAACTCTCCGAACAGGAAAGTGAGGGCCGCGAACAGGACGCCGACCGCACTGAGCATTGCCGTCATGCGGCTGATCGAAATGCCCGAGACGCGCATCACCGTGTACTCGGAGCTTGCAACCAGCTGCGCCAGCGCGAACAGCGTGCCGATCAGGGCGGCGATGGGAAACAGCTCATAGACATGATTCGGCATCGACAGCAGTACATGGATAATGATCTGCCGAAGCTGGTAATTGCCGCGCCCGAGATCCTTGATCTGCTCGACCAGGTCGAAAAAAGCAAACAGCAGGAGCAGCGCCGCAAACACGAGCGCGGTGGCGGCGATGATCTCGCTCGCAAGATAACGGCGCAGGGTTCTCATTTGATGATTCGAAACAGGGAGAACACCATCAGTCGCCGGTAGAAGAGGGCCAGGAGCAATGCGAACATCAGCGCGTGCACGCCCCACAAACCGGTCGTCAGGTCGAGCCGCGACTGCGCGATGGAGGCCTGCACGATGGACAAGAGGTTGCTGTAGACCGTATAGATGAGCAGCGCCAGGACCAGGTTCATCGAACGCCCGGCACGGGGATTCACGAAAGAAAGCGGTATCGCAAGCAATGAAAGGATCAGCGCGGAAAGCGGCAGCCCGACGCGCCACGACAGTTCCGCCAGGTTGCGCGGTGTGCGGCTGCGCAGCAACTCGTGCGTGGGCGTCGTTTTGGTGGTCGGCGCTCGAACCGCCGTCTCGGAGACTTCGATCCGCATCGCATAACGCTCGAATTCGGAGATCCGGTATTCGGCGGTGCCAGCCTCACCCTCGTAACGCCGCCCGTTCAGCAAGACCAGAAAACGGTCGCCGTTGGGCATCGTTTCCTGGAATCCCCGGTCAGCGACCATGATGCCCGTCTTCTGGTGCTGGGTGGCGCTCACGAAGACGTTGGCGACCAGGTTTTCCTTGCCCGACACTTCTTCCACGAAATAAACGCGCTCGGCCTGGCGCGACTCACGGAATACGCCGGGCGACACCGCCGACACGTCGTCGCGGCTCTCCATCAGCCGGCGAAATTCCTCCGCCTTGCTCACGGCCCACGGCGAAAGCGCGAGCGAAAGAAGCGCGATCGTGAACACGAGCGGCAGGGCAAAGGTGAGCACCGGCCGGACCCACTGCGTGAGACTCACGCCGCACGAGAACCACACCACCATCTCGGAGTCGCGGTAGCTGCGTGTAAGCGTCATCAACACCGCGATGAACAGCGTGAGCGAAAGCAGCACCGGCAGGTAGCTCACCAGCGTGAAGCCGAGCAACGCGACCACCCCGGTCGAAGTGATCACGCCGCTCGCGGCCTGTCCAAGAAAGCGCACCAGCTGCGTGGTGATCGTAATGCCGAGCAGTACCAGAAAAACGCCCAGTGCAACGGTTGCCAGCTCACGCAACAGGGCTTTACGGAAGACCATTCACACGCTTTACATTTGGCGAAGAATACGCAGATAATCAGCGATATATTGCACATCATCCGCATGGGAGCCTGCAGCGTGGAATTTAGCATAAAAAGCACATCTCCGGGACAGACCAAGAGCGGTTGCGCCGTGGTCGGCGTTTTTGAATCGCGCAAGCTTTCCACCGCCGCGGCCGCACTCGATCGCGATGCAAAGGGGCATCTCAAGAGCATTGTCGAACGTGGCGACATGGACGGCAAACTGGGCATGACGCTGGTGCTGCACAACGTGCCGAATGTCGCCAGCGAGCGCGTAATGCTGGTCGGGCTCGGACCCGAATCCGGATTTCGCGACAAGCAATACCGTGAAGCGGTCGCAGCGGCGATCAAGACACTCAACGCGACCGGCGCGACGGACGCTTCGCTCCACCTCACCGAGATCGGCTCCGTCAAACGCGATGTCAAGTGGCGCGTGGCGAACGCCGTCGCCGTAGCGGGGGAAACCGTCTACCGCTTCGACAAAATGAAAAGCAAGACCGATGAGGCGCGGCCGGCATTGCGCCGACTGGCCCTCGGCGCCGGCGACAAGTCCGCGTTGCGGCGCGCGACCGCCGGACTGGAAGAAGGTTTGGCGATCGCCCATGGCGTGAGTCTTGCAAAGGACCTCGGCAATCTTCCGGCCAATGTCTGCACGCCGACCTATCTCGCGGAGCAGTCGCGAGAGCTCGCCAAACGCTACCGCATGAAGGTGACCGTGATCGAGAGCGAGGACATGGAAAAGCTCGGCATGGGGGCGCTGCTTTCGGTGGCGCGCGGCAGCGCCCAGCCGCCCAAGTTGATCGTCCTCGAACATCGCGGCGGCGCCAAATCGCAGAAGCCGGTGGCGCTCGTGGGCAAGGGCATCACTTTTGACACCGGCGGCATCTCGCTCAAGCCCGCGCCCGAAATGGACGAGATGAAGTTCGACATGTGCGGGGCGGCGAGTGTGCTCGGCACGCTCAAGGCGGTGGGCGAGATGCGACTGCCGATCAACGTGGTCGGCATCATTCCCACGACGGAGAACATGCCCGGCGGACGGGCGACCAAGCCCGGGGACATCGTTACCACGATGTCGGGTCAAACCGTGGAGATTCTCAATACGGACGCCGAGGGCCGGCTGATCCTGTGCGATGCGCTTACTTTCGCGGGGCGCTTCGAGCCGGCAGCGGTAATCGACATCGCAACCCTGACCGGCGCCTGCGTCATTGCGCTGGGCCACGTCGCATCAGGGCTCTTCGCCAACGACGATGCGCTTGCCAGGGAGCTGCTCACCGCGGCCGATGCCGCCTTCGACCGCGCCTGGCACATGCCGCTCTGGGACGATTATCAGGAACAGCTCAAGAGCAACTTCGCGGATTTTGCGAACATCGGCGGTCGACCCGCCGGCAGCGTCACGGCGGCGTGCTTCCTGGCGCGCTTCGCCAAGAAATTCCGCTGGGCGCATCTCGACATCGCGGGCACCGCGTGGAAGAGCGGAAAGGAGAAAGGCGCCACCGGCCGCCCTGTGCCGCTCTTGACGCAGTTCCTACTCACCCGTGCCGGACGCGGCAAGTGATGAATGATGAGTGCAAAGTGCAGAGCCGGGAGAAATCGTTAACAGGTCGTAGCTCATCATTTTGCACTCTGCACTCCGCGCTGTCCTTATGACGCAGATTGATTTTTACACGCACGTCGAAGACAAGCTGCGGACCGCCTGCCGGCTCGCCGCCAAGGCGTTCGGCATCGATCTGCCGGTGATGGTGCTCTGTCCCGATGCCGACATCGCCGGACGCCTTGACCGATTGCTGTGGACCACGCCCGCCATCAGCTTCGTCCCGCACTGTCTGGCGAACGATCCGCTGGCGCCGGTTACCCCGATTGTCCTCGACTACCTCGGCACCGAACCTGCACATGATCAGGTTCTGCTCAACCTGCGGCCGGAATGGCCTCCGCTTTTCAGCCGCTTTCAACGTTTGATCGAGATCGTCAGCGTCGAGGACGAAGATCGCCGCATCGCGCGCGAGCGCTTCAAATTCTACCGCGACCGGGGGTATGAAATCCGCACTCACGACCTGTCAAAGGCGGGCCGATAGACAGGATCAACAGGATTTACATGATTTCGAAAACATCAAAAACCTCATCCAAGAGCAATCTTGGTTAATCCTGTAAATCCTGTCAATTAAGCTTTGCCGCGATGGCGCAGAATCCGATCCGAGACGACGACAGCGACGATATTCTGGCGCGTGCCGATGCCCTGCTCGCCCGGCACCGCAATCGGCCGGCACCTGCCACAGCGGAAGCGGACCCGCGAGGGACGGAAGGCGTGCTTGAAAACGCCGCCGACATTCCGACGCTCACGGACGTCGTCCTCGAGTCTGAAACGACAACACCCGCTGCTGACCCGGGGCCGGTGCCTGGCCCGGCCGCCGCAGCGTCCACGGAGGCGCGCCCGCCCCAATTCGCTGGCGAGGGCGAAGACGAACCGTTGGCGCCACCGGTGGAAGTGATATCCCGCGTGCAGGCCCAGAACCTCGAACACGGCGTTTATCTGAAACTCAGGAAAGATCTCGACGAACAAATCGCCGGCATCGTGCACGGGCGGTTCATGCCCGAAATCGGCGCCGCGCTCGACCAGGCGCTGCAGAAGATCTCGCAGGAACTGCGCGTCGATATCAACAGTATCGTGCGGGCCTCGGTCGAAGAGACACTGCAGCAGCAGTTCCGGCAGGTGCGGCTCGCGCTCGAAGACAAGGCATCTGCGCAGAACGAGCGTGCGCCCGCCTCGGGTATAATGCCCGCTTTTTCCGAAGCACCGTCTTCCGCGGCACCCATGGAGCTCGCCAAGAGTTTTGAGCCGGCAGCAATCGAAGCGCGCTGGTATCCGCTGTGGGAGGAAAACGGTTATTTTCGCGCGGGCCTCAACGCCGTCAATCCCAACAACTATTGCATTCTGCTGCCGCCGCCGAACGTAACCGGCACTCTCCATATGGGGCATGCGTTTCAGCACACGCTGATGGACGCCCTCATCCGCTATCACCGCATGCGCGGGTTCAATACGCTGTGGCAGGCCGGTACCGATCATGCCGGCATCGCGACGCAAATCGTGGTCGAGCGCCAGCTCGAGGCGGAGGGCGCGTCGCGCCGGGACATCGGGCGCGCGGCATTCGAGAAACGCGTCTGGCAGTGGAAAGAGGAATCCGGATCGACCATCACGCGCCAGATGCGGCGGCTGGGCGCTTCGTGCGACTGGGCGCGCGAGCGCTTTACCATGGACGCGGGCCTTTCGCGCACCGTCACCGAAGTATTCGTTCGGCTCTACGAGGACGGACTCATCTACCGCGGCAAGCGCCTCGTGAACTGGGATCCCGTCCTGCAGACCGCGGTGTCCGATCTGGAGGTCGAATCGCGGGAGGAAGACAGTCACCTGTGGTATATCCGCTATCCGCTGGAATCCGGCGAGGGTCATGTCATCGTCGCCACCACACGGCCGGAAACCATGCTCGGCGACGTCGCGGTCGCGGTGAACCCCGACGATCCCGATTACAAGGAGATCGTCGGCGCCCGGGTGGTGTTGCCGCTGACCGGTCGCAGGATCCCGGTGATCGCGGATGAATACGTGGACCCGGAGTTCGGCACGGGATGCCTCAAGATCACGCCGGCGCATGACTTCAACGATTATCAGGTAGCGCTGCGGCACCGGCTCGAACCGCTCAACATCTTTACGCTCGATGCGAAGATCAATGAGAACGCGCCGCCCGCGTACCGGGGACTCGACCGCTTCGACGCACGCACGCAGGTGCTTGCCGACCTGAAGGAGCAGGGTCTGCTCGCGGATGCGAAGCCGCACAAGCTGATGGTGCCGCGGTGCGGGCGGACCGACGCGGTGGTCGAGCCGATGCTCACCGACCAGTGGTTCGTGAAGATGGACGAACTGGCCCGCGCCGGGCTGGACGCGGTGGCCCGCGGCGATATCAGGTTCGTTCCCGAGAACTGGACCAACACCTATAACCAGTGGCTCACGAACATCCAGGACTGGTGCATCTCGCGCCAGTTGTGGTGGGGCCACCGCATCCCCGCGTGGTACGATGCGGAAGGCAACGTCTACGTCGCGCGCAGCGGGGAAGAAGCGCAGGCCGGGTACGACCAGGCCCTTGCCGAGCGCATTCAGGCCGGCGAAAACGTCACCGCTTCGAGCTTGAAACAGGACGAGGACGTACTCGATACCTGGTTTTCATCCGCGCTGTGGCCGTTTTCGACGCTCGACTGGACGCCGGAGTACCCGGACCAGTCCAACCCCGCGCTCGACCTCTACCTGCCTTCCTCGGTGCTCGTCACCGGCTTCGACATCATTTTCTTCTGGGTCGCGCGCATGGTGATGATGACGCTTTACTGCACCGGCAAGGTGCCGTTCCGCGAGGTCTACGTGCATGGGCTCATCCGCGATGCGGAGGGCCAGAAGATGTCGAAGTCCAAGGGCAACGTGCTCGATCCTCTCGATCTTATCGACGGTATCGGACTCGAAGCGCTCGTCGCGAAGCGCATATCGGGGCTCATGGACCCCAGGCAGGCGGAGACGATCGAGAAGCGCACGCGCAAGGAATTTCCCCACGGCATCCCGGCCTTCGGTAGCGATGCGCTCAGGTTCACCTTCGCCAGCCTCGCTTCGCCCGGGCGCGACATCAAGTTCGATCTCAACCGCTGCGACGGCTACCGCAGTTTCTGCAACAAGCTGTGGAACGCCACGCGCTTCGTGCTGATGAACTGCGAAGGCAAGGACACCGGACTCGATGAAACGCTGCCGCTTGCGCCCTCGGCGGTCGACAAATGGATGGTGAGCCGTCTCCAGCGGACCGAAAGCGAGGTCCGGCAGGCGTTCCGGGAATACCGCTTTGACAATCTCGCGCGCGCCGTCTACCAGCTCGTCTGGGATGAATATTGCGACTGGTACGTCGAACTGGCCAAGGTGCAGCTCGCCCACGGTGACGAGGCGCAAAGCCGCGCCACTCGCCGCACGCTGACCCGCGTGCTGGAAGCGATTCTGCGGCTTGCCCACCCGGTGATTCCATTCATCACCGAAGAGTTGTGGCAGCGGGTCGCCCCGCTCGCGGGCAAAGGTGGACCCTCGATCATGCTGCAGCCCTACCCTGAGCCCGATCAAGCCCGTATCGACGAGCCAGCGGAGCGCGAGGTCGGGACGCTCAAGCAGTTGGTAACCGCGTCGCGGACGCTGCGTGCCGAAATGAACATCCCCCCGTCGCAGAAGGTGCCGCTGCTGGCACAAGGCGATCGCGGCCAGCTGGCGCGGCTTGCGCCCTACTTGTCCGCGCTGGCGCGGCTCTCGGAAGTGGTGATCGAGAAGGAGCTGCCGGCAGTGGATGCGCCGGTATCGATCGTGGAGGAGTTCAAGCTCATGCTCCGCATCGAGATCGATGTCGCTGCCGAACGCGAGCGTCTTAAGAAAGAGGTGGCGCGGCTTGAGAGCGAAATTGGCAAAGCGCAGGCCAGGCTCGCCAATTCCAATTTCGTCGAGCGCGCACCGCCGCTGATCGTCGCCCAGGAGAAACAGCGGCTTGCGAGCTTCACTGCGACGCTGGAACAGGTCCGGGATCAGCTCGCAAAGCTCGGCGCCGGTACGTAGGTCGGGCTGAGGTTCTCGGCGCCGATGCCCAACACCGAACGGACATGGACTGTTGGGGTTCACGGCGTTCACCCCAACCTACAATTTCTGCGTTCACCCCAACCCACAATTTCTGTGTATTGGTCATCGCCGGTAATATTGCCTGGGACAAACCTGGTGTGAATAGCGCGCGATGGATGCGTTGAGTATGATCGCGACGGCGGCAGGGCTCGGCTGGGCCAGCGGTGTGCGGCTGTATGCCGTGCTTTTCTTCCTCGGCCTGCTCCAGCATGCCGGAGTCTACACGCTGCCGCCCGATCTCCAGGTGCTCGCCCATCCAGCAGTGATCGGAGTATCCGGCCTGCTTTTCCTCCTCGAATTCCTCGCCGACAAGGTTCCGGGTGTGGACACGCTGTGGGATGCCGTGCACACCTTCATCCGCATCCCTGCCGGCGGCGTGCTGGCGGCCGCCGCCGTGGCG
>JACQOK010000059.1 GCA_016202565.1 Betaproteobacteria bacterium | reverse complement strand
GTCTTCCACCGTCCAGGTCATCGGGCCGCAATGATCGAAGGTGAACGAGATGGGGATGACGCCCGCGCGGCTCACCAGTCCGTAGGTCGGCATCAGCCACACGAGCCCGCAGAACGATGCCGGGCCGCGGATCGAGCCGCCGGTGTCGGAACCGAGCGCGAACGGTGCAAGGCCCGCGGCAATCGCCGCGCCCGAGCCGCTGCTCGATCCGCCGGTGAAATGTTCGAGATGCCACGGATTGCGCGCGGGCGGCCACGGCAGATCGAACGACGGTCCGCCGTGCGCGAACTCGTGGGTAGCGAGCTTGCCCAGCAGCACCGCGCCCGCCTCGTAGAGCTTGCGCGTGGTGGTCGCGTCCTGGGCCGGAATATTGTCGATGCAGACCCGGGAATGCCCCGACGTGAGAATCCCCTTCGTGGCGTAGATGTCCTTGAGTCCGAACGGGATGCCGTGCAGCGGTCCACGGCAGTCGCCCTTCGCGATCTCGCGCTCGGCGCGCCGCGCCTGTTTCAGCGCCAGCTCCGCTGTCACGGTGATGAAGGCATTCAGTTGCGGATCGAATGACGCGATGCGCTCGAGAAACGCCTTGGTCAACTCGGTTGGAGAAAGCTTGCGCTTGCGGATAAATTCCGCCGCCTGGGCGACGGATAAATAATGAAGTTCGTCGGTCATGGTCGGCAAATCGATATCGGGCTGCGGTCGCCTGTCTGATATGTTATAGAACTTGAGGCCGTTCACCCTTCGACAAGCTCAAGGCGAACGGGGGTATGCAAAGGCCGTTCGTGGTGAGCGCGTCGAACCATGAACGGTTCGGCATTCTGATAGAGTGTACCCAATAAACTCGAAACTCCAAAGCACGCAAAGGACGAACCCATGCCGTTTTATCGCTTCGAGGACTTCAAGTCGTTTCGTTTCAATCCCCATCTGTCCACCGCCGAGGGGCCGGTGATCGAGGGCGAGTTCATGTATTTCCGCATGGTGACCAAGCGTGCGGGCACCGGCTCCGAGCTCCACTACCATCCCAACGAGCTGATGGCTTTTCCGCTCGAAGGCAAGATCAACTGCATGGTGGGCAAGGACCGGCGCATCGTTCCACCCGGCACGTTCGTGCACATTCCACCGTTTGCCCGCCACGGCTTCAAGGCGACCGAGGACGGCGACCTGCGCTATCTCTACATCAAGGACCGCACCTGGACCTTGATCGGCGCGGCGGCGGACGAGGCGCTGCCCGACAAGGCGCTCTCCGCGCCCGAAGTGACGAAGGCCGTGAGGGAAGGCAGGTATCCCGGCAAGAAGAAGGACGCCGGCAAATCGGGCGCGATCATCGACGGGTTGGGCAATTGCTACTATCCGATGATCGACAGGCTGGACGCGCCCGCCGCATCAGGCCATTGCGAGCGCTGGGTCGAGGGAACCCATATCGTCTTCGGGTTCATAGAGTCTCCGCCCGCACATGTCACGGAAGACGCCAACACGCCGCACGAGTTGTTCATTTACATCATCCGTGGTGCGCTCGCGGCAAAGGTAGACGGGAAAAGTCGCCGCGCTCGTGCCGGCGACGTCATCCATGTTCCGAAGGGCAGCGCCTACAGCGTCAAGGTGACCGGAGGCGAGACAGCGCGTTATGCGGCGGTGCGTTCCACGCCGCGGCTCGAGAGCGAGATCGGCAAGAAGGGCGCCGCCGACAACTGGCGCGGCTAGAACCGGTGAGCAGTAAGCGGTAAGCAGAGAGCGGGAACTCCCAAAAGAAACGGCATCCAATACTTACCGCTTATTCTGGGCGGATGCCCGCGAGCTTCACGAGCTTGCCCATCCGCTCGTAATCCTCGCGGATGAGCTTGCCGAAATCTTCCGGCGAGCCGCGCACCGGTTCCTCGCCCAGGTCGAAGAAAAGCTTGCGGACCTCCGCCGCGCCGAGCACCTCGCTCATCACGCGATTGAATTTCACGATGATCGGGCGTGGCGTCGCCCGCGGTGCCACAACGCCGTTCCAGCCGTAGTAGCGAAACCCCGGCACGCCGCTTTCGGCGATCGTCGGCAGTTCCGGGGTGACGGGCGAGCGCCGGTCGCCGCCGGTCGCGAGACAGCGCATGCGTCCGGCCCTGACCTGCGGCATCGCCGCGCTGAGGGGCGGCACCGTCCACTGCGCTTCCCCCTGCGCCACCGATGCGATCGACGGCCCGCCGCCCTTGTACGGCACATGGTTCGCGGAAATGCCGGCGAGCGTCGCGAACATGACGCTGCCCAGATGGCTCGTCGAACCGACGCCGGCCGACGCCATGTTGAGCTGCCCCGGCTTCGCCTTGGCGAGATCGATGAACTCGCGCACCGTTTTCGCCGCCAGGTTGGCATTCACGCAAAGCGCCGTCTGGGCCGTCACGAACAATCCCACCGGCAAGAAGTCGCGCAGCGGGTCATAGCCGATCTTGCGGTAGGTATGGGGCGTGATCGTGAGCTGCGACGCAGCGACGGCGGCCAGGTTGTAGCCGTCGGGCGTGGCACGGGAGGCGATTTCCATGCCGAGCGTGCCGCCGGCTCCCGGGCGATTGTCGACGACGATCTGCTTGCCGAGCCGCTCGGACATGCGCGTGAAGATGATGCGTCCGAGAAGATCGGTCGTGCTTCCCGGAGCATTGGGTACGATGATGCGGATCGGCCGTGCTGGATAATCGGACCGTTCCGCTGCAACGGCGGAGTTCTGTATGCCTGACATTCCCGCGGCCACGGCCGCGACGACTACGGCGATCCGCATTGCTCCTCCTTGAGGTTCTTTTCGTTTATCATACCGCACCGGAATTCCCAACCACATATCCCACGGAGTGCCCATGTCTCGACTCACTTTGCAACAGGCCAACACCATCATCGAAAAAGCGTTCGCGAAGGCGCGGGAAATGAAGATCAAGCCGCTCGGCGTGGTCGTGCTCGACGCCTCCGGCAACATCGTATCGGCGCAGCGCGAGGACGGCGCGAGCATGTTCCGGCTGGACGTCGCGCGCGGCAAGGCGTGGGCCGCGGTGGCGATGGGCGCCTCGAGCCGCGCGCTCGCCAAGCGCGCCAAGGAGAACCCGAACTTTTTCGTGACGCTCGCCGCCACGGCGCAGGGAAAATTCCTGCCGCAGACCGGTGCGGCGCTGATCAGGGATGCCGGCGGTGAAATCCTCGGCGCCGCGGGTGGCAGCGGCGGCACCGGAGAAGAGGATGAGGCCTGCTGCGCCTATGGCATCGAGCAGGCAGGACTGAAGGCGGATGCTTCTGCCTGAAAAGCGGTCTGCTGTCTGACACGGCGCATGCGGCACTGGCGGCCCGTCACCGCTTGTCCGGAACGACGCCGAGTTCGGTGAGCATCCGGGTCATTACCTCATGTTCGCGGTCGAGATGCTTGCGGGTCTCGGCGCTGCCCATGAAATCCTCGGCCCAGGCGTTCTTCTCGAGGTCCTGCTTCCACTCCTCGGCCTGGATCGCCTTGGCAAACGCCTGGTCCCAGAACGCCACTTGAGCGGGAGTGAGATCTTTGGGACCGATGAAGCCGCGCCAACTGAAGAATACCGCGTCGATGCCCTGCTCCTTGAGCGTCGGAATGCCGGCGAGCGCGCCGGCCTGCCGTTGCGGCGCGCCGATGCCGACTCCGCGCGCCTTGCCGCCCTGTATGTGCGGGAGCGCGTTTGCCGGTGCCCCGACCAGCACGTCAATGTGCCCGCCGAGCATCGCGGTTGCGCCCACGCCGCCGGATTTCTGGATGACGACTTTTGCTTTCTTCGGATCGACTCCGGCCGCCTTCATGATCATGCCGATGATGACGTGGTTATGGTTGCCCGGAGAGGCGGAGAAGGCGAAGCTCACCGAAGTCGGGTCTTTCCGGAGGCGCTCGAGCAGCACTTGGCCGGAAGTGATCGGAGATTCGGCGTTCACCGTCACGAGCACGTACTCGCGCAGCAGGATGCTGAGCGGGGTGAAATCATGGTAGCCGAGCTTGCCGATGCCGAGAATCTGATTGGTCAGCATGGTGGGGGAGAACGTGGCGATATAGTGCGGGTCGGCCGGATGCTGGGTGAGAAACGTCCACGCCACGGTGCCGCCGCCGCCACGGTTCGTCACGCTGATGCTCGGAAAGGCTGGATTGGCCTGCAGAAGCCGCTGCACGACGCGCGCCGTGCGGTCGGACGAACCGCCCGCGCCGGAGGCGACGACGATGTCCACGTTCTTGGCCGGCCTCCATTCCTGCGCGGCGGCAGGCATCATGACTACACCGATGCACATGCCCACACCCGCAACCATCCGGCGGGATACCGGTGTCACAACACGCATGCTCTCCTCCATCAAGACTGAAGCGGCAGGATACTTGGCGGAACCGCGCCACATCCTATACCCGATCCGCGGCAGTGTCACCCTGAGACGATTGACGCGATATGACGCGCTCACTATCCTGCGCGGACATCAGTTTTCTCCAGAGGGCACGCAAACATGAGCACAGCAGAAACGACTCAACTTGAAACCAGGACGAAGGGAGCCTGACGATGGCCGTCTATCTGCCTGCAGAAATCGGCATGCCGCTCGCCGATGTCGACACCCCATGCCTTATCCTCGAACTCGACGCATTCGAGCGCAATCTGCATCGGCTCAACGACTCGCTCGCGGGCCGGAATATAGCGGTGCGGCCGCATGCGAAGAGCCACAAGTGCCCGCAGATCGCGCTCAAACAGATCGCGCTCGGCGCGGTCGGCGTGTGCTGCCAGAAGGTGAGCGAAGCGGAAGCAATGGTGCAGGGCCGGGTGAGCGACGTGCTGATTGCGAACGAAGTGGTCGGTGTGCCGAAACTGAAGCGCCTTGCCGCGCTCGCGAAACAGGCGCGCGTCGCGGTGTGCGCGGATGACGCGGGCAACGTCGCCGCGCTCGATGCGGCGGCGCGCGCGTTCGGCGTCCGGCTCGACGTGCTGGTCGAGGTCAACGTCGGGGCCAACCGCTGCGGCGTCGAAGCAGGAGAGCCGGCGGCCGCGCTCGCGCGGCAGATCACATCGTGCCCGAATCTGCGCTTCGCGGGGCTTCAGGCCTACCAGGGCGCCGCCCAGCATCTGCGCAAGGTGGAAGAACGGCGTGCGGCGATCGAAGCGGCGGTGGCGAAAATAAAGCAGACCACGGCGCTGCTGGCGAAAGCCGGCATCGCCTGCGACAAGGTGACGGGCGCCGGCACCGGCACCTACCTGTTCGAGGCCGTGAGCGGCGTCTACCACGAGATCCAGCCCGGATCGTACGTCTTCATGGATGTGGACTACGCGAGGAACGACTGGACCGAGAGCGGCATTCCCCGCTTCGAGCACAGTCTTTTCGTATGGACCACGGTGATGAGCCGGCCGTCACTGGAACGCGCGATCGTCGATGCCGGCCTCAAAGCTTCCAGCGTGGATTCCGGCATGCCGCGTGTCGCGTCAGACGACGGCGTCGAGTTCGTCAAAGCCTCCGACGAACACGGCGTGCTCAAGTTGAACGGCGCGAAGGGCTACGTGGTCGGCGAAAAGCTCAAGCTTATTCCCGGCCATTGCGACCCGACGGTCAACCTCTACGATTACTACGTTTGTGTGCGCGAGGGGCGGGTGGAAGCGCTGTGGCCGATCACTGCGCGCGGCGCGGTGTGGTAGCGCGGGGTTAACGGCTGCTGCTCGTCTCTCGACTTCACTGCGTTACGCTCGAGACGAACGGATTTTTGAGATATCACTTCGTTTGCGAATTCCTGATCAGGTCGCGCACGAAGCTGATGTGCTGCCGCAGCGTGTAGAGCTGATTGGAGAAGGCAAGCGGCACCTTCAATTTGCTCACCCGCTGCTCGATGGTATCGAGGCGCGCCAGGTATTCGGATATTTGCGCGGGCTCGCGGTTTCGCTCCAGCTCGAGTTCCAGGTACTTGAGTTCGCCGTACCAGCGATAGATCCGCCGCCTGATCCGCCAGGCATACAGCGAGGGCAGAATCCTGAGCAGCGGAATCAGGACCGCGATGGCCGGAACGAGCATCACCAGCATGCGTTGGACCAGCACTGCGATCCAGAACGGCAGGTAGCGCTGGAGAAACGACGGGCCGGATTTGTAGAAGCGTTTGGCTTCCTCGCTCAGCGGAAAATCCGCTGCCACAGGCGCGGGAAACTCGCCGGTGCGCTGGAACAGGCCGGCGTGACCGTGCACCTCGGTCGCCGCCTGGATCAGCAGGCTCATCAGCGCCGGATGCAGATCCTCGCGCGCGACGAGGTTCGCGGTAGGCGCAAGCAGCGTGGTGTCCCGACCCGGGATGTTCCTGGCAAGATCGATTGCGCCCTGCGGCAGCACGACGCTCGACAGGAACGGAAACAACCGCGTGTAGGCGATGGCCTGGCTGAAGCTCATCAGCCGCACGCCATCGGCCCGCAGCAGCTCCTGCACCACCGCCGAATCCGGGCCGGCGATGATGAAAGCGGCATCGATCTCGCGCTTCTGCAGCGCCTTGGCCGCTGCGGCCATGCCAAGGTCGAGCAAAGTAGTCGGTTGTTGCTCGGCGTCATTGGCGGACAGCAGTTGCAGCGCGAGCTTGCGGATGCCGCTGCCCTCGGGCCCGATCGCCACACGCTTGCCCTTGAGCTGGCTCAACCGGTCGAGAACGACGTTGCCGCGATAGAACACCCACAGCGGCTCGTAATAGAGACTCCCGAGGGAAACCAGTCCCGGCGCATCGGCGGCCGCGCCCGATCCGCTCTGGATGAACCCGACGTCCACGCCGGAGGTTTCATCGGCGAGGCGGCGCAGATTTTCGATCGAGCCCGAAGACGGGCGCAGCTCGAGCGTGATGCCGTCGCGGGCGAGGATCTCGCGATAGCGCTCGGCGTATGCGCGGTAGGCGCCGCCTTCGGTGCCGGTGGTCATCGCGAGCGCAGCCGGCGGCGCCGGCTTCACGAACTGATACGCGATCCAGAACGCAGCGACCACGATCAGCACCAGCGGCGCGATCGCGACGATCAGATCGCGCAGAGAAATGTGATCCAGGTTCTTGCGTGCAATCCGCAATATGCGCATGAGCGTGGCGCTGCTCGTGTGGATGCGGTGGCGTTTCCGCCCCCGATTTAGTGCTGTGTCGTCCCCGCGAAGGCGGGGATCCATACGGCGGGTCATCTCGGGTGAATCGCCCAATGGATTCCCGTCTGTACGGGAATGACAATGGATGTATTATAGCTGCCGCTGTTTTCCTATCGCATAGCCGGGTGTTGCACCGTTTTTTCTGGAGCAGATCACGATGTCAAAGATCAGCAAAATCGGGTTCATCGGCGTCGGCAACATGGGCAATCCCATGGCAGGGCACCTGGTAAAGGCCGGATTCGATGTCACGGTATACGACATACGGCCAGAGATGGTGCGGGCGTTCGTCACGCAGCACGGTGGCACGCCGGCCGGTTCGTTGGTGGAAGTCGCCGAAGGCGCCGATGCAGTGATCACCATGCTCCCCGATGACAAGGTGGTGCGCAAAGTGGTGCTCGGGGAGGGCTCCGAGAACTGTGTGGCAGCGGGGCTGGCGCAAGGTTCGGTCGTCATCGACATGAGCACGTCGAACCCCACCGGCACGCGCGGGCTCGCGGAGGCGCTCCAGCCGCGCGGCATTGCGGGGGTGGATGCGCCGGTAATGGGCGGTGTCGTCTTCGCCAGGGACGCGACGCTCGACATCATGGTGGGCGGCGATAAAGAAGTCGTCGCGCGTTGCCGGCCGCTATTCGAGGCGATGGGGCGCTCGATCATTCATTGTGGTGGCGTAGGCACCGCTCATGCGCTGAAGGCGCTTGCCAACTACGTCAACGCGTGTGCGCTCATCAACGCGATCGAAGCGATGGCGATCGGGAAAAAATTCGGACTCGACGCGAGGCTCATGGCCGAAGCGCTGATTCCGATGTGCGCGGGGCGCAACCACCCGATCGAGAAGAAAGTCATCCCGCACATCCTGACGCGCAAGTACGGCACCGGCATGGCGATGGGCTTCATCGCCAAGGACCTGAAAATCGCGATGGAGACCGCGAAATCGATCGGCGCCTTCGCCCCGCTCGGCGAGCGGGTCTCGGAATTATGGTCGGATGCGGTCGAGAAACTCGGCTTCGATCTCGACCAGACGCAGATCGTGCGCTACTGGGAAGAGGCGAACGGCGTTTCGCTGACAGAGGAGCGGTAGCCTCCACTCGGAAGGGCAGCGAGCTTCGTTCTCAAATGTTGCAAGGTGTGTATCAATATAGATACAATAGCCCGTGCAGCCCGAGAGCCTCCCGCGTTTGACTGTCCGGTTCTACCGCGAAGCTTCCGGTTCGGAGCCGGTGCGCGAGTGGTTGAAGTCGCTCCCGAACGACGAGAAGTGCGAGATCGGCACCGACATCAAGACTGTGCAATTCGGGTGGCCAATCGGCATGCCCGTAGTGCGGCACATGGAAAAGGACATTTGGGAAGTAAGGAGCCGGCTCTCAACACGGATCGCCCGGGTGCTGTTTACGCTCGAAGGTAGCGAGATGATCCTGCTGCACGGATTTATCAAGAGGGATCGCAAAACGCCCAAACCCGATCTGGATTTGGCGCGTCAGCGTTTGAGGAAACTCAGGAGCACACGATGAAGCGAAATGTTCACATTGGATCGGATTTCGACGACTTCCTGCGCGAGGAAGGTATCTTCGACGAGGCGCAAGCGGTGGCTGTGAAGCGAGCCGTTGCTTTCCAACTCGAGCAGGACATGAAGAAAGCGCGCTTGACCAAGACTGCGATGGCGAGACGCATGGGCACGACCCGCGCGCAACTCGACCGCTTGCTCAATCCTGAAAACCCGTCTACGACTCTCACGACGCTCGTAAAGGCGGCGGGGGCGCTGGGCAAACGGGTAAAGATTTCGCTAGAGCGTGCGTAAGCAATTCTGCGCAGGACACACTGGCCTGTAGCGGACAAGCAATGAAGATGACGGCGGATTCCTCTCCGTCCAGTAGTCGCGCCTGTTCCGTCATTCGATTTTGATGCCGGCCGTCTTGATGACCCGCGTCCAGCGCGCCGTCTCCTCTCGCATGTAGGCAGTGAGCCCTGCCGGCGTGCTGCTTGCAGGGTCGCCGCCCTGGCTCTGGAAACGATGGCTCAACTGCGGGTCGGCGAGAATGCGGACGATCTCGGTGTTCAGCCGGGCGACGATCGGGGTCGGCGTCTTGCCCGGCGCGAAGATGCCGTACCACGTCGTGTACTCATAACCCGGAACGCCGGATTCGGCCACCGTTGGCACATTGGGGAGCGCCGGCGTGCGTTTTGCGCTGCCGACTGCGAGCGCCTTGAGCCGGCCGTTCCGCACATGCGGCACGACCGATGGCGCGCTGCTGAACACGAGTTGCACCTGACCCGCAATGAGGTCGGCGATCGAGGCGGCGCCGCCCTTGTATGGCACGTGCACGATGTCGATTCCCGCCATCGCCTTCAACATCTCGCCGCCGAGGTGATTGGGTGTGCCCATGCCGCTGGAACCGAAATTGAGCTGTCCCGGTTTCGCCTTGGCCAGCGCGACGAACTCCCGGACGTTACCTGCCGCCAACGCTGGATGCACCACCAGGACCTGGGGGTTGACGATGACCAGGCTCACCGGAGCGAAGTCCTTAAGGGCGTCGTACGGGAGCTTGCTCATCAGGAGCGGATTGAGAACCATGCCCGCCGAGGTCCCGAGCAGCAGCGTGTAGCCATCGGCGGGAGCCTGTTTCGCGATGACGGTGCCGAGCACGCCGCCCGCTCCGCCGCGGTTGTCCACCACCACCTGCTGTCCCAAAGACTCGACGAGCTTTTGCGCGACGGCGCGTCCGACGAGGTCGGTATTGCCGCCGGGCGGATAAGTGATCACCAGGCGGATCGGCTTGGCGGGGTAATTTGCCAGGCCTGTTGCGCTTTGCGCGCCGGCGGCCGGCAATGCAACCGCCACTGCGAAGAGCGCGACGAGTGCTGTGGCAAATTTCATGTTCCTCCTCCCGCAGCTGCCGGAAAATCAGAATCCGTACAGCCGCGCAGGATTCCCGACCAGCACCTGCTCGCGCAAGCGCGCGTCCGGGACCCACTCGGAAAGCAAATCGCACAAGTCGCCGTCGTTCGGCATCGGGCCCTTGATGATCACGTGCGGCCAGTCGGTGCCCCAGATGACCTGTTGCGGCGCAGCCGCTACGAGCGCGTGCGCGTAGGGAACGACGTCGGCGTACGGTAGGCCGCCGGTCGTAGTGATGCGCGACGGGCCGGTCAGCTTGACCCATGCGCGCCCCGCTTTCATCAGCCGCAGCAGCGCCTGAAAACCGGGGTTGTTGATACCTCTGTCGGTCTTCATGTAGCCGAGGTGCCCCAGCACGATCTCGACGGGAAAGTCGGCGAACGCGCGGTCGAGATCCGGAAATTCATCGACGTGCATCAGGAATTCCATGTGCCAGCCGAGCGGCTTCACGCGTTGGGCCAGCCTGCGCAGCGCATCAATCGGCAGCGTGCCCGGCTTGCGGTCCTTCACGTCGACGATGTTGACGCGCACACCGCGCACACCGGTATCGTACATGCGCCTCAATTCGGATTCCGCGACGTCATCGGCCACCACCGCCACGCCGCGCATGCGGGCGGGGTCGGTCTTCATCGCCTCCAGCATCACGGTGTTGTCGGTGCCGTAGACGCTGGGCTGCACCAGGACTGCGCGTTCGACGCCGAGCGTCTTCAGCATGTGCCGGTAATCCGGAAGCAGGCAGTCGGGCGGCGTATAGATGCGTGCCGGTGAATAGTCGTAGCGCGCGGCCGGCCCCAGGATATGGGCGTGACAGTCGCACGCGAGCGCCGGCAGCTTCAGTCTGGGCTTGCGCGGATTGAAGTCGGGCGGCGCGCACGAAGGCGCACCCGTGTTCGGCTGCGGGTCGGACATGATTCCTCTCTGCTTGTTCTATGCCGCTAATGGGTGCGCCATCGTTTCCTTGAGGCCCGGCATGGTGAAATCGATCTGCTTCAGCTCTGCGATCAGGGAGACCGCCTGCTCCGGGGTCAGGTTGTCGAGCGGCGGGCGCACCGTCGCCCATTGCGGATCGTCTCCGTAGTGAGCGATCGCCTGCTTCAAGGCCGGGATCATCGTGTATTTCTTGCCGAAGGCGTCGCGCACGACGTTGAGCGCGGCCTGCTGATCGTCGGCATTGTTGCTCTGCCATTCCGCCCACAGCTTGTGGATCGCCGCCGGATTGACGTTGGCCGTGGCGGAGATGCAGCCGGCGCCGCCGTTTCTCATGTTGGCGAGCAGAAAGGACTCGCTGCCGGCGAAGACATCGAATCCCGTCTTGGCGAAGGCATCGAGCATGGTCTTGGTGTTCTTCCAGTCGCCCGAGCTGTCCTTCATGCCGGCAATCGATGACGGATACGCTTTCAACAGGCGCTCAACCAACTTCGGCGTGATGCCGATCACCGCGACCGGCGGAATGTGGTAGAGGTAGATGCGAAGCCGGGCATCGCCGACACGTTCGATAATTTCGGCGAAATTGCGATACAGGCCGTCATCGCTCACGCCCTTGTAGTAGAACGGCGGCAGCATCAGCACGCCGGCGCAGCCCAATTTCACCGCGTGCTCGGTAAGCCGCACCGAATCGGTCAGCGCGCAGCAACCGGTGCCCGGCATCATCCGCGAGGTATCGACGTCGGCGGCCGCCACGGCCTCGAGGAGCGCGATGCGTTCATTGACCGACAGCGAGTTCGCTTCGCTGTTGGTGCCGAACACGGCGAGCCCGCAGTGCTGCGACAGGAGCCAGCGACAATGCGCGATGAATCGTTCCGGATCGGGACTCAGGTCGGCATTGAACGGCGTGACGACAGGCGCGAGCACGCCCTTGATGCGTTTCGTTTCTTTCATGGTGTTGCCTCCTCGCGACGAGATGATTTCTGGATGACGGAACGGGCTGCTGCGGAAAGTGCGAGCTGTCGACTCAGAATAGCACATCGCCGGGCCGATCCCAAGACGCGCGGCGGGTCGCAGACCGGTTGCCATTGACAGGGGCCGTTGCTAAGCTTGCGGCGCACTCTAAATTATCCGAAGGACGAGGCGGGGCAATGGCAATAACAATCAAAGTGCTGAGCGCCGGCGCGGTGAAACGCGGGGTGTCGCAGATTGCGGCGGAGTTCGAGCGTACGACGGGAACCCGCGTGGCGGTGGAGTTCTCGACGGCACCCGAAGTCCGCAAACGCGTGACCGCCGGCGAGATCGCGGATGTCATCGTCGCGCCGCCCGCGGTGATGGACGACATCGCGAAGCAGGGAAAAATTCTCGCCGATACGCGCGCTTTCCTCGGCCGCTCGCGGATGGGGATCGTGGTGCACGCCGATTCGTCGCCGCCCGACCTTGGCAGCACGGCCGCGTTCAAGAAATTCCTGGAAGGCGCGACCGCCGTGGTCTACAACCGCGCCTCGAGCGGCCTGTATGCCGCGAAGCTCATGGAAAAGCTCGGCCTTGCCGCCGCGCTGGGATCGAGGACGGTCGTCGTGGATACCGGCGGCGCGATCATGGAATATGTCGGCGGGCATGCGCCCGGCGCGGTCGGGCTCGCGCAGATCTCCGAGGTGATGGTGCTGATCGACAAAGGCTGCGCGGTCAAGCTCGCAGCGCCGTTGCCCGATGAAATCCAGAACGTCACGAGCTACGACGCGGCGGCAACGGCATCGAGTGCAACGCAGGAAGCGGCCCGGGCGCTCGCGCGAGCACTCACTTCGCAGGAAGCAAAAAAAGTCTTTGCCGCCACCGGGATCAGTTAGTCACGGTTCGTCTGGTCCATGCTTGCCTTGCTCAAGCCCCATACGAGGGATGTCGGCGGATTCGAGGTGCGCCGGGTGCTGCCGGGCTTCCCGCACAAGATGGTGGGGCCGTTCATTTTTTTCGATCACATGGGGCCGGTGACGTTTTCACCGGGAGCGGGCGTGGACGTGCGGCCACATCCACACATTGGGTTGGCGACCGTCACCTATCTATTCGAGGGGGCACTCATACACCGGGATAGCCTGGGCATCGTGCAGCGCATCGAGCCGGGAGACGTGAACTGGATGACCGCAGGTGGCGGGATCGTCCACTCCGAGCGCACGGCGCCCGATGACCGCGCCAGAGGGCACCGCCTCCATGGGATACAAAGCTGGGTGGCGCTGCCGAAATCACACGAGCAAACGTCAGCTTCCTTCAACCACACGCCGAAGGCAGCATTGCCGGTGATCTCGATGCCCGGCGTGGAGATGCGGCTTATCGCCGGCAGCGCCTTCGGCGCAAGCGCGCCGACCCCGGTTTACTCCGATATTTTCTACGTCGCGGTCGAGATGACGGCGGGCAGCGCGTTCGAGGTGCCGGCCGAACATGAAGAACGCGGCGTCTACGTCGTCGAAGGCGATGTGCGCGTTGCCCGTGAAGCGGTCCCGCCGCAGCAGCTTGCGCTGGTGCGGGAAAGATCCGCGGTGCAGATCGAAGCTGCCACCGCCGCGCGCCTGATGTTATTGGGCGGGGGGAAAATGGATGGCGACCGCATCATCTGGTGGAACTTCGTCGCGAGTTCGCGTGAATTGGTCGAAGCAGCAAAGGCGCGGTGGCGCGACCAGCAGTTTCCCAGGGTGCCCGGCGAAACGGAGTTCATCCCGCTGCCGGAGAAATAAGAGTCCGCTGAGGCAGGAACTTGACATTTTCAGTATTTGGAATATATTTTCCATATGCTGAAAACGGAAAAGGGGCCGCAGGGGGCGCTCGCCCGCACGCTCGACATCTTCGAGATCTTCGGCGCCGCGCAAAGGCCGCTCTCACTCTCCGAGATCGCGCGCACCATCGGCGCACCGGCCAGCAGTTGCCACCTGCTGCTGCGCAGCTTGCTCGAACGCGGTTACCTCTATTCGCTGGGGCGGCGCAAGCTTTATTACCCGACACGGCGTCTTTACGACGTGGCGTGCGGCATCGCAACGCACGATGCGCTGATCGAGGAGCTGCGGCCGACGCTGACGGGCCTGCGTGATCGCAGCGGTGAGACCGTGATTCTGGGCAAGCGCCAGAATGATGCCGTGCTGTATCTGGACGTGCTGGAAAGCGCGAACACCGTGCGCTACACGGCCCGCGCCGGGGAGTACAAGCCGCTCCACGCCAGCGCGATCGGCAAGGCGCTTCTCGGGGCGCTCCCGCCGGAGGAACTCGATGACTGGCTCGGTTCACATACACTGCAGCGGGCGACGCCCAATACGCTGACCAGCGCGACGCAGCTCAAGTCGAATCTGCAACAGGGCAGGAAGCGGGGGTATTTCGTCACCCGCGGCGAAAACGTGGTCGATGTCATGGCGGTTGCCGGCACGTTGGCGCTCGAGAACGAAGCGTTCGGTGTCGCGATTGCCGGGCCGTTGCACCGAATGGAACCGGCGCTGACCCGTCATGCCGAACTGCTGCTCGCTGCGGTGCGCCGCATCACGCGGGAGCGTGCGAAATGAGCGACGGCGCGCCTATGGTGATGGTCGAGATCGTTGGCGGTGTGCTCCATGCAACCATCAACCGGCCCGAGAAGCGCAATGCGCTGAGCCGCGCGCTGCTGGCGGAACTCAAGCGCGTGTTTTCGAATTTCGGCGGCGGCGACGAGCTTCGCGTCGCCGTTCTGCGCGGCGCGGGCGACAAAAGCTTTGCAGCGGGAGGCGATTTGCGCGAGCTGGCCCAGGTGCGCACGCCCGAGGATACGCGGCGCATGGCAGACGAAATGCATGACGCGCTGGACGCGATACGAATGTTCCCGCTACCGGTGGTAGCCGCGCTCAACGGGGATGCGCTCGGTGGCGGGGCCGAGCTTGCCGTCGCCTGCGACTTTCGCGTTGCCGCGAGCCACGTGCACATCGGTTTCATCCAGGGCCGGCTCAATATCGCGACCGCATGGGGCGGCGGCGAGGACCTGATGCGATTGGTGGGTCCAGCCAGGGCATTGCGCCTGCTCGCGGCGAGCGAGCGAGTGCACGCGGCAGCCGCGCAAGGCCTCGGCCTGCTGGATGCGGTCGGCGCGCCGGGGGAAGCGCTGCCGGCGCTGATCGATCGCTTCATTGCGCCGTTCCTGCAACAGGCCCCGCAAGTTCTGCGCGCCTTCAAAGCGCTCGCAATCGGGGTCCGCAAGGGGCTGCCGGGCGCCGCGGTGCGCGAGATCGAAACCCGCCACCTGGTCGAAACCTGGGTGCATCCCGATCACTGGCAAGCCGCCGACGGGATCCTCAACGCGAAGAGGCCGATATGACTGGTCACAGTACCCAACCATCACCTGCGACGGTTGCACAGCAGCATCCCACGAGCGGCTGCGGGATTCCGATTCCGGTGGTCGCCACCGCCGACATGGTGCGCGGCGCGCCGCTGGAGGCGCCGGGAACCTATCCTTTCACGCGCGGCATCTTTCCGGACGGATACAGCGGACGGCTATGGACGTTTCGCCAGTATTCAGGCTTCGGCACCGCGGAGGAATCGAACCAGCGCTATCGCTTCCTGCTCGATCAGGGCCAAACCGGACTGTCGGTGGCGCTCGATCTGCCGACGCAATGCGGCTACGATCCGGTCGATCCAATGGCAAGGTCCGAAGTCGGCAAGGTCGGCGTGTCGCTTTCGACGCTTGCGGAGGCCGAAGTGCTGTTCGACGGCATCGATCTCGCGCGCATTTCGACTTCGTTCACCATCAACGGCACGGCGGCGATCATCTACGCGATGTACCTGGCGGTCGCCGACAAGCACGGCGTGCCGCGCGAAAAGTTGACCGGCACGATCCAGAACGACATCCTCAAGGAGTACGTGGCGCGCGGCACCTGGATCTTTCCGGTGCGGCCCTCGCTGCGGCTCATTGCCGACAGCATCCTTTATTCGAACGACGTGACGCCGCGCTTCAATCCGATCAGCATCGCCGGCGCGCACGTGCGCGACGCGGGCGGCACCGCGGTGGAAGAGATGGGCTACACGCTTGCGAACGGGCTCGCTTACGTCGATGAACTCAGGCGCCGCGGCGGCGACGTGGAGCGGTTCGGCCGGCGGCTGTCGTTTTTTTTCTACGTGCACATGGATTTCTTCGACGAGATCTGCAAATTCCGCGCCGCGCGCCGCATCTGGGCGCGGCTGATGCGCGAGCGCTACGGCGTGCAGGATGCGCGCGCGCAGCATTTCCGCTTTGGCGTGGTGTGCGGCGGCTCTTCGCTGGTTTCGGCGCAGCCCTATAACAACATCGTGCGGGTGACGATCGAGACCATGGCCGCGGTGCTGGGCGGCGCGCAGTCGATCTTCACCTGCGCCTACGACGAACCGTTCCAGATTCCCACCGAGTTCTCGGCCGAGCTCGCGCTGCGCACGCAGCAAATCGTTGCGTATGAGAGCGGCATCGCCAAAACCGTCGACCCGCTCGGTGGAAGCTATTTCGTCGAGCAGCACACCGAGCGCATGGAAGAAGCGATCCTCGCCGTGATGCAGGAGATCGATGCATATGGCGGCGTGATCAGGGCGATCGAGGACGGCTGGCTGCAGATGAAGATCGCCGAGCGCGCGCGCGAGCGCAAGCTCAAGGTCGACCGCGGCGAAACCACCGTGGTGGGCCTGAACGCGTTCCGGCGCGCCGATCAGAGCAACGATTTCGGCGAGGTGTTCCGGCTCGATCCGCAGGCTGCAAGCCGCGTGACCGAACGCTACGAAAACGTGAAAGCGCGGCGGGATAACGCTGCGGTCGAGCGCACACTCGCCCGCCTGCAGCAGGCGGCAGCGAAGGATGAGGAAAACCTGATGCCATACCTGGTCGACTGCGGCCACGCCTACGCGTCGGTGGGCGAGAGGGTGCGCCGGCTCAAGGCGCATTGGGGCGAGTGCCTGGAACCGGTGCGGCTCTGACGGACACTGTGACGACGCGCGCGCTGCGCGGCAAGCGCATCCTCATCGCCAAGCCCGGGCTCGACGGGCACGACGTGGGGGCGAAGGTGATCGCGCTTGCGCTGCGCGATGCGGGCGCCGAAGTGATCTACACGGGATTGCGCAAGAGCCCGGAGCAAATCGCCCGCGTGGCGATCGAGGAAGGAGTCGACGCCGTCGGGCTGTCAGTGC
>JACQOK010000056.1 GCA_016202565.1 Betaproteobacteria bacterium | reverse complement strand
GCGCGTAGCCGCGCGGCACCCAGAATTCCGAGACGCCGGCCTCGTTCTGGCCGAGCGCGATCACGCTCCTCTGTAGCTGGCGCGTATAAACGGAGGTCGTGACCAGCGCCGGAAACTTCATTCCTGAAGCGGAGGGCCGGATGACATCGGCGGCAAGCCGGATCCCGTCGCG
This sequence comes from Betaproteobacteria bacterium, assembly GCA_016202565.1. Taxonomy (GTDB): domain Bacteria; phylum Pseudomonadota; class Gammaproteobacteria; order Burkholderiales; family SG8-41; genus DSOT01. The sequence goes on along the minus strand of JACQOK010000056.1, from coordinate 2,118 downwards.
CAGCGGGATGCGCGCCTCGTAGTCGGCAAGGGTGGCGTAGCGCGGCTCGGAGCGCTCCGGCGGCCGGGGCGGCTCGTTGAACGGGTATTGCGGCGAGACAAGCGGATCGATGCAGCGAATGCGGTTCGCGTCTACTTTCATGCCCGAAACTCCTTCCTTTTTTGAGCCCTAATAGAATGACCGCTCACCCTTCGACGGGCTCAGGGCGAACGGGTCATCCGCGAGGAACAGCCTGGGGTACCGCCGGGTACGTCAGGCGGTGAGCTGGCGCACGATCTCGTCCACGTGGCGCAGCGTCAGTTCGCGCATTTCATCGCGTTTCAGGTTACTGATCGGATGGGGCAGTTCGACATAAGGATGCCCCTCCATTCCCTTGCCGCGGAACTGAAACTCGGCGGCATTGCGGAACGCCTGGGTGATGATGACGGTCGCGGGAATGCCGTGCTTCTCGAACTCGACGGTGTCGTGCACACTGCACAACGTGCAGGACCCTCATCCTCCCACGGCGGCAATCGCCACCTGCACCTCTTGGGCCATCTCGTCGATCAGTGCCTCGGTCGCGGGTTTGGAGTAGTGCTCCTTGCGCCGGATGACGACGCGCGCGACGCCGTGGCGTTCGCGCAGGGCATCGCCGATGGTCGTCAGAATCACGTCGCCCTGTTCCTTGGTGTTGTCGAGCAGTCCGACGACTTTGCCCGCCAGGTCCATGGGACGCGGTGCGCGCAGGATTCTGGCATTGTCGCCACCGGCCGTCGGGTCGATGAATTTCGGCTCGTTTGTCATGTGTGCTTCCTTCGTTGTTTAAAGAATGGGTTCGCTCATTACCCGTCACTCGTTACCCGTCACGGTCACACTTGATACGTGCCGTGAACCGCGCGGCTGCCGCCGCTCCAGCCGTGACAGATAGCGGTGCACGGACCCCAGCCTCCGGCCACGATGAGGTGAAGATCACGCGGGTCCTTGATCGCCGGAATGAAAAACTCGTCGTCATCGGGATCGACCGCGATGGGGAAGGCGAGCGCACGCTCGCGCCGCCAGTTGCCGCCCACCTTCAGCTCGCGCACTTTGCGCCCGGCCGTTTCGCACAGGCGGCGATGCACATCGTCCCGGCTCATGCCCGACTTGGCGCAGATCGCTGCATGCTGGGGTCCCATGGCAACGACCATGTCGGAACGCGCATGCATGTTCCATGAGCAGATGTCCGCCATCGAGGTGGCGAGACCGGTCAGAAGCCGTCCCGCATCCTCGCTCACGTCATCGAAGCAGAGCCGCGGGCTTTCGACCATGGCGCAGGTGATCACGTTATCGCCGGGCGAGTAGCCCCGGGAGACAGCGAGGCTCGCCCACGGGCTGCGCTCGGAATTTTCCATGATGCAGGCAGTGTAGCGCAGCGGGGTTGCGAAGATGGTGGCGGAGGCGACGCCGGGAATGCCGCCGCCCAAGTTCATCATCATGAGCCGGATCGCGCGCCCGATCGAGGCGTTGGCGCGAAAGCCGGGACCGAAGCAGCCGTTGCCGCCGTGCAGGCTGATCTTCTGCGCATACGGGCCGTTGACGATCATGAGCGGCGCCACGCCGTGCATCGTTCCTTGCACGCCGTTCATATTGAACTCTTCCCGGAGCATGAGCGAAAGCGCGCCCAGTACGACGGGCAGATACTCCGGCCTGCAGCCTGCCATCAGGGCGTGGATGGCGACGGTGCGCACGGTGGCGGTTTCCATCGCCGGCGGAATGCGGCCGATGACTTCGTCCGGATCGCGGCGCGCGCCTTTGAGCATGCGCTGCACGCGTTCTTCGGTCGGGGTGACGACCGGCAATCCGTCCGACCATTCTTTCTCGAGAAAAAACTCGAACTCATCCATTGCAGCAGTCACTTCGATTCTCCTTAGAGCCCCCAAACGTAATAAAACACGCGCTGCGCTGTCGCGATTGTGTCCGGAAACGGATCGCCCGGCAATGCACCCGGCCCGGTTTCACGCTTGCGGCGCAGCACTCGCACAGGCCACCATGACGGCCGCGACAAAGCGCCAGCTTGCGATCAATCGACGTGGATTTACCATGCGCCCGTCTCCTGCAGGTTTCCACACCTGCTCACGGTTTACCGCTTACTGCTTACCG
>JACQOK010000055.1 GCA_016202565.1 Betaproteobacteria bacterium | reverse complement strand
GGGCGCGCCCTCCGCGGTGCCCTGGACCTCGACCAGGCCGCCGCTGCCGGTCATCACGACGTTCATGTCCGTATCGCATTGCGAGTCCTCGACGTAATCCAGGTCCAGCACCGGCGTGCCCGCGTACACGCCGACCGATACCGCCGCAACAAAATCGCGGATCGGCGATTCGATGAGTGCGCGCCGCTCCAGCAGTCGCGTCACCGCATCGTGAAGCGCGACAAACGCACCGGTGATGCTGGCGGTGCGCGTGCCGCCGTCGGCCTGAATCACGTCGCAGTCGAGATGTATGGTGCACTCGCCGAGCTTGTCCAGCGCCACCACCGCGCGCAGCGCCCGGCCGATCAGGCGCTGGATCTCCTGCGTGCGCCCGGACTGCTTGCCGCGCGCCGCTTCGCGGTCGATGCGCGTGCCGGTCGAACGCGGCAGCATGCCGTATTCGGCGGTCACCCATCCCTGCGTGGAGCCCTTGAGGTGCGGGGGCTGCCTGTCAAGAACGCTTGCCGTGCAGATCACCTTGGTGTCGCCGCATTCGATCAGCACCGATCCTTCCGCGTGACGGGTGTATTGGCGCGTGATGCGCACCGCGCGCAATTGTTCGGGCCGTCTGCCGCTGGGTCGCGTAACGCTTGCCATGTATGCTATCTTCCAATTCGCCCATGAATTATCGTGCTTGCCTCGGAGATCAATGGTATAGGGTAAATGGTGAATGGTAAATCGAAGAGCCGCATCGGTGGCCCGACACGATTCACCATTCACGATTCACCACTCACGGATTGTCCATGATCTACAGCATGACCGGTTACGCGACGGGCGCACAGGAGCTTTCCTGCGGCGTGCTCAATGTCGAGTTGCGCTCCGTCAATCACCGCTATCTGGACATCCAGTTCCGGATGCCGGACGATCTGCGCGCCATCGAGCAGCAACTGCGGGAACTGCTGACGGCAAGGCTCAACCGCGGCAAGGTCGAATGCCGGATCACCTTCGCGGCCACCGCCGGTCCGATTCAGCTTCCCGAACTGAACGAGGCGCTGCTCCAGCAGCTGATCGCGCTGGGCAGGCGCGTGCGCGAAACGCTTCCCGCGGCGGCCGAACTCGGCGTATCCGACATTCTGCGCTGGCCCGGCATGCTCGGCACCGAGGCGCTGCCGGTCGAGGAACTGAGAACGGCGTGCCGCGAACTGGTGCAAAGCGTGCTCGAGGATTTCACCGCATCGCGCGCGCGGGAGGGCGAAAAACTGCAATCCATGCTGCGTGAGCGATCGGGAGCAATGGAACAGCGTGTCGCCGGGCTCACCCCGCGCATGCCGCAGGTGCTCGCCGCGTTCCAGGAAAAGCTCGCGACCCGGCTCAAGGAGGCCATGGTCAACGGCGACGACGAGCGCGTCCGCCAGGAGGTCGTGCTGTTCGCCAACCGGATCGACGTCGACGAGGAGCTGACGCGGCTCGCAACCCACATCGCCGAACTCAGGCGCGTCCTCGAGCAGGGCGGCGTCGTGGGCAAGCGTCTCGACTTTCTGATGCAGGAACTGAACCGCGAGGCCAATACGCTCGGGTCCAAGTCGGTCGACATCGCGGTGACCCAGGCGTCGATGGAATTGAAGCTGCTGATCGAGCAGATGCGCGAACAGATCCAGAACATTGAGTGAGAAGGGAGGCGAGAGGTGAGAGGCGAGAGGCGTCAAACCTTAAACATGATCGCGCAGCCGAGCGCGGCGGCCGGTCGGCGCACCCCTTTCCCCTCTCTCCTCTCTCCTGTCTTCGCGAAGCAATGAGCGGAACACTCTTCATCGTGAGTGCCCCCTCGGGCGGCGGAAAGACGAGCCTGGTCAAGGCGCTGCTGGCGGCCGAGCCCGAGGTCAAGCTGTCGATCTCGCACACGACGCGGCCGCCGCGCCCCGGGGAAGTGAACGGGCGCGACTATCATTTCGTGGCACCCGCCGAGTTCGAGCGCATGCTGGGCGCCGGGGAGTTCCTGGAGAGCGCGGTCATCTACGGCAACCGCTATGGCACGTCCCGGACGTGGATCGCCGAACAGCTCGAGCAGGACCATGACATCGTGCTCGAGATCGACTGGCAGGGCGCACAGCAAGTGCGCAGCCTCATGCCCGGAACCGTAAGCGTATTCATTCTGCCGCCTTCGCTCGAAGCGCTGGAGCACCGGCTCAAGGGCCGCAGCCAGGACCCGGCCGACGTCATCGCACGGCGGCTCGCCGCCGCGCGCGAGGAGATCAGCCACGTCCGGGAGTTCGACTATGTTATTATTAACAAAGACTTTAACCGGGCGGCGCTGGAACTGGCCAGCATTATCCGGGCCGAACGGCTCCGACTTTCCCGCCAGCTCGCCCGTAACGCGGATTTGATTAACGGCATGCAATAACCGAGGAAACTGTATATGGCACGTATTACCGTCGATGATTGTCTGAAGCATATTCCGAACCGCTTCGAGATGTCGCTCGCCGCGACCTACCGCGCGCGACAGCTCACCAACGGCGCGCAGCCGATGCTCGAAGCGAACCGCGACAAACCCACCGTGATCGCGCTGCGCGAACTCGCCGCCGGCAAGTACGGCACCGAGATCCTGAACAAGGGTCAGACGTAAGTTCAAAGGATGAAGGCGGAAGGCGGAAGGATGAAATGGATCAGCGCGATGGCACACCGAAAATTCATCCTTCATCCTTCATCCTTCATCCTTCACCGCCATGGGTGAAGCCACCGCGCTGTTCAAGGAATGGTCCGGCTATCTCAAGCCGGAGGACATTACGCAGCTCGAGTCGGCGTATCACTTCAGC
>JACQOK010000050.1 GCA_016202565.1 Betaproteobacteria bacterium | reverse complement strand
TCGCGGCGGTCTCCTTGGCTCGCACGAGCAGATCATCACGAAGGTCCAAGGTGGTTTTCATGGCAGCCATCATACAGAAATCTGTATCGGCCCTCAAGGCCGTTGGCCGCTCTTTTTCGGTGAGTATAGGGGGTCAGACTGAGTTAGCCCCGCTTGCGCGAGGACGACACACGGGTGTCATTCCCTTGGGCCGCTGTGTCATTGCCTCGAAAGCTTGTCCCCGAATGTTTTAATCGGGGGAGGGAATCCATATGTGGTCCTTTGTGGGAGCGGGCTTGCCCCCGATATCCTGTTTTTCCAAGCGCATTGATCGCGGGCAAGCCCGCTCCCACAGGATCAATCGCGGGCAAGCCCGCTCCCACAACGGGGGTTAAATAAACTCCACGCCCGTCTGCTGCAGGCCGACGAGATTGATGTTGGTCTCGTTCAGCGGATGGTTGGCCGCATACTCCAGCAACTGCGCCTGCGTCATGCTTCCGCCCGAGCCCTGCAGCCACACCACGAAGTAATCTCGCTCTGCTGCGGAAGGCGCCGCGCCCACCACGTTCGTATACACGCTCGTCACAAAGTCCGTGTTGCTCAATGCTAAAAGCGGGATCACCAGCTCGCACACCGCCTGCAGACTCATGCCGGAGTCGAAGAGATCCAGACCGATCGCCACCCAATCCGGATGCTGCTGAATGGCCGGCGCGTCCATCGCTGCACCGATGATCCGCACCGTGTTGCCGGCGGCTTGGCCCGCGCCGAGATCGAAGGCGACGCCTTTATCGGCGAACTGGAGCCGCTCGATGCCCGAAAGCACGTCCGATCCTTCGGGGCCCGTGACATTTGCCCCGCCTGCGCCGATGGTGTAGGCGGACCGGTTACCGCTGAAACTCGCAGTATCGGTGCCGCCGCCACCGTTGAGCGTGTCGTTGCCGGCGCCGCCGATCAGCGTGTCGTTTCCCTCCAGACCGCTGAGCGTATTGCTCAAGGCATTGCCCGTGAGCACGTTGTCCAGTTCGTTGCCGGTAGCGCCGGTGCCGGTACCGGTTGCCTCGAGCGTCAGATTCTCCACGAACGCCACGTTCGCCAGGCTATAGCTCACCGCCGCAAACACGGTGTCGGTGATGCCCTGGAGCGCCGCCGGAGCCACCGAATTGACAAGGAAGGACGCAACCACCGTATTGGGGACGTCGATCACCACGTCGTTTATGTCATCGACGTAGTAGGAGTCATTGCCCGCGCCGCCCCGTATGGTGTCGACACCGGCGCCGCCGTAGAGGCTGTCGTCGCCGTCGCCGCCGTCGATCGAGTCGTTGCCGGCGCGGCCATCGATCAGGTCGTCGCCGTCGCCGCCGATGAGGGTGTCGGCGCCGTTGCCACCGTCGATCAGGTCATTGCCGGCGCCACCGTCTATGGAGTCGTTGCCGTCGTTGCCGCGAAGGGTGTCGTTGCCCGCCAGGCCAAATATGGAATCGTTGCCCGCCCCGCCCGCCAGCGAATCGTTGCCGGAGGTACCCGTGAGGGTGAGCGGGGTGGTATCCGGGCCTGGATCGGGGTCTGACCCGCCGCCATCGTGCGAACCCGTAGCGATCCCATCGAGCGACAGGCTTTGGTCGGATGCGAGGATGACGAGGTTTTTCATGTTCCACCTTTCTCCCGAAAGACTGCGAGCTTCAATCGCGGCGAAAGTCCTGCTTTGGCGAGCGGGGGAGCCGCCCGCAGACGGGCGGCGGATTCAGGACCGCGCGTAATGGTCCTTGGGTTCATGCTTGCTTCCTCCTCCCGAAAGCACTCCATGTATTTGACCGCGGATCAGTGTAGCGGTTTTAAAGGGGTCAGACCAGGGGTCAGACCACTAATCGCCGCTGCTTCTCCAAGCGCATTGATCGCGGGCAAGCCCGCTCCCACAGCGGCGGTGCAGATGATGTGATTCCGTTGAAGGCTTGTCCTCGAGTGCTTTAATCGGGGGCGGGACCGACAGCAGTTCCCGGCGATAGTACTATTAGGAGGAAACACTTTTTTGCCATGAACGATGCCCAAGGGTAGACCGCCGCGCATTCCACAGCGCATCACACCGCAGCCGCAACGCTTCAGCGCCATCCAGGGCAAGTTCCAGCAGGCCGTGGCGTTCCATCAGCGGGGAGACCTCGATCAAGCCGAGCGGCTGTATCGCGAAGTGGTATCGCAAGCTCCCGCGCATTTCGACGCCCTGCACCTGCTGGGGGTGGTGCAGTATCTGCAGGGCCGACATGAGGCCGCACTCGAGCTGATCGGTCGCGCCCTGAAGCTAAATCGCAGTAGCGCCGCCGCTCATTTGAACATGGGCAACGCCTTGCTGGCGCTGCAGCGGCTGGAGGAAGCGCTGGCGAGCTACGACCGCGCGCTCGCGCTCAAGCACGACTACGCCGACGCGCTCAACAACCGCGGGGCGGTGTTGCTCGACTTGAAGCGGCCGGAGGACGCGCTCAAGAGCTTCGAGCGCGCGCTGCAACTCAAGCCCGACTATGCGAACGCGCTCACCAACCGCGGCAATGCACTGCTCGCGCTGAAGCGGCCGCCAGAGGCGCTCGCGAGCCTTGACCAGGCGCTGGCGATCTGGCCGCTCGATTCTGCGGCGCTCAACAGCCGCGGCAATGCGCTCCTCGACCTGGGGCGCCCGCAAGAGGCGCTGGAAAGCTTCGAGCGCGCGCTGCAACTGAAGCCCGACTACGCCAAAGCATTCAACAACCGCGGCAATGCGCTGCTAGCGCTCAGGCGGACCGAAGACGCGCTGGAGAGCTTCGAGCGCGCGCTGCAATTCAGCCCCGGGGACCATGAAGTGCTGGGCAACCGGGGGAATGCCTTGCTCGCGCTCAAACGGTTCGAAGATGCGGCCGACTGTTTCGCGCGGCTGGTCGAGATCGCGCCCGACAAGGACTACGCGCTCGGAAAGCTTCATCATTCGCGGCTTTCTTGCTGCGATTGGGTGGAGCACGCGAGCAGCGCGGGGCGGATCGTCGAGCGGGTAGAGGCGGGGAGACGCGCGAACTTTCCTTTTTCCTTTCTCGCCGTTTCGGCGTCCGCTCCCGCGCAGTCGCAATGCGCGCGCGTCCTCGTCGCCGATGAGCATCCCGCGTCTCCCATGCCGCTCTGGACCGGGCAGAGATACGAACACGACCGGATTCGGGTCGCGTATATCTCGGCGGATTTTCGCGAGCATCCGGTGTCGTACCTGATGGCGGGGCTATGGGAGCGGCACGACCACGGCCGCTTCGAGACGATCGCGATTTCGCTCAAGCCTGAGGAATTCAGCCTGATGCGGCACCGGGTGAAGGAGGCCTTCGGCCGGTTCATCGATGTCTCGGTGAAGAGCGATCGGGAGACGGCGGCACTGCTGCGCGAGCTGGAGGTTGATATCGCCGTGGACTTGATGGGCTTCACCGGTGACTGCCGGCCCGCGATCTTCGCCCATCGTCCGGCGCCGATCCAGGTGAACTATCTCGGATATCCGGGGACGATGGGCGCGGACTACATCGATTACATCCTCGCCGACCGGTTCGTCATTCCGGAGGATAAGCGCGAGCACTACGCGGAGAAGGTCGTTTATCTGCCGGACAGCTTCCAGGCGAACGATGATAAGCGCCGGATCAGCGAGCGGGTGCCCTCGAGAGCGGAGGCGGGTCTGCCGGAGTCCGGGTTGGTGTTCTGCTCGTTCAACAACAGCTACAAGATCAACCCGCCGGTGTTCGACGTGTGGATGCGGCTGCTGAAAGCGGTGCCCGGAAGTGTGTTATGGCTGGTGACCGATCAGGACGTGGTTCAGAACAACCTCCGGCGTGAGGCGCGGAATCGGGGGGTGGAGGCGAGGCGCCTGATCTTTGCGCCGCGGCTGCCTTACGCTGATCATCTGGCGCGGTTCCAATTGGCGGATCTCTTCCTCGATACCCTGCCGTTCAATGCCGGCACCACGGCAAGCGACGCGTTGTGGGCCGGCGTGCCGGTGCTGACCTGCACTGGCGAGGCGTTTGCTGCAAGGATGGCAGGCAGCCTCCTTCACGCGATCGGGCTGCCCGAGCTCGTCACGCACAGCATGGAGGAGTATGAGGCGCTGGCGCTGACGCTGGCTCATCCCTCGACTTCGCTGCGCTACGCTCGGGACGAACGGTGGGCGGGCTCGCTTCCTCCGTTGTCGGAATTGAGAGCGAGGCTGGCGCGGAATCGCACGACTTATCCGTTATTCGACACGGACCGCTTTCGGCGGCATATCGAAGCCGCATACATCGCGATGTGGGAGCGGGTTCAGCGGGGTGAACCGCCGGAGAGTTTCGCGGTGCAGGCTATCGCCTGATCGCGGGCGTGGGAGGGGGCTTGCCCCCGATTATCACAGCCGCCAAGTTCATCGCGGGCAAGCCCGCTCCCACAAGATCAATCGCGGGCAAGCCCGCTCCCACAAGATCATCGCGGGCAAGCCCGCTCCCACAAGATCATCGCGGGCAAGCCCGCTTCCACAAAACTAACGTCTTTTTGCTGAGATAGGGAGCGCGCGGACGCGTATCGATTTCTCGGTGATAGTAATCATAGCTCCCTCGATTGCGCTCTGCTCGACGCGCGGCCAGACCTTCAACAGCAACTCGGCGATCGCCTTCGCATTCAATCCTTCTTTTCGAATGCGAATCACAGAAGGCTTCGCGGCGTCCGTTGTGGCCAAAAGCGCGTGAAAATCCGCGTCCAGCGTGACGCAAATTCTATTCTCGCGCTTTGCGTAATCGAGGATGCGCTGATCGGTGGCGCGGCTCAAGCCGATATCGCCGACGTGGACAACGTCCCATGCCGCGACTGAAAGAAGCTTGCCGGCGGAGCGCGGCAGTCCCTGATCGAGCAGAAGGCGTGTCACGCCGTCTCAAGCGGGATGATTTTGTCGTCGAGACTATTGGCGGCGAATTCCAGCGCCTGCCGGATGTCCTCCGGCTCCAGTTCAGGGTACTCCGCCCGGAGGTCCTCCCAATCTGGGTATAACGCAAGTGCTTCGACCACCCGGCGCACCGTCAAGCGCATGCCACGAATGGTCGGCTGCCCGCCGAGGATGGCGGGATCCGAAGTGATTCTGTCGAGTTTTGCCATATCGCGCGCTCTGGAGAAAGGCCTCGTCTACGAAGAATACAGCCTTCAAACCGCCACGACAACCCGAGCGCTTGAAACAATCCGTCCTTGCACTGCGTATTTCCGGGGCTGGCGCTAAAGCTTGCCACGACACCCGCGATGCTGTGGCATATTGAATCCGCCTACGTGACGATGTGGGAGCGGCATCAGCGGGGCGAGCCGCCGGAGGGTTTTGGGGTGGAGCCTTGCGCCAGATAAAGGACGCATCACGCGACGTGAAGCGCCGTATGGGTTCCCGCCGGAGCTTGCCCTCGAATGTTGTAATCGGGGGCGGGAACGACAGCCGGAATCGCGGGCAAGCCCGCTCCCGCAGATGCAGGATCGATTGACGCTCCCGGTATCGCTGTATATGATTAAATTTAAAGCTATAACTGACGAAGCGAGTGACGGATGAAGCCTTCTGAAGCTCTACGCCTTCACCGCGAGGATATTCGTCGGGTGGTCGAACAGAACCGTACCCGCAACCCTCGCGTCTTTGGCTCCATCCTGCATGGCGAAGACACTGACGATAGTGACCTTGATCTGCTGGTCGATCCGACGCCGGATACTACCCTGATGGATATTGCTCGGATTCAGAACCGGCTCCAGAAACTCCTGGGCGTTTCGGTCGACGTGCTAACGCCGAAGGCGCTGCCGGCGTACTACCGGGATCGTGTTTTGTCGGAAGCCGAGCCAGTATGAGCAAAGATGGACTGCGTGCGCGGAGCTATCTCGGACACATCCTCGAAGCGATCCAACGCATCAACCGCTATACAAGGGATATGACTGAGGCGTCGTTCCTCGAGAACGAGCTGGTGCAGGATGCCGTGATCCGTAACATTGAGATCATCGGAGAGGCCGTGCCGGGCACTGTAGGGGTCAGACCACTAAGAATCGAATGTGGGAAGGCCCAATGTGAAGCATTGGGGGAAGGATGGAATGTGGGAGGGGCCTTGGCCCCGATGACAGTGTCGCTTCGCTGATCGCGGGCAAGCCCGCTCCCACGAGATCAATCGCGGGCAAGCCCGCTCCCACGAGATCAATCGCGGGCAAGCCCGCTCCCACAAAGTTCATCGCGGGCAAGCCCGCTCCCACAGGTTCATCGCGGGCAAGCCCGCTCCCACAAGATCAATCGCGGGCAAGCCCGCTCCCACGAGATCAATCGCGGGCAAGCCAGCTCCCACAAAGTTCATCGCGGGCAAGCCCGCTCCCACAGGTTCATCGCGGGCAAGCCCGCTCCCACATGCACCACGGTCATTTCCGCAATTTCACGTCTGAGTTCTGAAGAAGAAGGGGCTCTTGTCAGCATCGATCCGGAGCGCCCGCTTGCTCAGGGAGCGCTGCCGCTGGCTGTGGGCTTCTGTCCGGCGCTTGCGGCCTTGAGCAACGGGTGGGCCGGCGACACATAGGGATTGACGACGGTGACGCCGCGCCAGGTAAAGCCGTGTTGCAGGTCCTCGCTCAGCAGGATGCGGCAGCGGTTTTCGGCGGCCACGGAGAGAATGAGCGCATCCCAAATTTGCAGATCATGATCGGCGCACAGGTCCATCGCCGCCTGGAATGCTGTCCAGCTTGAATCGGCGATCTCGTAGGTGTCGGCCCAGCCCAGGATGGCATCGCGGGCAACGCCGGCATTGCGTCGAGCCTTTCCGGTGAGCACGCGGTAAAGCTCGCCCATGGTCTGCGCCGGGAGCAGGACGTCCTGTTCAGGCAGCCGGCTGATCAGCGACAAGGAGGCATCGCGCCGCGCTTTGGTCCCGGCGCCTTCGGCATAGGCGAGGACGTTGGTGTCCAGCGCCATCCTCACGAGCGGTCCCGGTAGAGGTCATCGCGCGTCCAGGCCCGCTTCCCGGTGGGGCGTTGTGCACGCAATCGCTTCAAAAGCACCGCTTTGGCGGCGCTGCGCTGCGCGTCGGTCTTCTTTCTTGCGGGACCGATGGCGGCGACGGCCTTGCCGCGGGATACCACCACGAACACCTCGCCGTGCGTGGCTGCACGCAAGACGCTTGAGAAGTGACGGTTGGCGTCAGCGGCTGTCACGGTTTTCATGTCGAATCCTTAAATGTAGTGTTGAGCACTACTCTATTTCTTGGGGGGCCACCGGTCAAGTTGTATTTCCAAAGAATCAATGACGATACCCAGCTCCTGCGCAGTGTTGGAGGTGAAAAAGAGGCCAGGCACGGAAAAAAGGGGTCAGACCGGATTCAGGGTCAGTGTCACATTTCGCACGGGTCGGGGGCATTCACAGCGACAGTTCCCGATATTCCGCTGGCTTCACGCTGGCGAGCGCCGCGGCTCAAATACGCCGATCATCTCGCGCGATTCCGGCTCGTTGATTTGTTCCTCGATACCTTGCCGTTTAATGCCGCCGCCACGGCAAGCGACGCATTATGGGCGGGCGTGCCGGTGCTGACGTGCGCCGGTGAGGCGTTTGCATCGCGGATGGCGGGGAGCTTGCTGAATGCGGTTGGGCTGCCGGAACTGATTACTTACAGCATGGAGGAGTATGAGGCGCTGGCGCTCAAACTCGCCGTTCCTCCCCCGACAGAGCCTGTCTCGAGCCCGTCGAGAGGCTCGGGACAGGCCTCGACTTCGTGCCCGTTCGTCTCGAGCGTAGCGCAGCGAAGTCGAGAGACGAACGGGGACTACGCTCGGGACGAACGGCTCACACCCACCGTTCGTCTCGAGCGTAATGAAATGGGAGTCGAGAGACGAGCGTAATGAAATGGAGTCGAGAGACGAGCGTAATGAAATGGAGTCGAGAGACGAGCGGGGTACTCTGCTGGCGGAGTTGAGAGCCAGGCTCGCGCGGAATCGCACGATTTATCCTCTGTTCGACACCGACCGCTTCCGCCGCCACATTGAAGCCGCGTACATCACGATGTGGGAGCGCTATCAGCGGGGCGAGCCACCGGAGGGTTTTGCGGTCCAGCCTATCGCCTGATCGCGGGCAAGCCCGCTCCCACAGGAAGCTCTCACAGAGAAGGATCGGGGGCAAGCCCGCTCCAACAAGAAACCTGCTCCCACAGAGAGACCTTAGCGCTGAGAAAGGCGTGCCAGCGCGTCAGCGGCAGTGACGACGAGAATGCCTTGGTAGCTTTTGATATTGCGCAATCGCTTGTCGCCAGACACGATGAGGTCGGCACGCGCAGCAAGCGCGCAGGCGTGCTGATTTGGTCTTGCGCATCGCAATTTACCCCCGTCATCCCGCGGATTGGTTTTTGAGCACGCGCAGGTTGGAAAGCAGGGCAGGAACGTCGCTGCGGATGATGCTCCACAGGGTATCGTTGTCGATGCCGAGATAGCCGTGGATGAGCCGATTGCGAGTGGCGATAATGAGTCGCCACGGAATTTGCGGATTGGCCGCACGCGCTGCCTCGGGCACATGGGTCGCGGCCTCGCCGATCAGTTCCAGGTTGCGCAGAGTGGCATCGTAGTTAAGGGCGCTGGCAACGAAACCCGCCTGGTCGAGGCCGTTGGTATAGGCGATGACTTTCTCGGCAAAGCCGATCATGTCGTCAAGATAAAACCGCCATTCACGCTGCATAGAATCAGACATGAATGGCCTCCTTTTCAATGAATGGCCGCAGCTCCGCGCGCAGGGCTTTTTCAGTCACCAGATCTATCTCGGAGCCGAACAAGTCTTCGAGATAGAACTGGACACCGAAGTAGCGTTCCGATGTTGCCGGCCCATCGAAGGTGACCAGGATGTCGATGTCGCTGTCGCTCCGCGCACTGTCGCGTGCGGTGGAGCCAAACAAGGCAAGCTGAGTTACCCCGTAGCGCGCAGCCAGAGTGGGTTTGCTCTGCGCGAGCAATTCAAGGGCGCGTGCGCGATTCATCGTTAGACAATCACGGTCAGACAGTCAAATAGGCCTTAACGGAATTTAGTATAGCGGCTTTTGCGCGCTTTCTTAAATAGCGCAATTCCGACCGCTTTGGCCGCCATATCGAATCCGCCTACGTCACGATGTGGGAGCGGCAACAGCGGGGCGAGCCGCCGGCGAGCTTTGCAGTGCAGGCTGTCGACTGATCGCGCTTCCCTGTTCGCGGGCAAGCCCGCTCCCACAAGTTCATCGCGGGCAAGCCCGGTTCCACAACACACAAAGTGTCATTCCCGTGAAAACGAATCCATTATGAGGTCCATTTCCTA
>JACQOK010000053.1 GCA_016202565.1 Betaproteobacteria bacterium | reverse complement strand
GGCGCGGTGGCGCACGATCACGCCGAGCCGCGCAATCACCCGCTCGTGCGTGAGGCGCTCAAGCTCGGCGATCACTGTTTCTTCGCCCATCCCGCAGCGCACGCCGATTTCGGCATAGGGGCGCGCGGTGAGCGGCAGGCCGTCCTGCAGCGCCGCGAGAATGGCCCGTTGCGCCGTCGAAAGAGCATACGGCGCGTGGCCGAACGAGGAGGGGGGCAAAGGTGTCGGGGTACGTCTCTGCGTAGTGTCCCCCGCACCGAGGCTGAATCCAAGATCGACGCAGTACGCCTCGATCATCGGCAGTTCCAGGACCTGGCCGCAGCCCGCCCGGCGCTCGACCTCCCGCACCACCGCCTGTGCCCGTTCCATGCTTGGTGCGGTAACGACAAACCACAGATTGACTGCGTGCTCGCGCTCGTAATTGTGGTTGACTTCACGGTAGCCATTGACCAGCTCCGCCACGGCTTCCAGGCGCTCGCTCGGGACGGCCAGCGCCGCAAGCGTCGCGGCACCCACGCGCCCCGGCGCCAGCGTCGCGCCGACACGGCTCACGCAGCCGCGCGCCTGCAATCGCCGCAGCGCCACGATGACCTGGGCCTCGGTGAGACCGAGCCGTTCGGCGATCACCGCGTACGGCCGGGGACACAGCGGAAAATCGCGCTGGAACCGGTCGAGCAGTCCGAGCTGCGCCGCGCCCACGTCACAATCCGGTCCGAAACGCGCGCGCAGAGAAAAAAATGCCGCTCGGTTTGTCTGCCGCGATCTGCGCGAGGAGCGTGAAGCCTGCGGTGTCGTACACCATCACCCGATCGTCGTCGCGCGCTGAGATCCACACCGCTTCCCCGCGCGGCGTGAATTCCATGTGGAGCACCGCCTTGCCCGGCTTGAGCGTCTGCACGATGCGGCGCGACTCGGTGTCGATCACCTGCACGACATCGTTGTGAGGCAGCGCAAAGTTGACCCACACCTGCCGGCCGTCGGGCCGCGCCATGACGAACACCGGCTGGCCCGCAACCGTGATGCGGCCGGCCTCCCGCCAGCTTTCGGTGTCCACCACCAGAACTTCATGGCGCCCGACGGCCGGCACGAAAGCGAAACGTCCGGCGATCGCCCAACCTTCGAGATGCGGCATTTTGTATACCGGCAGCTTTTGCTGCCCTTTGCCGTAACCCGCGAGCACCCGCTTGACGCCGCGCTCGGGGTGCCACAGATCGAGCAGCGCGAGACCGTCTTCACCGAACAGCCCGGCAAGGTAATGACGCCCGTCCGGCGTCACGAGCGCGTCATACGGCTCACGCCCGATACCGCGGAATTTCGTGATGACCGGATGATGCGGGACGCTCAGATCTGCGAGCCAGATTTCCCCCGCCTCGAACAGGCTGAACACGAAGCGATTGCCGGGAGCATCTTCCAGTCCGACCACCTTGGCGCGCCGGCCCTCGCCATAGACGGCCGGAATGTCGGCCACCAACTCGAGCGTGTCCGCGGCGAACACCTTGACCCCGCCCGGCACGTAGTTCGCTACGGCAACGAGCGTTCCGTCCTGGGAAATCGCGCCGCCTATGCTGTTCCCGGATTGCACCACGCGCGCGTCGATCCGGCCGCGCAGCAGGTCCACCTTGGTGAGTCCCCCGTCGCGTCCGAAGACGAAAGCGTAGCGCCCGTCGCGCGAGTAAACCACCGACGCGTGCGAAAGATCGCCGAGTCCGTTCACGCGACCGATCGCGATGCGCCGTGTGGTATCGAGCAGCCGTAGCGAGCCCGAGGCCCGTTCCACCACGACACCGAGGTCGCCGGTCCCGCGCGGCAACGTCGTGCATCCCGCCATCAGGGTCGCGCAAAGGAGGAGTGTCTTAATCCACATCCGGCAGTCCCTGCAGCAGCTTCTCGGCAATCCATGCTGCCTCGGCTTCAGGCAGCAGCGGGCGCCAGTGTGGCATCGCTGTTCCGGGCCGGCTGTCGAGGATCATCGCCTTCACGTACGCGGCCGGTTTGCCTTTTAGCGCTTCGGGTGTAAGCGGCGGGCCCAATCCTCCGCGCAGCGTGAGCCCGTGGCAGGAACCGCAGTCATGCCGCACGAAGTGCACGAGTTCCTTCTGGCGTGCGGGCGATATGGCGGTTGCGGCGTCGGAGGCGCCCTGCGCGGCGTTTGCCAGCGTGGTCGCGAGCGTCAACGCCACCATGCCCGCCACGAACGGCGGAAGCCTGGCCTGGTGCGGCGACCGGCAGGAAAGTGGCATGTGTGCTCAATGCGCGTGGTCGCGCTCGCCGAAGCCGGCTGTGGCGTCAGAGCGCGAGGATGTACTCCACCATCTGCTTGAGCTCGGCGTCGTTCACCTGCGGATTGGGCGGCATCGGCACTTTGCCCCAGACGCCCTGCCCGCCTGCTTTCACTTTCTTTGAGAGCAACGCGACGGCGTCCTTCTGGCCCTTGTATTTCTTCGCGACGTCCTTGTAAGCGGGACCCACCACTTTCTTGTCAACCTGATGACAAGCGATGCAGTTGTTCTTCTTTAATAACCCCTCTGCCGCTTTGGCGTCAGCGGCCATCGACAGATTGATGCTCCCCGCCGCAACGGCAGCGCAGCCTGCGATCGCGACCACGACCTTCTTCATGCGCGTTTCTCCTCTCAGTAGATATCGTGCGTGGTGTTGTAGACGTTGAACTTTCCGGTGGGCGTGATCAACTTCGGATCCTTGATGACGTGCTTCAGCTTGCGCGTCTTGTCATCCACGATGACGATCGCGGATTCCTGGTTCTTCGCGCTCCACACCGCGAACCACACTTCGTCGCCCGCCTTGTTGTATTCCGGCTGCACGACGCGCTTCGCGCCCTCGCCCACTTTGGCCCACTCCGCGATCGGCAGGATCGCGGGCCCCTTGTCGAGGTTCCCGATATCGAACACCGCGATCGACTGGCTGATTTTCGCGTCGGGATTCAACGGCGTATCCACCCACAGGTTTTTCGACTTGGGATGGGTCTTGATGAAGAGGTTGCCGCCGCCCTGACCTTTCAGCGTCTGCACCACTTTCCACGCGTGCTCCTTGCGCTTCACCGGATCGGTGCCGATCAGTGAAATGCTTTCATCGCCGAGATGGCCGGTCGCCCACACCTGTCCGAACTTCGGATGCGCGAAGTTGGCGCCGCGGCCGGGATGCGGGATCTTTCCGACATCGATCAACTTCTCGAGCTTGCCTTCCTTGCTGTCCACCACGGCAATCTTGTTCGACTGGTTGGCCGCGACGAGAAAATAACGCTTCGTCACGTCCCAGCCGCCGTCATGCAGGAACTTCGCCGCACCGATCACCGTGACCTTGAGCGACCTTCCGGCATCCGTGAGTGACTTGCCCAGGTCCGAGTAGTCGACGAGCATGATTCGCCCTGTCTCCTTGACGTTCACCACGAACTCCGGCTTGGAATGGCTGCCGACGATCGAGGCGACGCGCGGCTCGGGATGGTATTCCTGATCACCCACGGTCAAGCCCCGCGTGGACGCAATGATGATCGGCTCGAGCGTGTCGCCTTTCATGATTACGAACTGCGGTGGCCAGTAAGAACCGGCAATCGCATATCTGTCTTCGTAGCCCTTGGCGCGCGAGGTTTCAACCGAGCGCGCTTCCAAACCGATGCGGATCTCGGCGACGTTGTCCGGCTTCTCCATCCACAGGTCGATCAGGTTGACCTTGCCGTCGCGGCCGATGGTGTAGACGTAGCGCTTGGAACCCGACGTGCGCGAGATGTGCACGGCGTAACCGGTCTTCACGATGTTGATGATCTTCTTCGAGTCGCCGTCGATCAGCGCCACTTCCCCCGAATCGCGCAGCGTGACGGAGAAGATGTTGTCGGTGCTGTACTGGTTCATCTTCTTCTTCGGCCGCTTCTCCGGCGGCACGATGACCTTCCAGGTCGCCTTCATTTCGGCCAGGCCGAACTCCGGCGGCATCGGCGGCGTCTGCTGGATGTAGCGGGCCATCAGGTCCACTTCTTTCTCGGTGAGCTCCCCTCCGGTGCCCCAGTTGGGCATCCCGGCCGGGGAACCGTAGTTGATGAACACCTTGAGGTATTCGGTGCCCCTCGCCAGCGTGATATCGGGCGTCAGCGGCTTGCCGGTCGCGCCCTTGCGCAGCACGCCGTGGCAGCCGGCGCAGCGTTCGAAGTAGACCTGGCGCGCGCGGTCGAACTCGGGCTTGGTCATCTGCGGCGCCTTGGGGTTGATGTCCTGATGCAAGTCTTCCTTGGCGAGCGGCGATCCGCCGGCCTGATAGCGGATCTCCGCGTCGGTGACCGGCGGTTTCGGTTTCGCTGCGGGTTTGGCCGCGGGCTTCGCTTCGGGTTTGGCTCCGGGCTTGTCCTGCGCGAGCGCAGTGCCGAAGACCAGGGGAAATGCTGCCAATATCGCGAAGAGTGTCGATCGGAATCGGAGGGCGTGTTTCATTGATCTTTCCTCGGGTCGGTGGTTACGAGCGCAACGAAACATCGTGGAGCATCGCCCACGCTGCGGCGGGATTCCTTGATTCGGATCAAGGTTTTCCCGGTCACTCGATCCTACAGTGGATGCCACGCAGTTCAGTACCTGATGCATCATTCCGCCCATCGGAGGAAGGGCAGTTGATGTCCATGAACGGCAATCCGCCGCGGCGCGCATCGTTTGCGCTGCATTCGGTCACGTCCGCGCAGCGCGGCAGCGTATGTCTCGTCGGCGCGGGACCCGGCGATCCGGAGTTGCTCACCTTGCGGGCGCTGCGCCGCCTGCAATCGGCTGACGTCGTCCTCCACGACCATCTGGTCTCACCGGAAATCGTCGCGTTCGCGCGTCGTGGCGCGCAGCGCATCTACGTCGGCAAGCGGTGCGCCAACCATTCCCTTCCGCAATCGGAGATCAACCGGCTGCTGGTCGAGCTTGCGCTGCAAGGCAAACGGGTAGTGCGGCTCAAAGGAGGCGACCCTTTCATTTTCGGCCGCGGCGGCGAAGAGCTGGAAATGCTGGCGCGCCACGGTATCCCCTTCGAAGTGGTGCCGGGCATCACCGCCGCAACCGGCGTTGCAGCGTTCGCCGGCATTCCGCTCACTCACCGCGACTACGCGCAGGCATGCGTCTTCGTCACCGGGCATCTCAAGGACGGCACCATGAATCTCGATTGGGAAGCGTTGGCGCGCCCCAACCAGACGGTGGTGGTGTACATGGGACTGCTCGGCTTGCCGCTGTTGTGCCAGCAGTTGATCGCGCACGGCTTGCGTGCAACCACGCCTGCGGCGGTGGTGCAGCAAGGCACCACCCCGGAGCAGCGGGTCGTCACCGCCACCCTCGAAACCCTGCCCTTGGCCGCCTTCAAGTCAGGCGTGAAGCCCCCGACGCTCATCATCATCGGCGAAGTCGTACGGTTGCGCGAACAGCTCGCGTGGTTCGAACCGCAGGCCGACCGCGAAACAGCAGGAACGGAGCCGTCCGTCATGCCGGTCCGGGCCTGATCGATGGACTGTTCGATGCCGTCCCGACGGTCATTGCGCGCGATTTTCACGACGTTCAGCCACAGTTGCATGCCCAAGCAAATCACTCTGCAGTCGGGATAAGAGTCGCGTTATCCTGCAAGATAAGTCGGTTCACAGAGGAGGGTGCAGGATGAACGAGATTTTTCTCATCCGCTACTGGAAGGGTGAGGGCAGCCTCTCCCGGGTGTTTTGGCTCTACGGCGTAATCTGCAGCACCCTGGCGATCGGACTGGTAGCTTGGGCGGCCGCCGCCGGGCGGCTTGGCGAAGAAGCCCTTGCGGCCGCGATTCTTGTCCTGTTCGCGTATACGGTATGGATCCTGGTGTCGGTGTGGCGCTGCGCCGCGCGCCGCGGTGACGGTGACTTCTACGGCATCATGGCGCGCTGGCTCACCGTCGCCTGGGCGATCAACGCCATACTCGTTGGCGGCTTCGTCCTGCTCGACTTGTTGGCTTGATGACATGGCCTGAGCCTGCAGGCATGAATTTCTTGATGAGCATCAAGGCACGGCACACCGCGGACACCTATGCTGGTCGGCACCAATGACACAACAATCGACCACGCGCTGGCTGGGTCACCGTCGAAGCGCATCGCAATAAAGAGCGAAACGATGAGCGGAAGCGGCGGAAACCCGCTGGAAATCTTCGAGACGATAGACGCGCGCGGCTGGCAGCCGCCGGAACCGATGGTGCGCGCGCTCGAAACCCTCGACCGGCTGCCGCGCGGGAAGAAAATCGTGATGCTGCTGCACTGCGAGCCGCGTCCTCTGTTCAAGATCCTCACCAACAATGGCTTCCACTACCGCTGCCGCTTTATCCCCGAGGGTTACTTCGAGGTGACCATCTGGCACGAAGCCGATACGCTCGCCTCCTCCGCCGATCTCGACTGAAACGCAGCGTTCACTGCGGCCAGAACGAGGAGCGCGGCGAGCGCGTTGTGCGCGACCGCCATGGCGAGCGGCAATTCGAACAGCACGGTGGCGATGCCCGCCGCAAACTGAACGATCAGCACCGCGCCGGTCAGCGCGACCGCCGACGCGCCACTTCCCCTGTTGCGCAAGGTTATCGCCGCGAGCGTCATCCAGTAGATCAGTACGATAAAGGCGCCCATGCGATGCATGAGATGCAGCCCCCGGCGTGCCGGGTCCGCGATCAGGCTCGCCGCCGGCAGCGCCTCCGGGACGCGCCAGGGATCGAGCATCGCAACGGCGGCCGGCGACGGCCACCACTCGCCGTGGCAATCGGGAAAGGTTGCGCAGCTTGGCGCCGCGTAGTTGGCGCTCAGGAGCGCCCCCAGCGCGATCTGCGCCGCGATGAGCGCCGCTCCCGCCCATATCCAGGGACCGCGCCCGCCGTGTGAAGATGCATGCGGCACGGCGGCCGCATGCAACCGCAGCCATTCCATCAGTCCCAACATCGTCATCCCGCCCAGGAGATTCCCGAGCGTGACGGCCGGCAGTTGCGCGCCGGGTGTTGCCCGGCCCAGCAGCGCGAGAAAAATTGTAAATGCCACCAGTGCGCCGGCAATCAGCATCCGCCCGAAATGCCGTCGTGCCGCGCCGAAGCACAGCGCCGCGATGGCGATGACCACAAAGCCCACCCCTGCCGCGGCGATGCGGTGCGTGAGGCGCATCGCGTGGATAAGCCAGGATTGTTCCTCACCGGGACCCGCGAGTCGCGCCGTTGCGCCGTAGCACGCAGGCCAGTCGGCGCACCCCAATCCCGCCTGCGCGAGTCTCAGGTAGGCGCTGGCCACGATGACGGCGAACACCAGGACCACCCCCGCTGCCGTGCAGCGCCGCAGCAGGATCGAGGGTGAGCGCGGAACGGTATCAGGCATTTTTGCCAGGCCCGCTGGCGCCCCAGATCGACTGCAGCACGACGACCACAAACAGGAGTCCGCCTGCTACCGCGATCAGCCCGCCCAGTCCCATCAAGCCCATGCCTGTAATCTCGGCTGCGCTGCGCAGCACCTGCTCCCCGCCGGCAACCTTGCGCTGCACGCCGTAGCCGC
>JACQOK010000009.1 GCA_016202565.1 Betaproteobacteria bacterium | reverse complement strand
GAGCGCTGTCTCACGCGGAAGAGCTGGGACGGCTATTCCGGCGGCGATGCGCCCGGTTTTGCGTTCGAGACCGTGGACTGGCTGCGCAAGAAGGAGATCGCCGGCGTTGCCACCGACACCTGGGGCGCCGAAGTGCGACCCAACGAGACTGAAGATACCAACCAGCCGTGGCACTGGGTCGCCATCCCGATCATGGGGCTCACCGTCGGCGAGATTTTCTATCTGACCGAACTCGCCAAGGACTGCGCCAAGGACAAGCGCTACGAATTCCTGTTCGTTGCGCCCGCACTGCCGATTACCGGCGCGGTCGGCTCGCCGGTGAATCCGCTTGCCATCAAGTAAGAAGCGTAAGTTGACCCGCCAATAAAGTGGAATCAATACAGCCACGGGAACACACGGAAAGCAGGATGCTGAATCCTCAATCGTGAATACTCGATCCTGAATCCTTATTCCGAATCCTGTTACCACGGGTCACGGATCATGGTTCACGCATTATCTCGGAGGAGGAAAAATGCGCGCGATGCGATGGCTGTTGGTGATGCTCGCTGCCGCGGTTCAGATCGCGGTCGCCCAATCGTACCCGACGAAGCCGGTCCGCCTGTTGGTGCCGTATCCGCCGGGCGGGCCGGTTGACGCCGTCGGGCGCATCATCGGCCAGCCGCTCGGCGCCCTTCTTGGACAGAATATCGTGGTGGAAAACCGCTCCGGCGCCGGCGGCAGCGTCGGCGCCGA
Organism: Betaproteobacteria bacterium; assembly: GCA_016202565.1. GTDB lineage: Bacteria > Pseudomonadota > Gammaproteobacteria > Burkholderiales > SG8-41 > DSOT01. Next base: position 1,889 of record JACQOK010000009.1, on the reverse strand, counting down.
CGCCGTCGCCAGGGCCGCGCCTGACGGGTACACGATGCTCGTCGGCAATACCGGCCCGATGACGGTCAATCCGGTATTGCAGCCCAAGCTCCCCTACGACTCCCGGAAGGACTTTCACCCGGTGACGTGGCTCGTGTCCGCGCAGATGGTCCTCGTGGTGCATCCGTCATTGCCGGTGCGCTCGGTGAAGGAGCTCGTCGCGCTGGCGCGGGCCCATCCCGGGAGCCTCAACTACGGTTCGGCCGGCGTCGGCAACCTCACGCATCTTGGCATGGAGCTGTTCCAGTCGATGGCGAAGATGAAGGTGAATCACGTGCCGTACAAGGGCGTTGCGCCGGCCTACGTCGACCTCATGTCGGGAGAGCTCGCGCTCATGTTCGGAAACATTTCCGGCCCCCTGGAGCATATACGGGCCGGCCGGATGCGCGTCCTCGCCGTGTCCTCGACGAAGCGATCCCCTGTCCTGCCGCAAGTGCCCACCGTGGCGGAAACCTATCCGGGCTTCGACCTCGTGACGTGGATGGGCATCTTCGTGCCCGCGGGTACCCCGGATGCCATACGTGCCAGGTTGCACGGGGACATCGTCGAGGTGCTGCAGCGCCCAGAGGTGCGCGAGCGGCTCGTCGGGCTCGGCAACGAGGTGGTCGCCGGGGACGCGGAGAAGCTGGCCGCTCACATCGGCCGCGAACTCGCGTTGTATGCGAAGATCGTCAGGTCGGCGGGCATCCGGCCGCAGTGAGGCACCGGCCAGATCGCAACCCAAGGAGGCAACACCAAATGATTTCCGCACGCTCGACGCTCGATACACTGCTCTCCGTCATGGCTTGCGCCGCCATGACGATCGCGGCCGCGCACGCCCAGAAAAGCGATCCCGCGGCGGGATTCCCCAGCCGGCCGATCCGCGTCGTCGTTCCGTTCACCCCGGGCGGCCAGCCCGATATCTTCTCCCGCATGATCGGGCAGAAGGCCGGCGAGGCTCTGGGGCAGCAGATCATCGTGGACAACCGCCCCGGCGCCGGCGGCATGATCGGCTCGAAAATCGTCGCCGACTCCAACCCGGATGGGCACACGATGCTGTCGATCTCCGCCGCGCACGTCATCGGTCCATCGGTTCGCAAGCTTCCCTACGACACGCGCCGGGACTTTGCCGGCGTCTCGATGTCTTATAACACCGCGTACCTCCTGGTGGTGCCCCCTGCGCTGGGCATCAAGACGACCCAGGATCTCATCGCGCTCGCAAAGTCCAGGCCCGGCCAGCTCAATCTCGCTTCCGCCGGACGGGGCAGCGGCACCCACTTCGCCGGAGAGTTCTTCAAGTACCACGCCGGCATTGATGTCGTGCACGTGCCGTTCAAGGGCATCCCCGAGGCGACGAACGACATCATCGCCGGCCGCGTGCACCTGTTCATGGCGCCGGTCGGGAGCACCGTGCCGCTGGTGAAGGCCGGGCGCATACGCGTGATCGGTGTCTCCTCGCCCAAACGCCTCAGCGTGCTGCCCGACGTTCCGACCATCGCCGAGGCCGGCCTGAAGGGCTTCCGCTTTGATTCCTGGGGCGCGATATTCGTCCAGGGAAAAACCCCGCGCCCCATCATAGACAAGCTCAACCGCGCGATCGTGAACGCGCTGAAGGATCGCGACATCGAGACGCGTATGCTGGCCCTTGGCGCGGAGCCCGCGCCCACCACGCCGGCGGAGTTGGACAAGTTCGTCGTTAAGGAACTCGCCATGATCCAGAAGCTCGCGAACGCAGCGGGCATCAAGCCGGAGTGAGCGTCTGCGCGCCCCTTGGCTTGAATCGTCGCGAATTCTGATGGCTGCTATCCAACTAAAGCGGCGCGCGCGGATCTCGCCGGTCATGCGCAGGTTGAGCACCTACATCGCGGAAG
>JACQOK010000052.1 GCA_016202565.1 Betaproteobacteria bacterium | reverse complement strand
GCGCGCCTGCGTTGTCGCGGGTCTTGTTAATATTCGCGATATTAACTGCGCCCCGCTCCTCGCATTCATCACGTTTTGGCCACAACGCATCACGCGCCTATTATTGAGATAGGTTCTAGGTTCTCATAATTCAACAGGGGCCTAACACTTCCTCACCGTCCAATTCCTTGCCGGCCGCACACGAAATCCAGCCCCGCATATTCCCCAGCCACCTCGCCCCCGCTGCGCTGGTGTGGATGATGCTCGACCCGGCCGTGGCGCTCGCCACGCTGGTAAGCTCCGCCGTTGCGTTCGACGCGCCCTTCGACGGCCGTTACGTAATCCTGGCGCTCCTCGTGTTCTCGTTTACCTTTCCCGGCCGCGCTCCGTCGCGTTTCAACGGCTGGAGCGCTGCGCGCGACATCATCGGCTACTGGGCCGCAATCGTGGTCCTGCTGTTGTTGCTCGGATCGGCGACACACACGCTCCACGTTTTCGACCAGCGGGCCCTGCTCACCTGGGTGGGCGCGACCCCGATTGCGCTTTTCGCTGCGCACCGTCTCGCCCCGGATATCCTGCCGCGAATGCTTGCCGCCGAAGGCTTGCAGCGGGTGGCGGTAATCGCGGGGGCGGACGAACTCGGCCGCAGGCTCGCCGAGCAGATTCGCACCACGCCTTTTCTCGGCATCCGCCTGATCGGCTATTTCGATGACCGCGGTCCCGGCAGAATCGGAAACCCCGCAGCGGGCGCCGTGCTCGGTTCGCTGGGCGAGCTCGCGAATTACGTAAAGAGCCATCACGTGGACTTGATCTACATCACGCTGCCCATGGTGTCGCAGCCACGCATCCTCAAGCTGCTCGACGAGCTCTGTGACACGACAGCGTCAATCTACTTCACTCCCGACATCTTTCTGTTCGACCTGATCCAGGCGCGCATGGACACCGTCGGCGAGATGCCGGTCGTCGCGGTGTGCGAGACGCCGTTCTACGGGTTCAGCGGCCTGGTCAAGCGGGCGAGCGACCTCGCGCTCGCGTCGGCGATCCTGCTTTTGATTGCACCGATCATGCTCGCCGTCGCCATCGGGGTGAAACTGACATCCCCCGGCCCGGTGTTCTTTCGACAGCGCCGTTACGGCCTCGATGGACGGGAAATCATCGTTTACAAGTTCCGCACCATGACCGTTATCGAGGACTCGGGCGTGATCCGGCAGGCGACGCGCGACGATCCGCGCGTGACCCCCTTCGGCGCGTTCCTGCGCCGCACCTCGCTCGACGAGTTGCCGCAGTTCATCAATGTGCTCCAGGGCCGGATGAGCGTGGTTGGGCCGCGTCCCCACGCCGTGGCGCACAACGAGTTGTACCGCAAGCTCATCAAGAGCTACATGATCCGCCACAAGGTGAAACCCGGGATCACGGGCCTGGCGCAGGTGCACGGCCTGCGCGGCGAAACCGACACGCTGGAGAAGATGAAGGCGCGCATCGAATACGATCTCGCCTATCTGCGCAACTGGTCGCTGCGGCTCGATCTGCAGATCGTGTGGAAAACGATTTTCGTCGTGCTGAAAAAACAAAATGCCTACTGAACGCCCCGCGCCCGGACGCCTCAGACCATTGCGCGCGTTGAAGATGCTCATCAACGCGCCTGAATGGAATGCGGCCGTGACGGTTAATCGCGAGCCTTCCCCGCTCGTGCGCAGCCTCTGTCTCGTGCTGGCGGTCGCGGTGATCGTTCAACTCTTTTACCTGGGCGCGAAGCCGATGGCGGCCGGCCTGATCCCCCCGCCGTGGGACAAGCTCGCGCATTTCGTCGTCTACTCCGCCATCACCGTTCTGTTGTGGATCGGAACGGCGGGACGCATGCCGCTCGCCGTGCTCGCGGCGGTGGTGGCCATCGGTGCGCTCGATGAGCTGCACCAGGCGAGCTTGCCAGGCCGGGCCGCCGATGCGTGGGACTTTCTTGCTGATGTCTGCGCCGGCGCCGGTACCGCTCTCACCATGCTGTTGTTGTACGGTGCGAGCGGGCCGCGCCGCGCGCGCTCAAACCACGAGCTCATGAGATAAGCCGCCATGTGTGGAATCGTCGGTGCCATTTCTCAGCGTAATGTCGTTCCCATCCTGCTGGAGGGACTGAGGCGCCTGGAATATCGGGGCTATGATTCGGCGGGCGTGGCCGTGATCAACGGCAGCCTGCAGCGGCTGCGCAGCACCGGGCGGGTCGCCGCGCTTGCGCAGCTCGCGCACGACCGCGGGCTCTCAGGAAACATTGGCATTGCGCATACGCGCTGGGCGACGCACGGCGTGCCCTCCGAGAAGAACGCGCATCCGCACGTCTCGGGCGGCGTGTCGGTGGTGCATAACGGCATCATCGAAAATCACGACGTCATGCGGCGCAAGCTGCGGGCGCAGGGCTACGAGTTCGTCTCCGACACCGATACGGAAGTCATTGCCCATCTCGTGCACTCCCATCTTGGCACGAGCGGGAGCCTGTTCGACGCGGTGCGCTTGAGCGTGGCCGAACTGGTCGGCGCCTACGCCATCGCCGTGGCCACCGAAACCGATCCGACGCGGCTCGTCGTTGCGCGGATGGGCGCCCCGCTCCTGCTCGGCCTGGGCGATGGCGAGTATTTCGCCGCGTCGGACACCGCTGCCCTGGTCCAAGTCACTCAGCGCGTGATCTACCTGGAAGAAGGCGACTGCGCCGAAATCAGCCTTGCCGGCGTGAGGATCGTCGACGCCAAGGGTGC
>JACQOK010000051.1 GCA_016202565.1 Betaproteobacteria bacterium | reverse complement strand
GTGTTCCCGGAATCCGCTTCGCTCCTTCCGGGCTACGATACTTTCGTGACACAGTAAGATTGCGCATGGCCAAAAAAAAAGGCGGATGTCCCGTCGGGTTCCGCCTCGTCGTTATCGTTTCATCGTTCTAGCCGAGCAGTTGCCGGATCGAGTCGCGCTCTTCGTGCAGTTCCTTCAAGGTGGCCTGCATGCGCGCCTTGCTGAATTCGCTCACGTCGATGCCTTTCACGATCTCGTATTTGCCGCCTTTGCAGGTGGCGGGGTAACCGTAAATCACGCCCTCGGCAATGCCATAGCTGCCGTCGGCGGGAAGGCCCATGCTCACCCAGTCGCCTTCGCGCGTGCCGTAGACCCAGTCGCGCATGTGATCCATCGCCGCATTGGCTGCGCTCGCAGCCGATGAAAGCCCCCGCGCATCGATGATCGCCGCGCCCCGCTTCTGGATCGTGGGGATGAAGTCCTTTTCCAGCCATGCCTGGTCGTCGATCATCGGCCAGGCTTTCTTGCCGTCGACCTCGGCCTGGAAGATATCCGGATACTGGGTCGCGGAGTGGTTGCCCCACACGGTCATCTTGCGCACACCGGCCACCGGCTTGCCGAGCTTTTGCGCGACCTGGGTCAACGCGCGATTGTGATCGAGACGCATCATCGCGGAGAAGTTCGGCGGCTTGAGCCCCGGCGCGTTCTTCATCGCGATCAGACAGTTGGTATTGGCCGGGTTGCCCACCACGAGCACTTTCACGTCGCGGCGGGCGACCTCGGAAAGCGCCTTGCCCTGCGGCGCGAAGATCCTGCCATTCGCCTCCAGCAAGTCCTTGCGCTCCATGCCCGGCCCGCGCGGCCGCGCACCAACGAGAAGAGCGATGTCCGCATCCTTGAACGCGACCATCGGGTCGGCAGTCGGGATCATGCCGGCGACCAGCGGGAAGGCGCAGTCGTCGAGTTCCATCATCACGCCCTTGAGCGCCTTTTGCGCCTTTTCGTCGGGAATCTCGAGGAGCTGGAGAATGACCGGCTGATCCTTTCCCAGCATTTCACCGCCGGCGATTCTGAACAGCAGGCTGTAGCCGATCTGGCCGGCGGCCCCCGTGACCGCGACGCGCATGGGTGATTTCATGGATGCAAACTCCTGGACTATGGGATGTAATCTTGTTCAGCGGGAAGGCGGGCGCAGCGCGACGAGCAAGGCATGCATGTCCGTGAAATAGTGCATGATAACGAACCTGACCTTGCGCTGACAAGATTGGCGCGCATGCGCGGCGGGCTGCTTCAGACGGCAGCAACATCGCGGGGCGCTTCTGCGGTGCAGCGAAAGCTGATAAAATTAATCAGTTTCCGCACGACGAGACTTTGCGGTTTCCTGTCGAATAAGAAAGCCACCAGATGCCCAAATCCAGGCCGAAGCATCTCAATCTATTCAAGATAAGGTTTCCGGTCATGGCGATCGTGTCGGGTATGCACAGGATCAGCGGCGCGGTGCTGTTCCTGTTTCTCCCGCTGCTGCTGTGGCTGTGGCAGGAAAGCCTTGCTTCCCAGCAGTCTTTCGCCGCGTTCAAGTCGGTTGTATCGCATCCCCTGATGAAGCTTGTCCTGCTTGGACTGCTCTGGGGCTATCTGCATCACCTGTGTGCGGGAATCCGCCATCTGGCGCTCGATCTTGACCTCGGCACCGATCTTCCCGCGGCACGCGTGAGCAGTTACGTGGTGCTGGCGGTGAGCATAGTGCTCACGCTCCTCGCGGCGGTGGCGCTATGGTAAGACGCGAAGTCGTCGGTGCGCATTACGGCCTGCGCGACTGGCTCGCGCAACGCATGACCGCGGTCGTCATGATCGTGTATACGCTGCTCTTCCTGATCGTGCTGGCGAGCCGCCTGCCGCTCGACTACGGAGATTGGAAGGCGCTGTGGGCGTTGCCCGTGATGCGTTATGCCACGGCGCTCTTCGTTTTCAGCCTGTTGGTTCATGCCTGGGTCGGGGTGCGCGAGATCTTCATGGATTACATCAAGCCGATCGGCCTGCGGCTGACCCTCTATGGGGTGGTGATCCTGGCGCTGGTGTTATACGGCTTGTGGTCGGTAGAGATTCTGTGGGGAATGTGAACGATGGCTCTCGCCAGAAGGGAATTTGACGCGGTGGTCGTCGGCGCGGGCGGTTCGGGGATGCGTGCGGCGCTTGAACTCGCAGAGGCCAACCTCAGGGTGGCGGTGTTGTCCAAGGTGTTTCCGACGCGCTCGCATACCGTGGCGGCACAGGGCGGGGTCGCCGCGTCGCTGGGTAACGTCGCGGAAGACAACTGGCATTGGCATATGTACGACACGGTCAAGGGCTCCGACTATCTCGGCGACCAGGACGCGATCGAGTTCATGTGCCGCACGGCGCCGGAAGTGGTGTATGAACTGGAACATTTCGGCATGCCGTTCGATCGTACCCCTGACGGCCGGATTTACCAGCGTCCATTCGGCGGCCATATGCAGAATTACGGCAGGAACCCGGTGGAGCGCGCCTGTGCCGCGGCCGACCGCACCGGTCACGCCATGCTGCATACGCTTTATCAGCGTAACGTGCGTGCCGGCACCCAGTTCTTCGTCGAGTGGATAGCGCTCGATCTTCTGCGCGACGCGGAGGGCGAAGTCCTCGGCGTGGTGGCGATGGAGATCGAAACCGGCGAAGTCCTGATCTTCCAGGCGCATGCCACGCTGTTGGCCACCGGCGGCGCCGGACGCATTTTCGCATCCAGCACCAACGCCTTCATCAATACCGGCGATGGCCTCGGCATGGTGGCACGGGCGGGGCTTCCCCTTCAGGACATGGAGTTTTTCCAGTTTCACCCGACCGGAGTCTATGGCGCCGGCGTGCTGATCACGGAAGGGGTGCGCGGCGAGGGCGGATTTCTGCTCAACAAGAACGGCGAGCGCTTCATGGAGCGCTACGCACCGACCGCCAAGGACCTCGCAAGCCGGGACGTGGTGTCGCGTGCGATGGCGACCGAGATCAAAGAGGGCCGTGGCGCCGGCAAGGACGCCGACCACATTTTGCTCAAGCTTGACCATCTCGGCGCCGAAGTCATCCACAAGCGGCTCCCGGGCATCCGCGATATCGCAATCAAGTTCTCCAATGTCGACCCGGTGAAGGACCCGATACCGGTCGTGCCGACCGCGCACTACATGATGGGCGGGATTCCCACCAATTATCACGGCCAGGTGGTGGTGCCGGACGGGCGCGGCGGCGACCAGGTGGTCAGAGGGCTGTATGCGGCAGGCGAATGCGCGTGCGTGTCCGTGCACGGGGCGAACCGCCTGGGCTGCAATTCGTTGCTGGACCTGCTCGTGTTCGGGCGCGCGGCGGGGCGGCGGGTCATCAGCGACCTGCGGGAAGAACCGCACAAGCCATTGCCGAGCGATGCGGCCGACCGTCCACTCGCGCGTCTGGCGCGCCTGGAAACGCAGAAGGCCGGCGAAAGCGTGGCGGAAGTGAGCGCAGAGATGCGCAGGGTCATGCAGACGCACTGTGGCGTGTTCCGTTTTCCGGACAGTCTGGCCGAGGGCGTCAAGAAGATTCTCACAGTCGCGGAACGTGCCCAGCGGACCGGCATACAGGACAAGAGCAAGGTGTTCAATACGGCGCGCGTCGAGGCGCTGGAGGTGGACAACCTGATCGAAGTGGCGCTTGCGACCATGATTTCGGCCGAGGCGCGCAAGGAATCCCGCGGGGCGCATGACCGCAGCGACTATCCGAAGCGCGATGACGCCAACTGGATGAAACACACGCTGTGGTACAAGGAAGGCAACCGGCTCGCATACAAACCGGTCAAGGCGAAGCCGTTGACCGTGGAGCCGTTCGAGCCGAAGACGAGGGTGTATTAAGAACAGTAAGCGGTAAGCAGTAAGCGGGAAAAACCGATGCTGGACTGCTTACCGCTCACTGCTTACCACTATTGCGGAGCAATTGATGCGTTTTTCGATATACCGATACGATCCCGACGTCGACGCCAAGCCCTACCTGCGCGACTACGACATCGCGCTCGAGCCCACCGACCGCATGCTGCTCGATGCGCTGGTGCGCATCAAGGCCGAGGACGATACCTTCTCATTCCGCCGCTCCTGCCGCGAAGGCGTGTGCGGGTCCGACGCGATGAACATCAACGGCAAGAACGGGCTTGCCTGCATTACGCGGCTCATCGAGCTCAGGGAGCCGGTGGTGATCCGCCCGCTGCCGGGCCTGCCGGTGATCCGCGATCTCGTCGTCGACATGTCGCAGTTCTTCAAGCAGTACCACTCGGTGAAGCCGTATCTCGTCAATGACACGCAGCCGCCGGAGAAGGAGCGCCTTCAATCCCCTGAAGACCGCGAGGAGCTGGACGGCCTCTACGAGTGCATCCTGTGCGCGTGCTGCTCGGCGTCGTGCCCCTCGTTCTGGTGGAACCCGGACAAGTTCGTGGGCCCGGCGGGGCTGCTGCAGGCGTATCGCTTCATCGCCGACACGCGCGACCAGGCGACGAACGACCGGCTGGATAACCTGGAGGATCCGTACCGCCTGTTCCGCTGCCACTCGATCATGAACTGCGTCGACGTCTGTCCCAAGGGCCTCAATCCGACCCGGGCGATCGGCAAGATCAAGGAGCTGCTGGTCAAACGTTCGGTATGATGCACTGGAAGCCGGCTGCCATGGCGTCTGCGCGCGGGACAGGACGGACATGAGCGAAGTGGACCGCATTCGCTGGCAGTGCCGGCGCGGGTTGCTGGAGCTGGATCTCGTGCTCTCGGCGTTTGTCGAGCGGCATTTTGATCGGCTCGATGCGCGGCAGGTCGAGCTGTTCAAGGAACTGCTCGAACAGCCGGACAATGATTTGCTGGACCTCGTCATGGGGCGGACCGAACTCGCCGACCCGCGGTGCAAGCCGGTGCTGGAATTGCTGCGCGCGGGTTGAGTGCGATCCGGCGGGCGGCGGTGGCGTGAAGTGACGATGACGATTTGGAGCCCATAGCATCATGCATGGGCCCAGGCGAGTGAGAAACCGGAGACTGTTATGACCGAAAAGCTGGCAACCCTTTCCTTCAGCGACGGCAAGCCGTCGGTTGATTTTCCCGTGCTGGGCGGCAGCGTCGGGCCGGAAGTGATCGACGTGCGCGCCCTGTATGCCAAGACCGGGATGTTCACGTATGACCCCGGCTTCATGTCGACGGCGAGCTGCCGCTCGAACATCACCTATATCGACGGTGACCAGGGCATCCTGCAGTACCGCGGCTACCCGATCGAGCAGCTCGCCGAGCATTGCGATTTCCTCGAGGTCGCCTACCTGATCCTGAATGGAGAGCTTCCGAACAGGGAGCAGAAGGCGGAATTCGACAACATCGTCACCCACCACACCATGGTGCATGAGCAGCTTTCGCGCCTGTATCAGGGTTTCCGGCGCGACGCGCATCCGATGGCAGTGCTGTGCGGCGTGGTGGGTGCGCT
>JACQOK010000008.1 GCA_016202565.1 Betaproteobacteria bacterium | reverse complement strand
GATCATGGGCCCCCAGCCGCGGACCGGCGAGGTGGGCGAAGCGTCGAACTTGTCGCGGTCGGTGGGCGCAACGAGAAATGCGCCCGCGATTTTTTTCGCGTGCTGACGATTTTCGAAAGACCAGCGCATGGTAAGCGACGTGCCGAGACTGTGCGCCACCAGCACGATCGGGCGCTGAGCCGCTGCCACTGCTTCCGTCAGACGCGCAGACCACTCGGCATAGATCGGCTTTTCCCAATCCGCCTGCTCCACGCGTTGCATGCTGGGAAAAGCCTTGCCCCAGGCGGTCTGCCAGTGGTCCGGACCTGCCCCGCCGAGGCCGGGAAGGATGAAAATCGTCAGATCTTTGATGTCACGCATACGCAGGATTTTACGGCGGCAGGAGGTACATTGCCTACGCCAGCAGCAGTCTGAAACGCCGGCCGGAGCGCGTCCTGTAGGCCTCGAAATCGCGCCGGTCGATCGTGAAGATCTCCGAGATGCCGGTCTTTTCCGCCGCCAGCACGAGCGTGGCGTCGGCGAAATCCATTTTTTCGTAACGGACGAGCAGCTCGTCGAGCTGTGGCACGTCGTCCACGGTCGGGCCTTCGAGGCGCAGCCCGCCGCGCCGGATGAAAGTGAGCAGCGCACGCTTTCCCGCCTGCCCCAGGAAGTGACATGCTTCGGTAATCACGGGCCAGGTGCTCACCAGTGCTGCCGGATTCGACTGGAGAATGGCTTTCGCAGCCTCGTGATGCCGGTCGCGCGCGTGAAAAAGCGCGACGAGCGGTCCCGTATCAACGAGGATGCTTCGCACGGAGCTTCCCGCGAATCAACGTTTTGACCCGTCCCGAAACGTTCCCCCGCCCCGCCGGCGAGCGGTCGGCGCCGAACAAGTCCTTGCCCAGCTCCCACGCTGACGGGGTGCTCCTTTTCTTTTTCCGGCGCACGAGGTACTCCGCTACGCTCTGCCGGATGACGGCGCTGGTCGTCTCCCCGGTTTCGGTGCAATACCGATCGAGGGCTTGCTCCAGCTCGGTTCCCAGACGCAATGACTTGGGCATGGTCAAAACCCGTGTGATACGACTTATGAAAAGTGTATCACATAATTCAGGACCACCCCGTCGCTTCGCGCCACCCCTTGTATGTCCACGAAGAGGCAATCACGACGGGCGCGCCCTCTTCCGAGCACTGGGTTAAACTGCGGTACGACGCAAGGAAAGGAGAGTGCCATGATCGACATGCATGCCCACTGGAGGCCCGCCGAGCTGACCGACGTACTCCGCGCCCGGACGCGGGAACCGCGCATCGTGCGCAACGACAAGGGCGTCGAGGTATTCAAGGCCCGGGGCCGCGAGGACCCACTCGCCGAGGCGTTCGATGACGCAGACAGCTATCTCGCCAGGATGGACCGCCAGGGCGTAAGCACGAGCGTGCTGTCGCTGCTGGGCACGTTCTGCTGGATCGAGGCCCAGCCGCTCGAGGTGTCGGTCCCGTTGTGCCGGGTCGTCAACGACAGTCTCTCGAAGATCTGCCAGGCGCACGCAGGCCGCTTTGCCGCCTACGCTGCGCTGCCGCTGGTGGACATTTCAGCCGCAGCCGATGAGCTCGACCGAGCGCTGGGACTGCCCGGTTTTATCGGCACGCAGCTGCCGGCGAACGCCTTCCTCACCGCTAGGGACGCCGAACCGATGCGTCCCTTGCTCGAGATCGCGAACCGGCGCCGCGCGCTCGTCTTCATCCACTACGGTCCGCGGCCGGGCGACGCCTTCCCCCGGATCGCGCGGGACACCGACAACGCGCGCCGCCGCAACGGCACGCTCGACATGCAGGCGAACCTGTCCTCGGTGATGGTGACGCTGTGCCTCACCGATTATCTCGCGCCCTACCCCGATGCGATGATCCACGTCCACAACCTGGGCGGCAACATCCCGTACGAGGTCGAGCGCATGGACCACCGCTGCATGACCGACTCGCCGCACGAGGAGCTGCCTTCGGTGCGCTTCCGGCGCGCAAAGGTGTATGTGGACTGCAACTCGTTTGGCCCGCGCGCGATCGAGGCCGGGGTGCGCACGTACGGCGCCGAGCGGATCGTGTGCGGCACCGACGGCAGCGAATTCGGCTGCGACTGGACCCGGAAGGCGCTCGCGGAGGCGCAGATCGGCGAAGAAGCGCGCGAGAAAATCCTGCACCGCAATGCCGCCGCGCTGCTTTCGCACCTCGCAACGATCACGCAGCCCGAGAAAGCCGCCGCGTAACCTCGAACAACCGATCGGAGAGAAACATGGCACGCGAAGGCTACCTGATCATCGATAGCGACATGCACTTCAATGAGCCGGACGATCTCTGGGCGCGCTACCTCGACGAGCCCTATCGGGCAAACCCGCCGCTGTTCTTCGGCGGACAGAAGCAGGTCCTGACGCAAAGCGCCGAAGACAAGGGAAACGCCGATTCGATCAGGACGATGGAGGTGCAGGGACTGACGATCCCGGCGTTCGCCAAGTCGCCGGGTGCGGCCGCTTCCAGCCGTGAGCTGAGGCGGCGAAGCCGCGCGCGTCACCCGCATTTCAGTGTGGCGAAGGCGCAAGGTTTCGATTCCGCTTCGACGTTGACGGCGATGGATATCGAGGGCATCGACGTTGCCGTGATGTACGGCACGCGCGGACGGCAGATCCTGTGTCACGATGATCTCGCCCCCGGCCATGCGGCGGCATTGGCCCGCGCCTACAACAACTGGGCCAGCGATTATTGCAAGGGCGATGCGCAGCGCCTCAAGTTCGCCGCGCAGATCGCGATGCACGACATCGGATTGGCGGTTAAGGAGGCGCGCCGGTGCGTCGAAGAACTGGGCGCCGTGGCGGTCATCGGCACGCCGAACCCGGTCAACGGCCAGCATCTGCACGACGAAGCGTGCGAGCCGTTATGGCGCGAGCTGGAAAGACTCAACGTGCCGATCGGTTTCCATCCGACCGGCAACTCGTCGCTCAAGGACGATGCCGCGCGACGCTATGTCGGTCACGCCAATTTCCACCCGATCGCCCACGCCATCCGCAACCCGGTCGAGCTGATGGGCGCAATCGCCAGCATGACCACCGGGGGCATCCTCGAGCGTCACCCGAAGCTGCGCTGCGCGTTCCTCGAAGGCACGGCCGGCTGGGTCTACTGGTGGCTGTGGCGGCTCGACGACCAGTGGGAGAAGTTCGGGCCCGGCTGCGAGTTTCAATTGACGATGCCGCCGAGCGACTACTTCAAGCGCCAGTGCTACATCGCGCTCGATGTCGACGAAGAGCCGGCGGTCGATGTCATCAACAAAATGGGCGCGGAATACTTTGTGGTGTCGAGCGACTATCCGCATGCCGACGGCGCCTTCCCCGAGGCGCTACAGCAGTTCCTCGGCCTGCCGCTGAATGACGAGCAGCGCCGCAAGATCCTGTGGGACAACTGCGCACGTCTTTACGGCATCGCCACGCCTGCAGCCGCGCTGACCCGCGATCAGAGCGCGGTTTCTGCGGCCTGACGCACGCTGGCCATTTTCGGACCGGGGCGCCCGGCAGGTCGTGATGTCCGAAAACGGCGAGCGGCGGTCGCGCGCCGCGCTCATAATGCGTCCATGATGCTCGACTCTCACACCTGCTATCGGGCGCTGAAAGCGCGCGATGCGCGGTTCGACGGCCGCTTCTTCGTCGCGGTATCGTCGACCCGCATTTACTGCCGCCCGGTGTGCACGGTCAAGCCGCCCCGGCGGGAGAACTGCCGCTTCTATACCAGCGCGGCGGCGGCGGAAGCGGCCGGCTACCGTCCGTGCCTGCGCTGCCGGCCGGAGCTCGCCCCCGGCAACGCGAGCGTGGATGCGACCTCGCGCCTCGCGCAGGCTGCCGCGAGCATGATGGAGGACCGCACGCTGGACGGGAACGGACTGGAGACGGTCGCGGCCCGCCTCGGCATCACCGACCGCCATCTGCGCCGCGCCTTCGGCGCCGAGTTCGGCGTCTCGCCGGTGGAATTCGCGCAGACGCAGCGCCTCCTGCTCGCGAAGCGCCTGCTGACCGACACGGTGCTGCCGGTCACCGAGGTGGCCTTCGCGAGCGGCTTCGGCAGCCTGCGGCGCTTCAACGCGCTTTTCAAGCAGCGCTATCGTCTCCAGCCCAGCCAGTTGCGCCGGCATATGCATGGCGCGGCGGCGGCTTCAGCGGCAGTCGATGTCCTGAAGTTCGAGCTGAGTTTCCGCCCGCCCTACGACTGGCCCGCGGTGAGCGCGTTCCTCGGCGCGCGCGCGATCGCGGGCGTGGAAGCCGTGGAGGGCGCCTGCTACCGCCGCACGGTGTGTGTCCCGGTCGACGGCAAGGCGCACCGCGGCTGGATCGAAGTCGCGATGTCGCCGAAGAAGCCCGCGCTGCACGTCGCGGTCTCGGCCTCGCTCGCCAAGGCGCTGCCGCCGGTGCTCTCGCGCGTCAAATCACTGATGGACCTCGCCTGCCATCCTGCCGAAGTTGCGCGGGCGCTCGGCGCGCTGGCAAGACGCCACCCCGGATTGCGCGTGCCCGGCGCATTCGATGGCTTCGAGGTGGCGGTGCGCGCGATCCTCGGCCAGCAGGTAACGGTCGCCGCTGCGCGCACGATCGCCGGCCGCTTTGCCGCGGCATTCGGCGAGCCGATCGCATCCCCGTTCGCGGCGCTGACGACGGTGTTTCCGGCCGCTGCGCGCATCGCGGAGCTGCCCTACGGTCGCATTGCGCGCATCGGCATGCCCGGCGCGCGTGCCCGCACCGTGCTCGCGCTGGCGCGCGCGGTGGCGAACGGAGATCTCGTCCTGATGCCGAACGCGGACATCGAGACGGCGCTCGATCGGCTGCGCGCGCTGCCGGGCGTGGGCGAGTGGACCGCGCAGTACATCGCGATGCGCGCGCTCGCCTGGCCGGACGCATTTCCGCACACCGATCTGGGCGTGATGAAGGCCCTCGGCGAGACCAATGCGCGCCGCGTGCTCGCCGCCGGCGAGGCCTGGCGGCCCTGGCGCGCCTACGCCGTCATGCATCTCTGGCAATCTCTTCAAAAAAAGGAATGATCATGCGTTGCTACGATTTCTACGAAAGTCCTTATGGCCGGATACTGCTTGTCGCGGGCGACGACGGACTGACAGGCGTTTACTTCGATGGCCAGAAATATCATCCGCGGCTCGAAGCCGCGTGGCGGTACGATGCGGGGAACGCGCTGTTGCGCCAGGCGAAGCGCGAGCTGGCCGAGTATTTCGGCGGAGAGCGCAAGCGTTTCGAGATCGCGCTCGCGCCCGTAGGGACGCCTTTTCAGTGCCGGGTATGGAATGCGATCTCGACCGTCGAATTCGGCGCCACCATTGCCTACGGCGAACTCGCCCGCCGCGCGGGATGCCCGGGGAGCGCGCGCGCCGCGGGCGCGGCGACGGGACGCAACCCGATCGGGATCATCGTTCCCTGCCACCGCATCGTGGGCGCGAACGGCAGTCTGACGGGATACGCCGGCGGTCTGGAGAAAAAGCGCGCGCTGCTCGCACTCGAGGGCGCAAACGTGCAATCGCCCACCGCGGATCTCCTGCGGGCCGCTTAGCCCAGGAGGCTCGATAAAGGTTTCAGTCGAAGAACGCGAAAGTTCTGGTTTCGATGCTTTCGCGCGGCGGCGCTCCCGCCGGCGTCGCGGGATCATCAAACGCGCTGTGCGCGGTGAAGCGCGCGGGCTTGCCGGCATCGGAATCGAATACCTTGAACACCAGGGCTTCGTCACGCTCCATCTGCGGGAAGTAGAACCACTCGTGCGCCGGATGATGGGCGATGTGGTAGACCTCGCCGGTGCGGTCCTTGTAGCGCCGCTCGACCCGTATGAAACCCTGTTGTGGAATAGTGCGGCCATCGCAGATGCCGAGCGGATCGATCAGCACCTTGCCGCGGATCGGCCGCCACACCTGGACGATCGCCCAGCGCTTCTTGAAGCGGCGCTCGGCTTCCTCATCGCCGACGATATCGCGCAGCCGGCGCGGCGCGGACGCCTCGGTAGAGTCGTTGTGCACGCCCTTTACCGTCGGCCGCGCGCCCGAAGCCTTCTGCATCTCTTCATCGCTGACGCGGATGGTGTGGTCGAACACCACGACCTCCGAGGCGCCGGAATGTTTCCTGATCAGCGCCTGCACCTCCGGGTCGTAAACGCGCGCACGCTCCGCGTCATCCGTGAAGTCCTTGACTTGCGTACAGTGATCGACGAACACGAATCCATGCATGTCGAACTTGAACGTCTCGCGCAGCGGCCTGCCGTTGCGCACGGTCATCTCGTACTGACGATACTGCGGCGGGATCGCCTTGTGCTCCATCTCCGGCCAGTCGATGTAACGCACCGGCGGCACCCCGGTATCGACGATATAGTTGAACCTGGCGCGAATGGTGTCGGCGGACGGTTTCTCGGCGACGAGCTGCATAGGAGGCTCCCGCGATTGGGTTTCGACTTCGATCATAGCGGTTTTTTGCCAGGGACGTATCATAACGGCAAAGAGGGAGAACATGCTCACCCGCTCATTGCCAGCATGAAGGAATAAACCATGGACCTGCCTTGCCTGCCGCCCCGCGCGAACGCAAAACAGCCCGACATCCCGACGCCGCGCGGCGCGTGCGACGCGCATTTTCACCTGTTCGGACCGGCGGCGAAATTTCCCTTCGCGCCGGAACGCGCTTATACGCCGCCCGATGCGCCGCTCGAAGCGTTGCTTGCCATGCATGCACGGATCGGCGTCGAACGCGGCGTGATCATCCAGGGCAATCCCCACGGCACCGACAATTCGGCACTGCTCGATGCGCTCGCCCGCGAGCCGCGGCGGCTGCGGGCGGTGGCGATCGCCAACGATGCGGTGAGCGGCACCGCGTTGAAGCGCATGGCCGACGCCGGCGTCTGTGCACTGCGCTTTCATCACATGCCCAAAGGCCGGGGCTACAGCGCGCTGGGGCTCACGAGCTTCGCCGCACTCGCGCCGCGCATGGCCGATCTCAACCTGCACGCGCAGTTCATGATGGACGTGAATTACCTGCAGGACGCCGTGCCGTACTTCGAGGATTGGCGGCTGCCGGTCGTGGTCGACCACATGGGCAACATCGATGCCGCATCAGGGGTGAAGCAGCCGGGATTTCAGCTGCTGTGCAAGCTGCTCGCGGAAGGCAGGCTCTGGGTAAAAGTCTCGGGCGCGTACCGGATCTCGAAGCGGTACCCGGACTATCCCGACGCACGCGCTTTCCACGAGGCGCTCGTCAGGACGAATCCCGAGCAACTCATATGGGGCACCGACTGGCCGCACCCGCGGCTGGCCGAAGAGATGCCCGACGATGGCCATCTGCTCGATCTCTTCAACACATGGACGCCGGACGCGGCGTTGCGCAGGAAAATCCTCGTTGAGAATCCTGCGCGGCTTTATGGCTTCGAGCGATAAGGCGCGGGAAACTTACTGAACGGCCGTTCCACGCGAGGTTTTCGCATCTTCCTCGGCAAAGGACCTCACGAGCGCGTAGAACCGCTTGTAGAAGTCGCGGTCCTGTATGGTCTCCCGCTTCACGATCTGCAGCGTATCCTTCGAGCCTGCAGGCACCGTAAGGGTGAACCAGCCTATGCCGCCGGCGCGGTGTTGCTTCTCCTCCTGCACCTTGGCTACGTCCCGGCTGGCGGTGGCGAAGACGGTGCTCGATCCGTCATTGTTCTCCGCGCAGGACGTCTGCAGGCGCAGCGTGACGGTCGTTTCCTTGTCGGTCTGGTAGGTCTTTACGCCCGTGAGAGTGGGGGAATCAGCGGACTGGTCCAGCATGTACCCTTGAGTGAGGAAGGCCCGTTTGACGCTCCAGCAGACGATCTTGCTCGGTGCCTGGATCCTCTCGCTGAACTGCGTCTGCGGTCGAAAGGCCTCGTCGCGGTAGACCTCCTTCGCGGCGCAGCCGGAAAGCACGATGGCCGCAGCGAACAAATTCAAATACAGAAACCGGATGTGTGGTGCGGATGCCGATGCGCGCATGACCCGAACCCCATTGGACGTAGAACGAGGAGGCAGCGCCCGAGCGGGCGCGCCCATAGTTTCGTCGTCCATGGCGCCCAGAAGTTCCCCAACACGGCTCGATGCCGGAAATCCGAACCATGGTCGCGGCGTTCAGCAGGAATTCTGTCCGCATCAAGCGCATATCCGTCGCGTGGCCGACATCGTCGTCGAATGGCGACAATCCCGGGGCGCGGCTCAGTCTTTTCCCGCGTACTCCCGATCGTTACCACATTTTATAGCGTTGACACGCAACCTTGCTCAGCGCCTCTCCGATCGAGCCGGGTGCGATCTTGCTGACCTGCCACTCCGCTTTGGGGATCTCGCGCGAGGCGACGACACTGCCCTTGCCCATGGCCCGGTCGAACTGTACGAATGAAAGCATCGCCTCCGTGCGATCGGAACACTTGGTGGCGACCAGCGTCGTCGCGGATAGGAATGTCTTGCCGAGCGGGTTTTTCTGGGGCGAACGGTAATCGAACAGGCGCCAGGACAACACGTAGTTCTCCTTTTTTTCCAGGAGGTCAAGGTCCATGTACGCGTCCACGCCGTCGTTTCCGCCCATCTTTACCCACTCTGCGAACGCGACCGGCGCATTCCCGAGAAGAACGGCCAGAAACAGAAGACCTCGAAGCATCGAATGTGCCATGCCTGTCGTCAACTGAAACGGTCGTACAGCCACGGCCGCTCCCGCCGGTACGCCTCCTCGAACCCTTCGATTTTTTCCGCATACTGGCGGGTGCGGGCGATGTCGTCCAGGCCCTCCAGCAGGCACTTCCTGCGCACCGGGTGAATATCGAACCGGTGCACCTTCCCTTCCGCGTCGGTCACCGCCTGGGCCGCGAGATCAACCGTAACCGTGGCGCCCGGCCGTTCGTGCAGTTGCCGGCGGATTGCCGCGCACTCGGCGTCCGTCAGCACCACCGGCAGCAAGCCGTTCTTCGAACAGTTGTTGGCGTGAATGTCGCCGAAGCTCGGCGCGATGACGCAGCGGATGCCGAATTCATACAGCGCGTAGACCGCGCTCTCGCGCGAAGAGCCGCAACCCCAGTTGCGGTCGGCGACGATGATCTGCGCCCGGCGATACGGCGCGCGGTTCAGGATGAAATCCTTTTCCGCCCCGTCAAGCGTGAAACGGCGGTCATGAAAGAGGATGCGCGCGTGTTCCGGTCCACACGGGACTTTGTTGAACCGCGTCGGACAGAGTTGGTTGGTGTCGACGTTCGGTTCGTCGATCGGCGCTGCAATCGCCGATAGTGTCGTAAACGGCTGCATATACTCTCCGTGATGAGTGATGCGTGATGAGTGATGAGTGATGAGTAATGAGTAATGAGTAATGAGTAATGGGTAATGGGTGATGCGTGAAGCGTAAACAGCTATTTCAGGTAGGACTAGGTCGCGTCTGCCCCATTACCCATTACCCATTACCCATTACCCATTACCCATTACCCATTACCCATTACCCATTACCGCTTTAACAATTCGCGCACGTCGGTGAGCCGGCCTTTGAGCGCCGCGGCGGCGGCCATCGGCGGACTCACGAGGTGAGTCCTGCCGCCCGTTCCCTGGCGCCCGCGGAAATTGCGGTTCGAAGTCGAGGCGCAGCGCTCGCCGGGTTGAAGCTGGTCGCCGTTGATCGCGGTGCACAGCGAACACCCCGGGTCGCGCCATTCGAACCCCGCCGCCTTGAAGATGCGGTCAAGACCCTCCTCTTCCGCCTGCCGCTGCACCAGCCGCGAGCCCGGCACGACCCACGTCGCGACGCGCGCGCGCCCGAGCCGCGCGACTTCCGCTGCCGCACGCAGGTCTTCGATGCGGCTGTTGGTGCAGGAGCCGATGAACACGCGGTCGATCGCGATGTCGGCGAGCGCCATGCCGGGTTTCAGCCCTTGATAATCGAGCGCGGCCGCAATCTCCGCGCGCTTGGCCGCGTCCGGCGCCTGTTCCGGATCGGGGACCGTGCCCGTGACCGGCGCCGCATGCTCGGGGCTCGTGCCCCAGGTCACCATCGGCGCAATGGCACCGCCGTCGAGCGCAACCTCCCTGTCGAATCGCGCCCCGGCGTCGGAGGGCAGCGTCTTCCACAAAGCAACCGCGTCATCCCACGCCGCACCCTTCGGCGCGTACGGCCGGTCGGCCATGTAGCTCAAGGTCGTCTCGTCAGGGGCGATCATGCCGGCACGGGCGCCCGCCTCGATCGACATGTTGCACACCGTCATGCGGCTTTCCATGCTCATCGCGGCAATCGCCGATCCGGTGTACTCGATGACGTGGCCCACGCCGCCGCCCGCGCCGATCTTCGCGATGATGGCGAGGATCACGTCTTTAGCGGTCACGCCGAAGCCGAGGGTGCCGTCGATCGTGATGCGCATCGTGCCGGGCGTGCGCTGCCACAACGTCTGCGTCGCCAGCACGTGCATCATGTCGGATGCACCGATGCCGAACGCGATGCAACCAAACGCCCCGTGGGTCGAGGTGTGGGAATCGGCGCCCGCAATGACGAGGCCCGGCTGGGTGATGCCCTGTTCCGGGGGCACGATATGGAGGATCCCCTGACGCGCATCGTCGAATCCGAACAGCGTGATGCCGTGTTTCGCCGTGTTGGCCATCAACTTCAGCACCATGTTGCGGATTTCCGGGATCGCGATGCCGTCCACGCCCTTATCGCGCCCCGTGGTCGGCACATAATGGTCGGTGAAGGCGAACACCTGCTGCGGGCGCGCCACCCCGCGCTGCTGCTTGTCCAGCTGCGCGAACGCGTGCGAAGAACCCTCGTGAATCAGCGCGCGATCGATGTGGAGCAGCAGTTCGCCCTCCTCCGCCGCGATCACGTGGCGGTTCCATATTTTCTCGAACATCGTCAATACGGTCATGAATGTTTCCTTGACTGGTCATCCCGATCAGCAAACCGCCCGGAAGCAGCGAAGCAGATTCCGGGAACACGTTTTTCTTTTGAGGGCCTTCGTTCCCGCTTTTTTCTGGGGGGCCTTCGTTCCTGCTTCTCCCGGCCCCGGATTTCATTTCATTCCATCCGGGCTACGTTTTTTACAGTGCGTAGCCCGGAAGTAGCGAAGCGGATTCCGGGATTTCCTGTTCCCGGATTTCATTTCATTCCATCCGGGCTACGCGCGCTCTTGCGGCCTTCTACAAGCCGAGAATGTTGTCGGCACTTGGCTGCAGCTCGCCGCGTTCCACGCGCCTGACGACCTCGTTCATCTTCGCGTGCGTGAGCGCCGGCACGCCGATGCCCGCGCCTCTGTCGGCAACGTAACCGTTGATGAAATCGGTCTCGGTGCGGCGTCCCTTCGCGATGTCCTGCGCCATCGACGGGCGCTGCTCGTCCGAGCGCTTCTTCGCGGCTTCGAGCAGGATATCGACGATCTCGGCGAGCGCGTCCTTGTTGCCCTCCCCCGCGCGCGCCAGGGTTTCCGCCTCCATGCCGAGCATCCGCTCGAGCTGATAGCCGAGCGCCTGGCCCACGCGCACGGCTTCCGAGCCGAGGCGGATCGACAGCCAGCGCGGTCCTTCCGCAAGATCGCGCTGATTGCCGTTGAGCCCGCTTGCCGCTGACAGGCCGTTGCGCATCGAGTTCACCACGAGTTTCGACCAGCGCTCGCCCCACAGATTGGTCGTGACCTTGGCGCTGTCGGCGGCCCGCAGCAGATCAGCCACCTCCTCCGCCCGCTTGCTGACGCGGCCGTGCACTTCGCCGACGCGAAACACCATGTGTTTATCGCCGCCGATCGGCACCGTGCGCTTGACGTGGCCGGGCTGGTAAAGCTCGGCCGCGACCAGGCTGGCGATGCAGCCGAGCGTCTTGCCCCAGCCCACGATCGCCGCAATCCGTTCCTCGTTGATGCAGTTTTGCAGCGACACCACGAAACCGTCCGGTGCGAGATAAGGCCGGATCAGATGCGTTGCCCATTCGGTGTCATAGGACTTCACGCAGATGAAGGCGATATCCACCGGCCTGCCCTTCATCAGGCTCTGCACGTCGCACACGTGCAGCGCATCGACCCGTATCGAGTGGCGTTCGCCCTCCGTTAACCCGGAAAGCTGGAGTCCATGGCGGCGCATGTACTCGACGTGCTCGGGCCAGGCGTCGATCAGCGTGACGTCGTGACCGGCGCGCGTCATGTGGCCGCCGGCGTAACCGCCGATCGCCCCCGCGCCCACTACCACTATCCGTTTACCCATTCGCTCCACTCGAGAAATTTGTTAACCGCCAAGACGCCAAGAAAACCAGAAACAATCACTTCCAAGGAAAAACGAACGGCAAGCCCGCTCATAAGGCTGGAACCATTCCTATCGTTTGCTGAAGTTTGTTCTTGATTCAAGCTTTTCCTTGGCGTCCTTGGCGTCTTGGCGGTTCAATCTTTTTGCAGTTTTTCGACGATCGCGGCGGTCATGCGCTGCGTGCCGGCCTCGCCGCCCAGGTCGCGCGTCACATCGCGCTTTTCCTGGAGCACCCGCATCAGCGCGGTTTCGATGCGATCAGCCGCAGCCGCCTCATCGATGTGGCGCAGCAACATCACCGCCGACAGGATCATCGCCATCGGATTGGCGATGTCCTTGCCGGCGATATCGGGCGCGGTGCCGTGCACCGCTTCGAACATCGCACAGTCGGTTCCGATATTCGCCCCGGGCGCAACGCCCAGTCCACCGACAAGACCCGCCGCGAGGTCGGACACGATGTCGCCGTAGAGGTTCGGCAGCAACAGCCCGTCGAATGCCTCGGGTTTCATGACGAGTTCCATGCACAGCGCATCGACCACCCGCTGATTGACCAGGATGTCCGGATACTCTTTGGCCGTTTCCTGCGCAGTCTTGAGGAACAGGCCATCGGTCATTTTCATCACGTTGGCCTTATGGCCGATGGTGAGTTTGTGGCGGCCGAGCTTGCGCATGTAGTCGAGCG
>JACQOK010000058.1 GCA_016202565.1 Betaproteobacteria bacterium | reverse complement strand
GTCTCCGCTTGATGGAAGCAAGCGCGGTCGGGCTCGCGGCAGCATTCGCTGCCGGCCTCATTTCGTTTGTCTCGCCCTGCGTGCTGCCGCTCGTGCCGGCCTATGTCTCGTACGTGGCCGGACAGCCGCTTGGCGTGAAGCGGGCCCGGCCGGACGCGGGCGAGCGGCTCGCCGCTCTGACGCTGAGCGCGTTCTTCGTGCTCGGCTTCAGCGCGGTCTTCGTCTCGCTCGGTGCAAGCGCCTCATTCCTCGGGCGGTTGCTGCTGCAGTACCGCTACGAGGCGAACCTCGTCGGGGGCGCGATCGTGATTGTCTTCGGCATGCTGATGCTCGGCATGACGCGCGGCATGCCGTGGCTCATGCGCGATTTTCGCTTTCATCCTCACCTTGCCGGCGGGCGGCCGCTGCCGGCTTTCATACTGGGCCTCGCATTCGGCTTCGGCTGGACACCATGTATTGGACCGATCCTTGGCGCGATCCTGACCGTGAGCGCCGTGCAGACCTCCCCGTCCACCGGAGTCGGGCTGCTCGCAACCTATGCGGCCGGGCTCGGCGTACCATTCCTGCTAACGGCGCTTTTCACGCGCGAGCTGGCGGGACGGCTGAGAGGACTGCGGCGCTTCGGGACGGTGCTGCAGATCGTCGCGGGCCTGCTCCTGATCGTCATGGGTATCGCCATGATGACCGGCCAGCTGTCCCGCCTGGGGTTCTGGCTGCTCGATACTTTCCCCGTGTTCCAGCGTATTGGATAGCAAGGACTTCAGCGCGGGCGCCGTTACGCTTGGCTCTCGGCCAGGAGCTTTTTCGCCGCAGGGACTATGCGCCGGAGGGATTCGGCATCGTCCCCGCGAAAGTACCCGCGGATTCCCCCTTTGCGATCCACCAGCACGAAGCGCGAACTGTGCATGACGCGCTCGCCCGCTGCCGTCTTGTGAGCGTGAACCGTTCCATCGGGATGGATATGCTCTTCTTCGAATGGTCGCTCGACGACGCCCAGCCGAAACCCCTCAATGGCAAGACGCTCAATTTCATCCTTCGCTCCGGTCAGAAACAACCAGCGCTCGGGATCGGCGTTGTAACGCCTGGCATAGTCGACGAGGAACGCAGGCGTGTCGTGCTCGGGATCGACGCTGATGCTGACGAGCCGCACATCGGCTTTGCCGGCCAGCTCGCCTTGTAGCATTGCCATGTTTACATTCTGGATCGGACAGGTTTCCGTGCATTGAGAATAAAAGAAGTTGGCGATCCACACCTTCCCGCGCAGATCCGAGAGCCCCACCAGCCGGCCGCTGCGCTCGACAAATGAGAATTCGGGCACCGTGCCAAAAATCCGGTCTTGCTCCCCGAACGGTGTCTGCTGCGGAATGCCCCAGAGCACGGAAGTGGGACCCCTGCCGATCTGCCAGGACTGGTACGCCGCCGCGCCGACGATCACTGCGAGCGCAAGCAGGAAGCCGGATATAAGAAGACCCGTTGTCCTGTCTTTCAGCATTGCGGGCTGCATTCGCTGCCTAGCGGGGTGCCTCGGGGCGCTGCGGATCACGCATCATGCCATCGCCGCCTATCATGCCGCCGCCCATCATGCTCATCATCTCCATCATGCGAACCATGCCGAGCATCGGGTCGCCGCCGCCCATGCGTTCGGCCATCGTCATCATGGAGGCCATCGCCTGCGGCATGCGCTCGGAGCTCATGAAGCGGTGCATCTCCTCCATGCCGCGCATTCCATGGTGTTGCGCCGAGGGACTGCTCCGGGCGGCAAGCTGATCGAGCTTGCTGCGCTGCTCGGGAGTAAGCAGCGAGCGACCTCCGGCGATGGTCCGGAGGCGGGCAAGCCTGAGGTCGGCGCGAAGCTTTTCCACTGCCCGCACCTTGGCCTCGGCCGGTGCGGGGTCCTCCGGCTGCTGCTTGAGCAGGCCGGCGAGCTCGCGTTCCGCGTTTTCGATGTCGCGCAGGCGCCGGTCGGACTCCTGGCCGAACCCCTCAACGAGCTCGCGCAGCGTCTTCGTCTGCTCCTCCGAGAGGCCGAGCTCCGCGCGGTTCTGCAGCGCCAGGCTCAGCAGCGGACGCTCGCGCCCGAGCGCCTCGCTCGGCCCGTTCATCGGCATGCTGCCCGTCATTCCGTGCATCATTCCGGGCCCCATCATGCCCGGTCCTTGGCCGTATCCGCCCATCGATCCCTGCGCCAGAGCAGCTCCGGCTGTCAGCAGCCCGAGCGCCAGCACACCAGTCCTCAACCCATGCGGTTTCATGTCGTCTCCTTGTCGCGCCAGGCTTGTACGCTCTTCCGGAATGCGACGGAGCGGCCTTGATGTGAATCAAGGCTGGTTCAGGTGCCTTCAGTCTTCGAAGTCCTCCAGGACCGGGCAGTCGGGACGCGAGTCGCCGCGGCAGCGCTGCACCAGGCGTCTCCTGGGGGCTTATTCGCCGCCTTTCCCGTCGGCGGGCTTCTTGGGCGTATCGCTCGAGCAGGACTTGCCCGCCAATTTGTTCGCGCACAGGCCGAGCGCGCACATGGCGGCGCAGGGCGCCAGCGCGATAAGCAAAGGCGCAATACCGGCAGCGGCGAGCCAACCCCAGCTCAAATAAAGCCCGATTGCGACGGCGCCTGCCGCAAGGACGATCAGTCCCCGCCGCCCGCCGATGTAGTGTCGAAGCAGAGCAAGCGCCGTCTGCGTCAGCGATAGATCGCCCGGCTTTTTCGTTTCCGCGGGAGAATTCATTTGCACCGTCATCGATGGGAGCCAAACGCCAGGATAAAGCCTCCAGTCCCTAGAAGGTCAAGGGGGCTTCTTGGATTTCGCGGTGAGCGGCCTGTCGGTCTGCGCCACGGTCGCGGCACAGCCGAGCGCCAGCGCGATTGGAGTGCGTTTCACCATCGGTCTCGCCGGTCCGCATGTAAGGTTTCGGCGTGCTCGCAGGTCTAATCAGGATGCGCCAGGCGTTGCCCTTGCTGCAGCTTCGCCGGTTCCCGGCCATTCGCCGGCGCCGGCTCGAGACCCTGCAGGTGAACCTCGGCTATCGGTGCAACCAGTCGTGCGTGCATTGCCATGTCAATGCCGGGCCGACGCGCACCGAGCAGATGGACCCCGCGACCATCGAATCCGTCCTCGACTTCCTCGCGGCCAGTCGTATTCCGGCCCTCGACGTGACCGGCGGGGCGCCGGAGCTCCACCCCCTGTTCCGGGAGCTGGTGGCGCGGGCGCGGGCGCTCGGCGCCAAGGTGATCGACCGCTGCAACCTCACCGTGCTGGAACAGCCGGGGATGGAAGGACTGGCGGACTTCCTTGCCGCGCAGCAGGTCGAGATCGTCGCCTCGCTTCCGTGCTACACGCCGCAGCTCGTGGACCGCCAGCGGGGCAGGGGTGTTTACGAGGTCAGCATCCGGGTGCTCAAGAAGCTGAACGCGCTGGGTTACGGCGCAGCGGACAGCGGCCTGGTCCTCCACCTCATGTACAACCCGCAGGGCCCGAGCCTGCCGCCGGCCCAGGCGCCGCTCGAGGCCGACTACAAGCGCGTCCTCGGCGAGGAGCACGGCATACGGTTTAACCGGCTGTACACGCTCGCCAACATGCCGATCGCGCGTTTCGGCTCGATGCTCCTGAGCAAAGGGCAGTTCGAGGCCTACATGACGCTGCTCGAGCGCTCCTTCCGCAGCGAGAACCTCGAGGCGGTGATGTGCCGCAGCCTCATCTCGGTGGACTGGCAGGGCTACGTGTACGACTGCGATTTCAACCAGATGCTCGGGCTGCCGCTGCACGTCGGCGGCAAGCCGCGCGTGAAGCTCGCCGAGCTGCTCGGCCGCGACCTGGAGGGCAATCCCGTGGTCGTGCGCGACCATTGCTTCGGCTGCACCGCCGGCCAGGGCTCGAGCTGCGGCGGGGCGCTCAACCCATGAGGGAGGAAAACGCATGGTCACCGTCGTCCCCAAGACCGTCGTCACGATGCGGCTCAACGGCAGCTCTGCCTCGCACTCTCGCACCGACGTCAGCGCGCGCGACGTGCGCACGACGATCGACGAGCCGGCCGAGCGCGGCGGCACCAACCAGGGACTGACGCCCACCGAGACGCTGAT
>JACQOK010000007.1 GCA_016202565.1 Betaproteobacteria bacterium | reverse complement strand
CGTCGCCCAGGAGAAACAGCGGCTTGCGAGCTTCACTGCAACGCTGGAACAAGTCCGGGATCAGCTCGCAAAACTCGGCGCCGGTACGTAAGTTTCGGGCCGAGGTTCTTGGCACCGATGCCCAACACCGGACGGACATGGACTGTTGGGGTTCACGGCGTTCACCCCAACCTACAATTTCGACGTCATAGTGGCCTGTAATATACCAAGATGGATCCGTTGACCGGGATTGCAATGGCAGCGGGCCTGGGCTGGGCCAGCGGCGTGCGGCTGTATGCCGTGCTTTTCTTCCTCGGCCTGCTCCAGCATGCCGGAGTCTACACGCTGCCGCCCGATCTCCAGGTGCTCGCCCATCCCGCAGTGATCGGGGTATCCGGCCTGCTTTTCTTCCTCGAATTCCTCGCCGACAAGGTTCCGGGTGTGGACACGCTGTGGGATGCCGTGCACACCTTCATCCGCATCCCTGCCGGCGGCGTGCTGGCGGCCGCCGCCGTGGCGAGCGCCGATCCCGGGTTCGCGCTTGCGGCGGGACTGCTTGGCGGCGTAATCGCTGCGGGCACCCACTTCACCAAGGCCGGCGGTCGCGCGCTGATCAACACCTCCCCCGAGCCGTTCAGCAACTGGCTCGCGTCGCTCGGCGAAGATTTTCTGTCCGTGCTCGGTTTATTGACCGCGCTCAAGTACCCGCTGCTGTTTCTGTTCCTGCTGGCGCTGTTTATCGCCTTCACGGTCTGGCTGCTGCCGAAGCTGTGGCGGGGAATCAAACGCGTATTCACCACGATCCGCGAGTTGCCTCACCGGCTGGTCTCGTAGCGTCAACCTCGTCCTGCTACATCTCAAGGCTGTCCTGGACCGCGCTGATACCGGCCCTGGCACAGGCGTCGTCGCGCTCGCCACCGGGCGCGCCGGAAACGCCAATGCCGCCCAGCAAGGAACCGCCGCCTTCAATCATCAGTCCGCCGCCTACAGCAGCCACGCGCGGGCGCTGGCGGATGCCGCTTTGCGGGGAACCCGGCTGAGTCGCCTTCGCAAGTTCCGCAGTATTGGTGCGAAAACTGACTGCGGTCCACGCCTTGTCGACCGCCATTCTTACGGTATGCGGACCGGCGAACCGATCGCGCAACACGACCTGTGCGACGCCGCTGCGGTCGACCACCGCAACCGTCACCTGATAGCCGTCGTCACGGCATTTCTTGAGCGCAGCCTGCGCCGCTCTGAGCGCTGTTTCCGGCGTCATCATCTTCACCGGGAAAGTTGCGTCCTGTGCGCGGGCCGCAGCGCAAACGAGCAGGGCCGCGACTGCGAGCAGTCGCACGGGATTTCTTATGCTCATCGTGTGCGCCCTCTCCCTCCCTTACGAACTCTGTGCCAGCAGCGGCCGCCCCACCGCGCGCCGCACCACAGTAACGAAGTCATCCGGCGTCAGCGCACCGATATCGACCAGCCGGCTCGCGAGAAACCATTCGACCTTCTGCGCGAGGCGGTGTAAGGGAAGGTCGCGGAGCGCCGTCTCGAGATCAGCCACGGTGCGCCGCGGATTCACGACCAAGTCTCCCGTGAACCACACCTGCCTGATCGTCTGCGTCGTGGTCTCGAATGTCACCGTGGCGCGCAGCAGCCCGCCGGCGAACTTCTGCGCCGCCTCCAACACCGGCATTTCGGAAACCGGTCGGGCCACCAGCCCGACCCAATCGGCGGTATCGATCTCGCGCAGCGCGATCTGGTAGTGCACGTGCTCCGAGAGCGTCAGGTCCGCCTCACGAAATTCGATTCCAAACTCGCTCTCGTAGGCTTCCGTGAGGTAATGCTTGAGCAGCGCCACATCGGGCTGCCTGCCGAGCAGTGCTGTCAGGCTCGTCACGCGCTCGCGCGCCATCGCGACCGCCGTGTCGAAGGGTCTTCCCGCCGGCATGCGCAGCACGCGCAGCATCTTCTCGACGTCCCAATCAATCAGGAGCGTGCCCTGGAACAGCAGGGCGTTGCCGTCGAAGGCAATGTCAGTGCTTGCGAGCCTGCGGCCGTCCACCTCGATCTCGTCGCGCGGCCGATAGTGGGCGTTGACTCCGAGGGCGCTGATCGCCGTTGCCGCGGCGTGGCACAAGCGGCGCGAGATCGCTTCCACGCCGATGGCGCCGAGATCGCGCCGGTGAAGATAAAGCTCCCAGCCCAGCTGGGTCTCCTCGGCGTACGTTGCGCAACCCCCGGCGATATGGCGCTGGAGCGCGATATCGTGGGCACGGCAGTAGTCGATATCGAGTTCCTGCTCGGCGCTCTGCCGGGGGCCGAGCAGCGCCGAGGGCGCGAAACGCAGAAACCGGAGCGTGCTCGGGATCTCTTCGGCGCGGCGGGCCTCCAGCAGCGCGCGGCTCAACGCGATGTTTTGCGCCGCGGGACGCAATCCGGTGTCAATGATCCGCCAGTTATCCGCCAATCCGGCCCCGCATAGATCGCATCACGGTCCGCCCGTTGAGCGGCGCCTTGCGTCCGCTCCAACGCGCGGAGTCATTGCGGCGGCGTTGCCGTCCGCAATAACGCTATTTCTTCTTCATGAAAAAGATGAATTCGCTGTTCGCCGCCTCGGATGACAGCAGCGCGTTGCCTGTCTGTTTGGAAAACGCCTGGAAATCCTTCACGGACCCGGGATCGGTGGCGAGCACTTTCAGCACCTGGCCCGAGGTCATGTCGGTCAGGGCTTTTTTCGTCCGCAGGATGGGCAGCGGGCAATTCAAGCCCCGGGCGTCGAGTTCCTTGTCGAAATGCATGGACATCCTCGTCGTTAAATCAGTTATCGGTAAAACTCTAATGTACGGACAACCCGCTCCGATCGCAAGCTACGCAGCCGGGATAAGTTGCCATGGCCGCTTGTGAAGAGCGCACCCTGCCCCGCTTGGGGCTTTGAAGCGAATTATAAACGCGTTCCTAAGTCACTGCCGCATAAATCAAAAAAGGGCCAGGCTCGGTTCAAGGCCCGCATTCGCGATCGCTTGCCGGGAGCACGATAGTTGTTGTAGATATTGCTACAAATATGTAATAATACCTACACCATGTTGGACAATTCGACCTGGCTGGCATTGATCATCAGTCTCCCGACGCGTAACGCAACGGCGCGCATGCGCGTGTGGCGCGGACTCAAGGCGCTCGGCTGCGGGGTCTTGCGCGATGGCGTCTACCTGCTGCCGCAGGGGGCCGGCGCGCAGGAAGCGCTGGCGCAGGAGGCAGCCGAAGTCGCTACGGCCGGGGGCAACGCGAACCTCGTTGCGCTCAGCGCAACCGATGAGCGGCAGGAGCTGTCCTGGCGCCGATTGTTCGATCGAAGCGACGATTACGCGCGGCTGACTCGCGAGCTGCAAACGCTCCAGGCCGGTGCCAGAGCAATGCCCGCCGCGGCGCTGACGCGCAAGCTTGCCGGGCTGCGGCGAAATTTCGCCGAAGTGGGCGCCATCGATTTTTTCCCGGGCGCCGCGCGCGAACAGGCGCAGCGCCTGCTCGAGGAAACCGAACGTGCCATCCAATCCGTACTCTCGCCCGATGAACCCCACGCCGTCGCGCGTTCCATTCCGCAACTGCGCCGCGCCGACTACCGGCGCCGAACGTGGGCAACGCGCAAGCGTCCGTGGGTGGATCGTTTGGCGAGCGCCTGGCTGATCAAGCGCTTCATCGACCGCGATGCGAAGTTTTCATGGATCGACAAACCCCGTGACTGCCCGGCGCTCGCGGTCGGCTTCGACTTTGACGGCGCGGAGTTCACCCACGTCGGCAACCGCGTCACCTTCGAGGTGCTGCTCGCTGCCTTCGGCCTCGACGACGACCGGGCGCTGGCCCGTCTTGCGATGGCCGTTCACTACCTCGACACCGGCGGCATCCCGGTCGAGGACGCCAGCGGCCTCAACACCATTCTGCTCGGTGCCCGCAGCAGCGCGAAGACCGACGATCAGTTGCTGTCCGAAGCCCTGAAGATCTTTGATTTCATCCACAGTGCCTACCAGGAGCACGCCGCGAATGATGAATGACAAGACCGCGACGCCTGCTCCGGTGACGCTCCGCGAGGCATTCTGGTACTGGCTCAAGCTCGGCTTCATCAGCTTCGGCGGGCCTACCGGTCAGATCGCGATCATGCATCAGGACCTGGTCGAGCGTAAGCGCTGGATCTCGGAGCGGCGCTTTCTGCATGCGCTCAATTACTGCATGGTGCTGCCCGGTCCGGAAGCGACCCAGCTCGCGGCCTACATCGGCTGGCTGATGCACAAGACCTGGGGCGGCATCATCGCCGGCACGCTTTTCGTGCTGCCGTCGCTGTTCATCCTGATTGCGCTGTCGTGGATTTACATGGCCTACGGAAACGTTCCGCTCGTCGCCGGCATACTGTACGGCATAAAACCGGCGGTGACCGCGATCGTCGTGTTTGCCGCGTATCGCATCGGCTCGCGCGCGCTAAAGAACGGCGTGCTGTGGACGATCGCGGCAGCTGCGTTCGTGGCGATTTTTATCTTCAAAGTCCCGTTTCCCTATATCGTGCTGAGCGCCGGCATCATCGGCTACATTGGCGGACGCGTCTCTCCGGACAAATTCGTCGTCGGCGGCGGCCACGGCGCCGCCGACAAGAGCTACGGCGTGGCGATTATCGATGACAACACTCCAACGCCGCAGCACGCACTGTTCACCTGGCCGCGCCTGATTCGCGTCTGCATCGTCAGCCTTGCGCTGTGGGGCGGCGTCATGGGTGTGCTGTTCGCGCGCTACGGATG
>JACQOK010000042.1 GCA_016202565.1 Betaproteobacteria bacterium | reverse complement strand
TCAGTACATGTTTTTTGCTCGTTTTTCTTGGCGCTCTTGGCGTCTTGGCGGTTGAATCGTTTCTTTCTCTGTGTTCTCTGTGATCTCTGTGGTTAAAGCTTTGGGGGTTGATCTTATCTGCGTTTCCTTCGACAAGCTCAGGACAGGCATCGGCGGCTTCGTTCTTTTTCAAACGGCGGGCAGCTTTATGGACTTGACGGCGTCAGCCTGCGCCTTGCGGAAAGCCTGCAGCGCTTTGGCGAGCTTCTTGTCTTCCAGCGCCAGCATCGCCACCGCGAACAGGCCGGCGTTGGCCGCGCCGGCCTCGCCGATCGCAAAGGTGGCGACCGGGATGCCTTTCGGCATCTGCACCATCGACAGCAGCGAATCGAGTCCCTGAAGATGCCCGGACGGCATCGGCACGGCCAGTACCGGAAGCGTGGTCTTCGCCGCGACCACGCCGGCAAGATGCGCTGCACCGCCCGCGCCCGCGATGAAGCACTTCGCGCCCGCGGCGACGAGGCCGTCGATCCATTCGATCAGCAACTCGGGCGCGCGGTGCGCCGACAGCGCGCGCGCCTCGAACGCCACGCCGAAATCCTTGAGCTGCTGCGCGGCATGCTTCATCACTTCCCAGTCGCTCTGGCTTCCCATGACGATGCCGACCAAGGGCGTCTTCATCTCCTGTGCGCTCCGCCGTTAAGTGAGCGGCATATTCTATTAGAACTCTTTGCGTTGTGACAGCGCAGGCGCTCTGCTAGAATTTTGCCGCACAAAAGGAGTCTCGAGACCGCACGCCGCGCCTGCCCGTCTCGACACCCGTTCTTCGCCTTCCATGGCCATCACCCGCACCCTTGCCCGCCGTCTTGTCGCATCGCGCTACGAGGACATTCCCGAAGCCGTGCGCCACGAGGCGGCGCGGGCGCTGCTCAACTGGCTGGGCTGCGCGATCGGCAGTTCACGCCATGAAACCGTCGAGTGCGCGCTTGGCGCGGTGGCGCCGTTTTCCGGACCGCCGCAGGCGGCGGTGCCGGGCCGCCGTGAGCGCCTCGACATCCTGCATGCGGCGCTCGTGAACGGCATCAGCTCGCACGTGCTCGACTTCGACGACACGCATGCGCGCGCCATCCATCCCAGCGCGCCGGTGCTGCCAGCGCTGCTCGCACTCGCCGAATGGCGAGGAATGAGCGGCTCACAGCTCGCGCACGCGTTTGTCCTCGGCGTGGAAGCCGAGGAACGCATTGGGCTTTCGGTATTTCCCGAACATTATGAGATCGGCTGGCACATCACCGGCACCGCCGGCGTCTTCGGCGCCGCCGCCGCATGCGGCATCCTGCTTGGACTGAACGCTCGGCAGATGGCCTGGGCGCTGGGCATCGCGGCAACCCAGTCGGCGGGGCTGCGCGAGATGTTCGGCAGCATGTGCAAGAGCCTGCACCCCGGACGGGCCGCACAGAACGGTCTCACCGCGGCGCTGCTCGCCGCGCGCGATTTCACCAGTTCGGAACAGGCGATCGAAGCGCCGCGGGGTTTTGCCCGCGTGCTGTCCACGAAGTTCGATCCCAAGGTGATCACCGACGGCTGGGGCGAACGTTACGAGCTCATGAACAACATGTACAAGCCCTACGCTTGCGGCCTCGTGGTGCACGCGGCGATTGACGGCTGCATCGAATTGAAGCGCGAGCACGGATTCCACCCCGAGGACGTCGAGCGCATCGAGCTGAAGGTAAGTCCACTGGTACTCGAACTCACCGCCAAGAGGACACCCCGCACCGGGCTCGAGGGGAAATTCAGCGTGTATCACGCGGCCGCGGCAGCGCTCGTGCATGAGGCTGCAGGCGAGGCTCAGTTCAGCGAGGCGTGCGTGCGCGACGCCGAAGTCATCGCAGTGCGCGAGCGCGTCACGGCAACCGCCGATCCCGCGATCGGCAGGACCGAGGCCTATGTTACTATCGCCCTCAACGACGGCCGCAGCTACTCCAGGCATGTCGCGCACGCCCTCGGCACGCTCGCCCGACCGATGAGCGACGCCGATCTCGAAGCGAAATTCAGGGGACTTGCCGCAGGCGTTCTTCCCCCCGCGCAGATCGAGGAGGTCATCGCGTTATGCTGGCAGATCACCACGCTCGAGGATGTCGGCGCGCTCGCCCGCGCCGCGGTGCCGCGGGCATAACACGGGCTGTCATTCGCGCAAGTTGATGCCTCACATGAATCCGCTTCGCTCCTTCCGGGCTACAGCGGCTCGATAGGCGGCTCAGGGCTTCAGCGAGCGTAGGGACAAGGATCCCGTCTGCACGGGAATGACACCAATTTTCTATCTCGGAGAAAAAGCGATGTCGAGCGAGCGTACCGGGACAAGGATCCCGTCTGCACGGGAATGACACCAATTTTCTATCTCGGAGAAAAAGCGATGTCGAGTGACGTGGGAATGAGAAAGGGCGACGAACTCGCCGACAGGGTCGCACTGGTGACCGGCGGGGCCCGCAACATCGGGCGCGCCATCTCGCGCTCGCTTGCCGCCGGCGGCGCCGCGGTGATAGTCAATGCCAACACCTCGCGCGAACTCGGGCAGGAAACGGTGAAGATGATCAACGAGGCGGGCGGCAACGCCGCGCTGCATATCGCCGACGTGACCGATCCGCAGGCGGTGGCGCGGATGGTCGAGGATACGGTGAAGCGCTTCGGCCGGCTCGACATCCTGGTCAACAACGCCGCGGTGCGCGTCGAGACGCCGTTTGCCGAGATGAAGCTGGAGGAATGGCGGCGCGTGCTCTCGATCGTGCTCGATGGCGCCTTCCTCTGCACCCAGGCCTGCCTGCCGCATCTCATCGGCTCGCGCGCCGGCGCGGTCGTCAACGTCGGCGGACTGACCGGCCACAAGGGCGCGCTCAATCGCGCGCACGTCATAACGGCCAAGGCCGGGCTGGCCGGTTTGACCAAGGCGCTCGCGCTCGACTTCGCGCCGCACGACATCACGGTCAACTGCGTGGTCCCGGGAACCGTGGAGACGCAGCGCGGGTTGCCGGGCGCGCCGGAACGCCCCGACTACCGGCGCTCGGTCCCGCCGCTGGGGCGTCGCGGCGAGCCCGAGGAGATCGCGGCGATGGTGCGCATGCTGTGCGGACCCGATGCGCGCTACGTCACGGGGCAGTCGATCCATGTGAACGGCGGAGGGTTGATGCCGTGAACAGGAAAGGATGAAGGGTCGGTGGGAGCGAGCTTGCTCGCGATTTGGATCGCTAGCACCGCAATTATCGGGGGCAAGCCCCCTCCCACACGTGAGCCCCCTCCTACAGGCAGGAAATGTGGATTCTTTAGAAACGGGAGCATGAAGTGAAGAAAACCACCGAAATCTCGCCGGTCATGCGCGAGCTGGCGATGTACATGTCGCGCGCGCTCCGCAAACCGCTGCCCAAGCCAGTCGTCGAAAAAACCAAGCACCATGTGCTCGACACCATCGCCGCCATGGTGTCGGGATCACGCCTGCTGCCGGGAAGAAAGGCGATCTCGTACGTCAAGACGCTGGGCGGCACAAAGGAAGCCTGCGTGATCGGCTCGAAGCTCGTGACCACCGCCCAGCATGCGGCGCTGGCGAACGGCATGCTCGCCCACGCGGACGAGACCGATGACTCCCACGCCGCATCGCTTACTCATCCCGGCTGCGCCATCGTACCGGCGGCGCTCGCGATGGCGGAGCGCGAGAAGCGCAACGGCACGCAATTCCTGCGCGCGGTGGCGCTCGGCTACGACGTGGGCTCCCGGCTCACGATGGCGTTGCACGCCTACGATTTCCGCGAGGCGGGGCATTCCACCCACAGCTTCGGTCCGATGTTCGGCGCCGCCGCCGCCGCCGGTGCGCTTGCCGGGCTCAATTACGACCAGACCCGGCATCTCCTCTCCTATACCGCGCAGCAGACTTCCGGCGTCTCGTGCTGGATGCGCGACGAGGAACACGTCGAAAAGGCCTTCGACTTCGGCGGCATGCCGGCGCGAAACGGGGTGGCCGCAGCGGCGATGGTGGCGCACGGCTTCACCGGCGTCGAGGATGTGTTTTCGGGCGAGCGCAATTTTTTCGTCGCCTACGACGAGACCCGTCGCATCGGCAAAGCGCCCCTGCCCGAGCGGCTGATCCAGGCGCTCGGGGCGGTCTACGAAATCATGAACACCAACATCAAACGCTGGTCGGTCGGTTCGCCGATCCAGGCGCCGCTCGACGCGCTGCTCGAGCTGATCCGCACGCACGGGATCAAGCCCGAGCAGGTCGAGAAACTGGTGGTGCGCGTCGCGCACCAGGGCGCGAATACCACCGACAATCGCCACATGCCCGACATCTGCATGCAGCACATGTGCGCGGTCATGCTGATCGACGGCATCGTCACCTTCGAGTCCGCGCACGACGAGAAGCGGATGAAGGACCGCCGCGTGCTCGCGCTGCGAAGCCGCATCGAACTCTACGGCGACGATGAGCTGACGCGCGCCATACCCTCGCGGCAGGGCATCGTCGAACTTAAATTGAAGGACGGGCGCGAGCTGCGCAACCACGTGACGGCGGTGCGGGGAACCGCACAGAATCCGATGACGCGCCCCGAGGTGGACGAGAAATGCTTTCACCTGATGGCGCCGATCCTCGGCAAGCCGCGCGCACGCCGGCTGTGCGACGCCGTGTGGGACCTCGAGCGTGTATCCAACATGCGGAATCTGCGGCCGTTGTTGAGCGCATAAGCGCCTGTAACAAGCGGCGCCGTGCAAGCACTGGACGAACCACCCCCATCCTAACCTTTCCCCCTGAGGGGGGAGGAATTATCATTCCCTCCCCCTAGACAAAGGGGGAGGGCTAGGGTGGGGGTGCGGTCATTTCGCTAGGCGTTCTGGGCCTTGATCCGATAAAATACTATTTCCTCTATGGATTCCAGCATATGAACTTCGAGCTCACCGCAGAGCAGCAGACTTTTCGCGACGCGGTGCGCGGCTTCGCCGAACGGCACCTGCGGGCGGGTGCGCTCGAGCGCGCCCACAACCCCGAACATCCCTGGGACATCGCCCGGCTGATGGCCGAGCAGGGGCTGCTCGGGATCACCATCCCGGAACAGGACGGCGGCCAGGGCGGAACGCTGATGGACGCGGTGATCGCGATCGAGGCCGTCGCCCAGGCATGTCCGCGCAGCGCGGACGTGGTGCAGGCGGGCAATTTCGGCGCGATTCGCGTCCTCGCCGAGTATGGCACCGAGGACCAGAAGAAGCGCTATCTCAAGCGCCTGCTGTCGGGCGAAGGCGTGATCTGCGTCGGCATGACCGAGCCGGAAGCGGGTTCCGCCGTAACCGACCTCAACACCAAGGCCACGCCGGAGGGCGCCGGTTACCGCGTCAGCGGCGAGAAGGTGTTCACGACCCATGCGCCCTATTCCGACG
>JACQOK010000041.1 GCA_016202565.1 Betaproteobacteria bacterium | reverse complement strand
CTTCCGCATCGCGCAGCGTCGGACTAGAATCCCCATAGTGGTGAGGGACCGGCGGTTTCGTCCAACTGGTTTTATCCGCCATGCGCGGCGCACGACGGATAAAAGCCTATTCGTTGGGCAGACCAACGGCGGTCGAATACGACAATGAGGGTCCACGGGGTGCTCTTCCGTGGATTGCCAACTAGAGACAGATGGGTTTGAGTCTTCCGGTTACTCGGCTTGCCGCCGCAGCCCTACTGCTTCTCCTCGTCCCTCTCGTCACCGATGCGCAGCAGAAAGCGGGGAAGGTGCCGCGGATCGGCGTGCTGGCGTTCACCCAAATGACAGCAGCCTTGCAGGAGGCGTTCCGCCAGGGCCTTCGCGACCACGGATACGTCGAAGAACGGAACGTATTCGTCGAATGGCGAGCGGCGGAAGGGCGGACCGACCGCGCAAAGGCTCTCGCGGTGGAGCTGGTGGGCCTGAAGGTCGATATCCTCGTGGCGATATTTACGCCGGCGGTCCAAGCCGCGAAGGACGCGACGAGCACGATCCCCATCGTCATGGCGCCAGCCGGAGCTCCGGTGGCGACAGGCTTCGTGGCGAGCCTGGCGCGGCCAGCAGGAAACATCACGGGGATAACCGGCCTCGGTGCGGAGCTTCAGGGGAAGCAAATCCAACTGCTTCGAGAACTCATCCCGGGCCTGACGCGCGTTGGCTTGCTGATCAATGCAGCCGATCCTTTCGCAAAGTCCTTCGTCGACGAGGCTCAGGCTGCTGCCAAGAGAACAGGGGTCCAGCTCCACGTCGTGGACGTGCGCCGCCCTCAGGAGATCGATGCAGCGTTTGCCGCGATGACGAATCAGCGGGCGGGCGCCGTGATCGTTCAGGGAGTTCTCACCGCATCAGCTTGGCAGGCCGGGGACCTAGCTGTGCGGCACCGCTTACCTTCGCTGTCTAACCTGAAGCAGTTCGCCGAGTCGGGTGGCCTAATGTCCTACGGGGCAAACTTCACCGACATCTATCGGCGCGCCGCGAGCTACGTCGACAGGATCCTGAAGGGAGCGAAGCCGGGCGACTTGCCCGTCGAGCAGCCGACACGATTCGAGTTCGTCATCAACATAAAGACCGCGAAGGCCCTCGGCCTCACGATCCCTCAGTCCCTGTTGCTTCGGGCGGATCAGTTGATTGAATAAGAGCTTCGAAGAGCTGCCCAACTCAGCGTTGAAGTCGGCCGGCGCTCAAGCGCGCCGCCGCTTAACGCAGCGTTCGGCGCACCAGCGGAGGTGCGAGACGTGAAGCAGGTGTTCACCGCTCACGACGTGACCGAGGCCCATTTCGTGCGAGGGCTGCTTGAGTCTCACGGCCTGGGCGTGTCTGTGCGCGGCGAGGATCTTTGGGTAGCTCGTGGCGAGTTGCCTTTCGTGGAAACCTGGCCTACGGTCTGGGTCCTGGATGAAAGTCGCGAAGCAGAAGCAAGGCGCGTGATCCAGGAGTACGAGTCCGGCAAGACCGAGCGCATTGGACCCCGCACTGGCTGGCGGTGTCCGAGGTGCGCGCAAGACCTGGAGCCACAGTTCACGACCTGCTGGAGCTGTGGTACTGAGCGACCTTCCTAGAGAAGAGCTGTGCAGGAGCGAAGGTCCGCGTGGAGACCGCCGAACAACCGATTGGAGCGGACTGGCTTCACCGGCCGCTCAACCGGGCGTTCGGCGACACAGGGGTGACGCGCGATGGACGTCCAAAGAATCAAGCGGAAATATCGTCACACCGCCTGGCTCTACGATGGGCTGATTGCGCCAGCCACGGACCGGTTGCGCCGGGAAGCAGTTGCGCGGCTTGGGCTCCGCACCGGTGATCGCGTGCTCGACCTCGGCTGCGGAACGGGTCTCAGCATCCCACTGCTGCGCCAGGCAGTCGGCGATGCGGGAACCGTCTACGGCATCGAAGTCAGTCCGGACATGTTGGCCATCGCGCGCCGTAAGGCGACAGACGGCACCTGGCAGAACGTCCGGCTCTTCGAAGCCGATGCCGAAACCTTTGAACTCGAGGAGCTGCTGGACGGGATGCTGTGCTTCTATGTACACGACATAACGATGTCGTCGACGGCGCTTCCGCATGCGATGAAGTTCCTCAAGCCTGCTGGCCGCCTCGTCGCCGCTGGCGGCAAGCTCGCGCGCGGCTGGCGCGGGTGGCTCATCAACCCGGTCACAGTGGCCTACGCCCTGCCCTTCATTACCACCTTCGACCGTTCTCGCCCTCCATTCACCATTGTGCTGGAGCTGATTCCTGAGTGCTACGTTGAAGAGCGCCTGCTCGGCTCGCAATACCTCGCGTGGGGGACTCGGCCTCGATGATGCCGTCACTAGTCGCCGACCGGCGTACGAGGTCGGTGCTGGTCGACACTGCAGAGGCGGCTGCGATTCCATGGCGTCGCCGGCCCAGGGCGCCGAACAAGCGGCTAAAGCGGACCGCTTGAAAGCCGCGGCCGCTTAGCCGCAGCGTTCGCCCGCGAGGCGTTGATGAGCATTTACGCGACACTCTGGCGGCTGAGGTTTCCCCGCCATGGAGACAACTATACCGGCTGCGAGTGGATAGAGGTCACGGCCCAGGGCGTTCCGGCACACATCGGCACGTCGACATCGGGCCGAGCCAGCGAGGAGGAGGACCCGTACGCCGGCTTTCTGCCGCCCGCCATCGCCGTCCCGACGGATGACG
>JACQOK010000006.1 GCA_016202565.1 Betaproteobacteria bacterium | reverse complement strand
GTGTGTGAGCAGCCCGCAGACGCGGTCCTTGGCCACCGCGAGCTGGGTATCGTCGTAGTCGTCGGCGTGGATCGCGATGCCGTTGGCGAACGCCGCGAACCGCGCCGGCACTTTGAGATTCGTTCCGATCACCGTGCAGCCTTTGTCGGTCGGACAACCGAGCGTCTTGAGATAGCTGCGGACGATGTGCCCCGATTCGGCGGCGTTGCCGGCGAGCGCGAGCCCGATACCGTCGAGGATCGAGCGCTTGCCCTGGTGCATCACGTCCTTGGGGATGGCGGAAGCACGGGTCCGGGTGATGAACCGTGCAACGTAGGCGGTGAGCGAATCGGAATTGGCCATGATGCGAAGATCGCCGTCGAAAACGAAAGTGCGTTATTACCACATTCGCGCGCGTGCCGCCATGATTTTGGTCTATGTTTGGAGAGGTTTCGGTGCCTTGACCATTACTTGCGCCGAAAGTACGCTCGCTGACGTCTCCTTCTTTGGCCCCGCTAATGGAAAACAGGATCCGGCGCGCGCTCGCCGGCGGCGAAGTTCTCACCGGCATGATTCTTTTCACCGGGAGTCCGATGGTGGTCGAGATGATGGCCGCCGCAGGGATCGATTTCGTCATCATCGACATGGAGCACAGTGCCCTCGATCTCGACCGCTGCGCTCATCTCATCCGGGCTGCGGATGCCGCCGGCATCACGCCGTTCGTGCGCGTGCCCGAGGTCGATCTCGCGCTGATCAAGAAGCTGCTCAATCTGGGCGCGATGAGCATCGCCGTGCCGCACGCGAACCGCGAGAACTGCATGGCGGCGCTGCAGGCGGTGGCGTATGCCCCGGAAGGCGGGCGCGGGGCATGCCCCATCGTGCGTGCCGCGCGCTACACACCGGGTGACTGGAACGAGTATGCGCGGCGGGCGAACCGCGGTCATGGTGATTCCCCTGCTCGAAGACAAGGCGCCCATCGAAGAATTCGACGAGCTCGCGACGGTGCCGGGGCTGGATGTCTTTTTCGTGGGGCCGACGGATCTCGCCATCTCGCTCGGTGTTCTGGGAGCGACATTCGATGATCCGATACTGGACGCGGCGCTCGACAAAGTCATTGGCGCTTCCCGCCGCCACGGCAAGTACGTGATGACGATGATCGGCAACTGCCTCGATCCGGATTACGGGCGTGCGGTGGCCAGGCGCGGCGTGCAGCTCATCGTGCTGGGAACCGATGGCCACTTGTTCCTCGACGCTTGCCGGCGCATGAACGTGGTTAAAGACGCGAAGCGCGAGGCTTGAAGGTGCGTAGCCCGGACGGAATGAAATGAAATCCGGAGCCGGGAGAAGCGAGGACGAAGGCCTCCAAAGAAAACCGTGCTCCCGGAATGCGCTTCGCTCCTTCCGGGCTACCCGGTCTTGATGCGATGCCGGTTGATCTTTACGTATTCGCGGCGTGAAAGCCTGATAAAATAACGACCTTTCCGCAGCGGCTCTTTCCGTGCCGTTCAGCGCGCTTACCAATCCGACCTGGAGGGTCAATGGGCTCGACCATTGCCGAAAAAATTCTCGGCGCCCACGCCGGCGGCAAGACCGTCGGGGCGGGCGATGTCGTGGTCGCGAGTGTCGACTTCGCGATGGTGCACGACGCGCGCGCCGGCAACGCGCTGAAGAGAGTGGAGCAGCTCGGCGTGGAGCGCCTGCCGTTTGCCGCGAGAACCGCTTTCGTCCTGGATCACTATTCGCCGCCGCCCAACGTGGAGGCCGCGAACACCCATGTCGCGATGCGCGCCTTCGCGGACCAGCATGGCGCGGTTCTTTACGATGTGGGCGACGGCATCTGCCATCAGGTCCTGCCCGAGGGCGGGCATTTGACGTGCGGCGATCTCGTGGTCGGTACCGATACGCATTCGACGACCTACGGCGCGTTCAACGCGCTTGGCACCGGTGTCGAAGGCACGGACGTTTCGGCCGTGATGATGACCGGCAAGCTCTGGTTCCGCGTGCCGGAAACGATCCGCGTCGAATTGAAGGGGCGGCTCGCGCCCGGCGTGTGGGCGAAGGACGTGACGCTCACCATGCTGGGGCGACTCAAGGCGGAGGGCGCCAACTACCGCGTGCTCGAATACTGCGGCACGGCGGTAGCGGCAATGGCAATCGACGATCGCATGACGCTCGCCAATCACGCGGCGGAACTCGGCGCCAAGGCAGCGATCCTCGAAGCGGACGAGAAGACTCGCGCCTGGCTCAAAGCGCACGGCGCGCGCGAGCCGCGGCCGGTCAGGGCGGATGCCGACGCGCGCTATGTCGAACGCATCGAGATCGAGGCTTCGACACTCGCACCGCAGGTCGCGCGCAACCACCGCATCGACGACGTGATCGGCGTGCCGGAAGTCAAAGGACAGAAAATCGACATTGCGCTGATCGGCACCTGCACCAACGGGCGGCTCGATGACCTGCGGCAGGCGGCGGCCATCCTGAATGGCAGGCGCATCGCCAGGGGCGTGCGCATGATCGTCACGCCCGCCTCGCGGCAGGTCTATCTCGCCGCCGCGCGCGAAGGGCTCATCGAGGCGCTCACCGCGGCCGGCGCCTCGGTCGAGGCCGCGGGATGCGGCACGTGCGTCAACATCACCGGACATCTCATCACCGGCGACGGACAGGTGGTGATCTCGAGCGCGAACCGCAATTTCAAGGGGCGGCTCGGCAACCCGAATTCGGAGATCTGGATCGGTTCGGCCGCGACCGTCGCCGCCTCGGCCCTCACCGGTTGCATTACCGACGCGCGCGAAGTAGCCGGCGGTGAATGGCGGCCTGCAACGAAGGCCGCGTGAATTTCAATGAAACCGCCGATGAACGCAGATGAACGCAGATAAAGTC
>JACQOK010000488.1 GCA_016202565.1 Betaproteobacteria bacterium | reverse complement strand
GGTGAGCTTCATCACCACCTCGGAATGCGCCAGTGCGGAAAAACCCAGGCCGCCGTACTGCTTGGGGATGATCATCCCGAGAAAGCCCTTCTCCTTGACGAACTTCCATACCTCCGGCGGCAGATAATAAAGCTCGTGGGTGATCGTCCAGTCGTCGAGCATGGCGCACAGTTCTTCGACCGGGCCCGCAAGGAATGCCTTTTCCTCGGCCGAAAGCTCGGGCTTGGCGAGCGCCAGCAGCCGGCGCCAGTCCGGATTGCCGCTGAAGAGTTCGCCGTCCCACCACACCGTACCGGCGTCGAGCGCTTCCTGTTCGGTCTGCGAAACCTGCGGCAATGCCCGGTGGAACCATCGCAGTAACGGCCTGGCGATCAGACCGCGTCGCAACGGCGCGACGTTGAGTATGGCGGCGATCGACACGAACGCGGTCCACAGCAGCACCGTGGCCGTTCGTCCGAGTTCAGCGGAAAAACCGATAGCAACGATCGCCGCTGCCACTGCCGCTGTCCATAGCGGCAGTGAGGCGCGCCAGTACGCCAGCGCCCAAGCGACACCCAGCACCACC
Organism: Betaproteobacteria bacterium; assembly: GCA_016202565.1. Taxonomy (GTDB): domain Bacteria; phylum Pseudomonadota; class Gammaproteobacteria; order Burkholderiales; family SG8-41; genus DSOT01. The sequence goes on along the minus strand of JACQOK010000488.1, from coordinate 3,972 downwards.
AGCACCCAGATCCATTCAGCCATCGCACGCTCCGCTTACGTGCCTGGGCTCGTGCATCAGCAGCAGCGACCACGATGCACGACACCTCATGCCAGTTTCATTTTAAGGCTGCTCGCATTTTGCAGTGCTGTCAACCGACGCACCCGCAAGGATGCAGGACTCGCGATTGCCATCAATCCGTCGCCGCCCGCCTCATGTCATCGACCGTTATCAACGCCGGGAATGTGAGCTAGAATGAGCATACGCGGTTCACGACAAAAAAAATGAAACCTGTCTCCTTGGGGAAGACAACACGGCCCACGCTGGCGGGCGTGCTGCCGCGCGACCGCTTGTACAAACTGCTTGACCGGGCGCGCGCATGCCCGGTGGTCTGGATCACCGGGCCGCCCGGTGCCGGCAAGACAACGTTGGTGGCAAGCTACCTGGAGAGCCGCAAGCTGCCGTCGCTCTGGTACCAGATCGATGAGGGCGACGCCGACGTGGCAACTTTCTATTACTACCTCGGGCTTGCCGCCGCCGAGTATCAGAAAAGCGCAAAGGATTCTCTGCCGGTCCTCACTCCCGAGTATCACGCCGGCCTCTCCACGTTTACGCGCCGCTATTTTCAGGCGCTATTTCATCGCTTGAAGTCCCCTTTCTCATTAGTGTTCGACGGCTATCAGGACGTACCGGCGCAGTCCGCGCTCCACCTCGTGATGCGCGACGCCTTGTCAGAAATCCCGCCTGGCGGCAGCGTCATTTTCATCAGCCGCAGCGACCCGCCGGCTTCGATGGCGCGGCTGCGCGCCAATCGAGCCATGGAAGTAGTGGGCTGGAACGACTTGCGCCTGACGCAGGAAGAATCGAACGCGATTGCCAGAAAGCGCGGGAGAAAGCTCTCCACGGAAGCGTTGGAGAAACTCTACAACAAGACCCAGGGCTGGGCGGCGGGGCTCATCCTGATGCTGGAACAGGCCGGCATCGATGAGACACTGGGCGAGCCGCAGGATCTCTCCACGCCGCAGCTCGTGTTCGATTATCTCGCCGGGGAAATTTTCCAGAAATCCGACAGCCGCACCCAGGAGTTGCTGCTCAACACCCCGTACCTCTCCCAGATGACGGCCGCTATGGCGGAAGAACTCACCGGCCACGCTGATGCGGGCGCCATTCTCGCCCATCTCTACCAGAACAACTACTTCGTCAGCCTGAAGCAGGCACAGCCGGAACCGGTCTACCAATATCATCCGCTGCTGCGGGAATTCCTGCTCTCGCGCGCGGCGGAAACCCTCGGGAAGGGGCGGCGCATCGAGCTGCAGCGTGCGTCGGCCGCGATGCTCGAAGCGATCGGCCAGGTTTCCGAGGCGGTGGCCCTGCTGCGCGAGACGGGCGACTGGAGCAGCATGGTGCAGGTCATCGATCGCCACGGCGCCACCCTGCTGGACCAGGGACGCAGCGAAACGCTCGCACAATGGGTCGAGGCCATGCCGAAGGACGCCGCGCAGCAGCACCCGTGGGCACTCTACTGGCTCGCGGCGAGCCGACTGCCGGTAGCGCCGCGCGAAAGCCGGCTGCTCTATGAACAGACGTTCGAGCGTTTCAGCGCGCAACCCGAACCGGATGTAAAGGGTCTGCTGCTGAGCGCCTCCGGCGCGATGGATGCGATTCTCTACGAGCTGGACGACTTTTCGCTCGTCGACCGGTGGATCCCCGTCCTCGACAAGCTGGCGCGCGAATACCCTCAGCTGATGACCGGCGGCGTGGACGCGCGCGTGGCTTCGAGCATGTTCATTTCGATGGTGCTGCGCCAGCCTCAGCACCGCGATCTCGAGTACTGGGTCGATCGCGCCTACCGCGCCTCCCGGGCGTCGCCCGACCCCAATTTGCGCATGTCCGTGGAACCGTTGGTGGCGATCAGCATCATCTGGGCGGGCCATTATCCGAAAGCATGGGCGGTGATCGAAGGCATGCAGCATCTCGCGCAGAGCGCTAATGTTTCCCCGTTCCAGCTCACCAAGCTGAAAACGGTGGAGACCATGTATTACATGCTCACCGCAATGCACGAGCCGTGCCTGAAAGCGATGCAGGAAGGGCTCGATATCGAACGGACGGCCGGGGTGCACGTGTTGAGCTCGCAATTGCTCGCCTACGGCGCGGGCGGCGCCCTGGGTGCGGGGAAACTCGACGTCGCGGAGCAGCTCCTCCAGCAGCTCGCCGACCTGCCGGCGACCACGCCGCGCTTCGATCGCTGTCTCAATCACCTGTTTTCGGCGTGGGCGGGCATCCTGCGCCAGGACACGCTGCGCGCCTACCAGGAACAGAAGCTCGCGCTGCGGATGGCGGTGGAGGTCGGCTGCCCGTACTTCGAAGTCATGTGCCGCGTCATGTCGGCGCAGGTGTTGTTTGCGTGCGGAGAGCAGCGCAAGGCGAGCGAACATCTGGAACAAGTACACAACATCGCGCGTCACATCCGCAACCATCTGCTCGAGTTCATGACGCTCATCAACTATGGCCACCTCGCCCTCGAATACGGGCGGCCGCGCTCCGGAATGAAAGCACTGCAATATGCGTTGGAACTGGGCAAGCCGCGCAATTACATCACCTTCCCCTGCTGGAACCCGGCCATGATGGCGGCGGTGTGCGCCCATGCGCTCGAAGCCGGGATCGAAACCGATTACGTGAAAGGACTGATCCGCCGCCGCGGGCTCAAACCGGCGAGTTCCATGGCGGCCGGTGAACGCTGGCCGTGGCCCTTCAGGATTCACACTTTCGGCCAGTTCAACCTGCTCAAGGACGACCAGCCGCTCACGTTTACCGGCAAGGCCCAGCGCCGGCCGCTGGGTCTGCTCAAGGCACTGATCGCATATGGCGGCAACCGTGTCAGGGAAGAACAACTGAGCGAAGCGTTGTGGCCGCGCATCGACGGCGATTCCGCGCACCGGTCGTTCACCACGACTCTGCACCGCCTGCGCAAACTCCTCGGGGAAGACCGCGCCCTCCTCCTGCAGGAGGGCAGACTCACCCTGAATCCGCAGTATTTCTGGGTCGACACCTGGGCCTTCGAGCAGATCACGGCAGAGACCGACCGGCTGCTCAAGGGACCGCGCGAGAAGATCGATGAGACACGACTCACGCAGCTTGCCGAGCGCACCCTTGCCCTCTACGCCGGGCCCTTCATCGCCGGCGATACCGACGAGTCCTGGTACATCAGTCCCCGTGAACGGCTGCGCAACCGGTTCGTGCGGGCAATGGGCGAAATCGGTCATTACTGGCAGCAGGCCGGGCGGTGGGAAAAAGCGGTCGACTACTTCCAGCGCAGTCTCGAAGCGGACAATCTCGCCGAAGGCTTTTACCGACATCTGATGCTCAGCTACCGGCAGCTGGGACGAAATGCCGAAGCAGTCGACATCTACCAGCGCTGCCGCAAGACGTTTTCGGCGGTGCTCAGCGTTGAGCCATCGAGCGAAACGACTGCGATCTACGAATCCCTCCTGCAGCAGCCATAGGATACCCCTCAAAGTCCGTCATCTTGGCAGGCGCACCTGCGCAATGCGGGCGCGAGGATGATCCATTAATCACTTACAGCAGCCGACTTTATTTCGGGCAATGCAGCGGCCGCGCCATTTAGCCCCGGCTGGCATTCATGCAAATTCGAGTGTGCTACCATCCAACGCAGCTGCATGGGAGTGGTCGGCGACCATCCAGTGCCGCATTCAGCAGGAACACTCGATGATGAATCCGGAGTTACCGGCTGACGCGCTGCTCGATATCGTGCGCCAGCTCGGGGCCGAACTGCACCCGGCCCGCGGCGCGGCGAACCTGACGCTTGACAGTACGCTCGACCGGGACATGGGTCTCGACAGCCTGGGACGCGTGGAACTCGCGCTGCGCGTGGAGCGCCGGTTCGGTGTGAGCCTTCCCGAAGGCACGCTGGTCAACGCCGAGACGCCACGTGATCTGCTGAAAGCCATACTCGGAGCGCGCGCACCGCAAGCG
>JACQOK010000054.1 GCA_016202565.1 Betaproteobacteria bacterium | reverse complement strand
TGGCTCGAGGTGCACGGCATCGAGCACTGGACCGAGTTCTACACCGATTATGGTGTGAAAATCCAGAGGCGCTTCTTCGCTCATTTCCTGAAGGGCGAGGACAGCGGCTGGTCGAAGCAGCCGAAGGTCGTGCTGCAGGTGCGCCATCCGGGCGAGAAGTTCGTCGAGCGTCCCGAGAACGAGTGGCCGCTCGCGCGCACGCAATGGACGAAGTTTTATTTGCAGCCCGAAAGCCTTGTGCTGACGACAAGCGCTCAGGAAACCCCTGGCAAAATCACTTACGGCGGCTTCTCGGACGGCGTGACGTTTCTTACGGCGCCGCTCGAGAAGGAAACCGAGATTACCGGCCCGATCGCGGCGAAGCTGTGGGTGTCATCAACCACCGAGGATGCCGATCTTTTCCTGGTGGTGCGGGTCTTCGCGCCCGATCTGAAGGAAGTCACCTTCATGGGTGCGCTCGACCCGCATACGCCGATCGCGCAAGGCTGGCTGCGGGCCTCTCATCGCAAGCTCGATAAGGCGCTGTCCCTGCCCTACCGGCCCTACCACACTCACGACGAAATCCAGAAGTTGAAACCGGGCGAAATCTACGAACTCGATATCGAGGTGTGGCCGACCTGCATAGTGGTCCCCGCGGGCTGTCGCATCGCCTTGAGCGTGCGCGGCCGCGACTACGAATGGTCCGGCGGCACGGCTAAGGGACTCGGCACGCTGGGTGCAATCTTCACCGGCGTCGGACCGTTCCGTCACAACGACTCGCGCGACCGGCCCGCCAAGGTATTCGGTGGCGACGTGACGCTGCACACGGGACCGGATCGGCAGGCCTACCTGTTGCTGCCCGTCATCCCGCCGAAATAGTCTTTGTTGCGCCGCGCAAGAAAAACGCGCGCACGAGTGTCGACCTAAAGTTCTGGCTCATCGCTTTCTCCTTATGGCGCGTCTTTCCGTACGCTTTCCCGCTACATCGGTTACCCGGCCTGCGTCGCTAGACGCCGTCGCTTCGCGAGATGAATTCGAGCGTCGCCTGCGCACACGGGTCGGGATCGCTCGCCGCGACGTGGTAGGAATTGCCGGGCAGCACCAGCAGGCGGGAATCGGGAATCATCTGTTGCCACTCGCGCGTGCGCTCCACGGAAGCGAGCCCGCTCTCCTCGGTGGTGATGACCAGCGTGGGACACGCGATCTTCGACAGATCGGCGCTGATATTGGCGTAGTTGATCCCTTTGCTGAAACCGATCAAGGTCGATACCGCCGTGCGTCCCATGAACTTCGTCCACCATTCAGCCCCTTCCGCGGGAAAGCCCTCGCCGAGCCGGCCCGCCATGGTTCGTCGCGCCCAATGCTCGACCCCGTGTTGCTCGAACTCCTCGATCAAGGCGGGAATACGCTCCGCGCCGGGGCGCGCAGCCGGCGGCGTCCCGATGACCGTAAGCGTGAGCACCCGTTCGGGGCGCCGCGCGGCAAACGCACGAGCGATGGTCCCGCCGATTTTCGCGGCGACCAGGTGAAACCGCCGGATGCCGAGCGCGTCCATCAGCCGGATGTAATCGTCGATAAGAATGTCGAGCGTCCATGAAAAATCGCGCGGCATCGGGGTCGAGGCCCCATAACCGCGCATATCCGGACGCACGACGCGAAAGCGGCGGGCAAGATGCGGCACCCACGCGTACCAGGCCGCGCCGCTCTCGCAGTTCCCGTGCAGCATCAGAATCGTCTCAGGCTCGGTCCAGGGATCGGTGAAACCATCGACCTGATAGTACATTTCCAGATCGGGCGCGCTGCGGAATGTCGGCATCAGAATGCTCCAATCGTGTTCGACTAATTGCGTATCCCGATCTGTTCGGCGATGCGGGTCCACTGGTCGAGCTCCTGCTTGATCACCGCAGTGAACTCGGCCGGGCTGCTGCCGGTCGCCTCGGCGCCCTGACTCGCGAGACGCCGTTTCGTGTCGTCGCTGCGGACCGCCGAGACCAGATCGGCGTTCAGTTTGCGCACGATCGACGCGGGAAGCCCGGCCGGCCCGAGCACGCCGAACCACGGATTGATTTCGAAGCCGCTGATCCCCGACTCCGAAAGCGTCGGCATGCGGGGAAGCAGTGCGGATCGCTTCGCGCCCGTGATCGCCAGCGCATGGACCCGCCCACCCTGCACGTGCGGCATCGCAGCGGGCATGCTCACGAACATGAACTGCGCCTCCCCGCTCATCAGCGCAGTAAACCCCGGGCCGGTCCCTTTGTAGGGGATGTGCTTCACATTGATTCCCGCCGTGACACGGAACAGCTCCGCCGCGAGATGCGTCTGCGACGCGTTGCCGCCCGAGGCATAGTTGAGCGCGCCGGGCTTCGACCTGGCAAGCGCGATCAGATCGTTCACGGTGCGGGGCGGGATCGTCGTCGAAGTCACCAGCAATTGCGGCGCATAGGTCACCATCGAGACCGGTGTGAAATCGCGCAGCGGGTCGTATGGCGGTTTCCTGTTGATCGCCACCACCATCACATGCGTCGTGTTGTTCGCCAGCACCAGGGTGTACCCGTCAGGTGTCGCCTTGGCGACGAGCGCGCCGCCGATTGCCCCGCCCGCCCCGCCGCGATTGTCCACCACGACCGTGTAGCCATGCTTTTCGCTCAAGCCCTGCGCCACGAGCCGCCCCATGAAATCGGCGCCGCCGCCCGGCGGAAACGGCACGACGAGCCGCACCGGCCGGGTCGGATAGTTCGCTGCCACTGCTTTTGCTCCGTCCGCCGCCACCGCTTGTCCGACATGGAGCGGTCCGGCGCCGATCGCGGCAAGGAATGCGACGCATAAGATCAAACCCGTGTAGTTTGTCATAGTTGTACTTTTCATTTGACGGTGCTCAAATGAGATCAGCTCGATTGGCACCGAGCCACGCGCGCACCGCATCCAACACGCGCCCAGCGTCGGCAATACACTCGCGGGCGACCCACATTTAACAAGCGCGCGATCTCGATTCTATCTGCGGCGTGGGGCTTTAGTTTTCCGATGCGAAGCAAGTTGTCTAATGTCATCCTCGCCGCCGATGAGGAAAATCTTCTTGTCTTCCAATACTCGTTTCAGGAACGGTTCTCCGCTCGCCATTTTTTCCTTGAATTCCGGGAGCGAAAAAAGATTTGGATTGATCTGCCGCCTCAACGCTTCGTGCGCGGGTGTCAATGCATCGATTACTTCTGCGAACGTGGCATCCCCGACGATCATTACGTCGAGGTCGCTCCCCGCCCGCTCATCGCCCCGCGCCACCGAACCGTACACAAACGCTACCCGAATCTTACCGGTCAGGGGCTCGAGGGCCTCGCGCAGCACGTCCGCGACGCCGGCGGTCTTTTTCAAGATTTCGCGCAGATCCTCGTAGATGGGACAAGCTTGGTTCGCCTGAAAATGCACCTGGTTGCCGACGGGCTTGCGCACAAGCAAGCCGGCATCAGCGAGGAGATTCAATTCACGCAGCAACGTCCCGGGCACCTTCCCCGTTACCCGCGCGATCTCGCGCACGTGCAGCGATACCTCGGGGTGCAGCAGGAGCAGCGCGAGCGCATCACGGCGGTAGGCGCCGAAAAGGATCGAAGCAAGATTGACTGCCATTGTTGTGAGAGAGGCAATATCGTTGCTAATTTCGCAACGATCGTAGCTTTTTAGGCTACGTCCGTCAACGGCGCGCATTCCCCAGCGACGGAGAGAGTAGATACGTTGTCCCGGAGCGCCGCGGTCTGTTGATCGAGGCAAGCCGACAAATAACCTGTAAAAAGAAGGCACTCTATTGGATAATGTAATTTGATTTCACCGCAGCGAGGGGCGGCGACGCATCAAGAGATCTAATCCGAAGTTCCCCCTGCTTCGGGCATAGTCGACGTGTAAAAGCTGAGGCAGTTCAGCGGCTTGGCGGTCGTGTGGGGGCTACAAGGCGTAGCCATGTACGCAGGGGGTTGTACTCCCCAGCGAAGCTCGGTACGATGTGGTCATGCACATCGACATTATTCCGAATCGCGGCTCGCGTCCCGCCTATCTGCTGCGAGAATCGTTCCGCGAAGGCCAGCGCGTGCGCAAACGCACGCTCGCGAATCTGTCGTCGCTCTCCGACGAACAAATCTTCGCGATCCGCGCGATTTTGCGTGGCGAGACACTCGCGCCGGCCACAGGGCTGTTCGAGGCGATTGCCTCGCGCACGCACGGACACGTACAGGCTGTGCGTCGCGCCATGCAACAGCTCGGTTTTGCGCAATTGATCGGCACGCGTCCTTCGGCTGAGCGCGATCGGGTGTGTGCGATGGTTGCCGCGCGCATACTGGCGCCGCATACCAAGCTCGCCACCACGCGCTGGTGGCATACCACGACGCTCGCGCAGGAGTTTGGTGTGGAGCACGCCGACGAGGACGATCTTTATGGTGCGATGGATTGGCTGCTCGAGCGCCAAGCGGCCATCGAGAAGAAATTGGCGAAGCGGCACCTGAGCTGCGGCGGGCTGGTGCTCTACGATCTATCCTCGAGCTACTTCGAGGGCACGTGCTGCCCGTTGGCGAAACTCGGCCACAACCGTGATGGCAAGAAGGGCAAGCTCCAGGTGAACTACGGCCTGGTGACCGATGCGCGCGGCTGCCCGGTGGCGGTGTCGGTGTTCGAGGGTGATACGGCGGATTGCAAAACCGTGCTGCCGCAGGTCAGGCGCATTCAAGCCGATTTCGGCATCGAGTCCATGGTGGTGGTGGGCGACCGGGGCATGATCTCGCAGAAGGCGATCGACGAGTTCAAGCGCGTGCCGGGCGTCGCTTGGATCACCGCCATGAAGAGCGCACAGTTCGCGCTCTGGTGGACGAAGGCGGCCTGCAGATGGGCCTGTTCGATGAGCGCAATCTGCTCGAGTTCACGCACCCGGACTACCCGGGCGAGCGGCTGGTCGCCTGCCGCAATCCGCAGCTCGCGCAATTGCGCGCAGCCAAGCGCGCTGACTTGCTGCAGGCGACCGCAGCCGAGCTGGATAAGGTATGCGCGATGGTGGCGCGAAAGAAGCTCACAGGGGCCGACAAGATCGGCGTGCGCGTGGGCCGGGTGGTCAACAAATACAAGGTCGCCAAGCACTTCAAGCTAACGATTGGGAAGGCGAGCTTCAGCTACTGCATCGACCAGCAGAAGGTCGAGCAGGAGGCCGCGCTCGATGGGATTTACGTGCTGCGCACGCCGCTTGATGCTGAGATCATCGAGGCCGCCGATATCGTGCGCAGCTACAAGTCCTTGAGCGATGTGGAACGCGCCTTCCGCTCACTCAAGACGGTCGATCTGAAGGTGCGTCCCATCCACCATCACCTGCCGGATCGGGTGCGCGCGCACATCCTGCTGTGCATGCTCGCCTACTATGTCGAGTGGCACATGCGC
>JACQOK010000491.1 GCA_016202565.1 Betaproteobacteria bacterium | reverse complement strand
GGTAGCCCGGATGGAATGAAATGAAATCCGGGAGAGGAATTCCCGGAATCCGCTTCGCTCCTTCCGGGCTACGATACTTTCGTGACACAGTAAGATTAAAGAGATTGGCATCAACGCACGGTCGCGGTGCCGACGAGATCGTGCAGAAATCGTAGGTTGGGGTGAACGCGTGAACCCCAATACACCTGGCATTCGTGCAGAAATCGTAGGTTGGGGTGAACGCGTGAACCCCAACACCCGGCGTTCGTTCCGCTACCCTTCTACAGCGCATTTCATAAATACCGCAGTCACGTTCACCCCTCGACTTCGTTCGGGACAGGCCCCTCGACTTCATTCCCGTTCGTCTCGAGCCCCTCGACAAGCTCGGGGCGAACGGCATTATTGAAATGCCTTCTCGTCTTTGCGGACGATCAAGCCGTCCACCGCGACCACGCCTTCACCTTCGGGCTTGACGATCAGCGGATTGATCTCGGCTTCCTTCACCGGCTCCAGCGCGGCGAGCTGGGAGAACGCGCTCACCGTTTGCGCGAGCGCAGCGAGGTCCCCCCGCGGCATGCCGCGGTAGCCGCGAATGATCGCGAGCCCTTTGACTTCCTCGATCATGCGCAGCGCGCCTTCGGCCGTCACCGGCGCCAGCCGCAGCGCGAAGTCGCGGTAGATTTCGGCGAGCACGCCGCCGATGCCGAGCACGACGATCGGGCCCACCTGCGGATCGCGCTTGTAACCCACGATCACTTCCGCCAGCCCTTTCTCCATGCGCTGCACCAGAATGCCGTTGATGTGGGCGCCCGGATGCTTTGCGCGCACCCGGGAGAGAATCTCCTGCGCCGCCGCCCTGAGCGCGGCCGCATCCGCAATATTGAGCGCGACGCCGCCAGCATCGGTCTTGTGCGCGATGTCGGGGGAGAGCACTTTGGCGACGACGGGGAAGCCGACGCTGGCCGGTTGTTCCGGCGCGGCGATGATTTCACTTGCCGCCTGGGGCACGCCGAGCGCGGCGAAGACGCGGCAGGCGTCGTATTCGTTCACCCGCGGCGATTCACCGAGCAACGCGCCTGCGGCAGCGAGTTTGTTTCGGTCGATCGCGGGTGAATCGACCGGCGCTGTCCATTCGCGCCAGGCGCGGATGGCGTCGGCGCAGGATTCCGGCGTGCGAAAGCCGGCGATGCCGGCATCGGCGAGGAGCTTGAGCGAATGTTCTGCATGCGGCGCGCAGAACGCGGCGAGCGGCTTGCCGCGCCGCTCGGCTTCGACGATCGGCTCGACCGCGATCTGCGGCTGGAACTGCGCCGAACTGCCGACCACCGCGAGCACCAAGTCGCAGTGATCGGAGGCGAGCAACTCGTTCAGCACGGCGCTGTAGATCTCCTTCCTGGCGCCGGCGAGCGTGAGATCGGTGAGGCGTGCTTTGCTGATCCTGATGTTCTTCTGCGCCAGGTTCGCCACCACCTGGTCGGTCGGCGCCACGACGTCCAGGCCGAAAGTACCCAGCCGGTCGACGACACTCGCGGCTCCGCCGCCGGTCGTGGTCATGACCGCAATGCGATGCCGTGGCGCCGGCTTCTGGCCGGCGACGAGCGCCGGCAGCTCGAACAGCGTCTCGAGCAGGTCCACGCGCAGCATGCTGTGGGCGCGGAAGAACGCGTCGGCCATCTCGTCGCCGCCGGCCATCGCGCCGGTGTGCGAGGCGGCAAGGTCCTGTCCGACTTCGGAGCGGCCCAGTTTATAGACGATGATGGACTTGCCGGCTGCATAAGCGCGCCGGGCCGCGCGCGCGAGATGATCGGCGTCGCGCATCGTTTCCATGAACAGCAGAATCGTCCCGGTGTGCGGGTCGTCGACCAGCAGATCGGTGATTTCTCCCACGCCGAGATCGGCTTCATTCCCCACCGAAATGAGTTTGGAGAACCCCACCCCACGGCCGAGGCCGCGCGACATGAGTCCGCCGATCATGCTGCCGCTTTGCGAGACGATGGCAAGCGGTCCCCTTCGGATCTCCGCGAATTCGAGTACCGCGTTTACCGACAGCGCGCACGCAGGTTCGGTGCTGACAAGCCCGATGCAGTTGGGGCCGACCAGGCGCACGCCGCCCGCGCGCGCGATGGCGAGCAGGCGTTCCTGCTTGCGGCGGCCTTCGGCGCCGGTTTCGGCGAAGCCGTCGCTGTAAACGGTGGCGACCGTGACCTTCTTTGCCGCGCACTGCTCGAGCGCCGCCGCGACGGCGTCGGCGGGCACCATGATGAAGGCGTGATCGATCGGCTCGGGAACCGACACTACATCGGGATAGGCTTTCTCGCCGAAAATCTCGTCCCGGCCGGGATTGATCGGAATGACCCTGCCGGAGTAGCCGTGCTTCTTCAGAAAGCGCTGCGGGCGGGAGGTGTTCTTGCGCGCATCCCCCGAGGCGCCGATCAGGGCGATCGTCTTCGGCTCGAACAGCGCCTCAAAGAGTTTTGAAAATGGGGTCAGAGTCAATTTTCTTGAGATCCCGCGTATGGAAGTAAGAAAGTCAGGGAAAATCCGGGGAAAATCGACTCTGACCCCATTTTTCATTTTTCCGGCGGGCGCTGCGAGAACGAACGCTCGAACACGCCCTCGGCAATGCGGTTCTTGAGGACTTCGATCGAACCGCCGGCGATCATCCAGCCGCGGCACTTGCGGAAACACCACTCGACCAGGGTCTCCTGAGTATAGCCCATGCCGCCCATGATCTGCATTGCCTCCGAGGCGATTTCAAAGCCCGCCTGGTTGCAGTAAGCCTTGGCGATCGCGGTCTCTGCGGCGGACGGCATGCCGCGGTCGGCGTTCACCGCGGCCCGGTAGAGCAGCAGCTGCCCGGCATCGAGCTTGATTTTCATCTCCGCAAACTTCCACTGGATGCCCTGGAACTCGGCGAGCAAACGGCCGAACTGCTTGCGTGTGAGCGCCCATTGGCGCGCCGTCTCGTAGCAATAGCGGCCGAGCGCAAGCGAGCGCGCGGTGTTGCCGAGGCGCTCGACGTTGAAGCCCGCAATCTGCTTCTTGAAGCCGCCCTCCTTGAGCACGACGTTCTCCGGCGCGACGTAGACGTTGTCGAACCAGGTCGTGACCCACTCCTCGCCGTTCATGAAGAGCGATGGCTTGCCCTGCTTCACGCCCGGCGCCGTGCGCTCGATCAGCACCGAGCCGATGCCGCCCACGCCCGGGCCGAAGCGCACATAGGTCAGCATCACGTCGGAATAGGGCGCATGGGTCGTGAACACCTTCTCGCCGCTGACGCGGTAACCGGCGCCCTCCGGCGTGGCCTTGGTCTTGAGGTCGGTTACGGCGGAACCCGCTTCCGGCTCGGTCATGCCCACACAGATCACGCCTTCGCCCGAGAGCAGGCGCATGAGGTAACGCTTCTTCTGGTCCTCGGTGCCATACTCGGCGAGCACCCGGATCGCGCCGAAATTGCCGGCCTGCACCACGTCCGCACTGCGCGGACACGCCTGGGCGACGGTCTCGATCGCGATCACCGCGTCCAGCAGCGTTCCACCCTGGCCGCCATCCTTTTCCGGGATCGTGATCCCGAGCAGGCCCTGCTCGGCCATCAGCCGGGCGACGTCCCAGGGATGTTCGGGGTTGTGGGCGCGCGC
>JACQOK010000490.1 GCA_016202565.1 Betaproteobacteria bacterium | reverse complement strand
GTCCATCGGCTCGCAGTTTCGCTCCGCGCTTCCTCCCCACACTCGGTCGCCCTCATGCAGTTGCGCTTCGCTTCGTTCGCTGTGATCAACTTACGGTGGGACTTACACCCACAAGAGTGCGCCCGTGCCGGGCGCACAAAATAAAAAGGCAGGGCCGTGGCCCTGCCTTTAGCGTGTGTTGAAGCTTACTTCTTGTCGTCCTTCTTCTTCTTGTCGTCTTTCTTCTTCTTGTCGGCCTTCTTGGCATCTTTTTTCATTTCGTCTTTTTTCATTTCGTCCTTCTTCATCGCCCCTTCATGCTTGGCCGCAATCGCGCCCACGCTGACGGTTGCGAAGGTTGCAGCAATCAAAGCTGCCAGCAGCTGCTTCATTTGGTTCTCTCCTTTGAAAATGAAATGTGATCACACGCGGATTGGTTGCAGCCAATCCAGAGTTATGAACGCCTGGATGGCTGACTGGTTGACAGCGGTACCGCGGCGATACCCGCCCCCGCCTCCCTGTTCTCCCAAACCGTGGAGCGAGATGTTAAACGAATCGGCTGCGGCTAGCGAGCAAAACGGGAGCCTCCCGCGCGCGGCTTAATACACTTATCAATATAAAACAATACGTTACATTGCTTCTCGCCATGCTTATGGCATGACGCCATCGGTGTTCCGCGTCGGCCAGAGACGATCCTGCAGCGCCGATGCGCGCGTCAGCCGGCGCTGAACGGCTTGAGCGAATACGGCTGCGCTGCCCCAGACCTCGACGTGATCCCGGGCCCGGGTAAGGCCCGTATACACCAGCTCGCGGCTCATCACTCGCGAGACTTCGCCGGGCAGAATCATCAGCACGTGACCAAATTCCGAGCCTTGGCTCTTGTGGACGGTCATCGCGTAGACCGTTTCGTGTTCGGGCAGGCGGGCCGGGGCAAACCTGCGCATGTCGCCTTCGCGTCCTGGAAAGAACACCCGCAGGCGACCCGCGGCGTCGGGATCGGGGAGCATGATGCCCACATCGCCGTTGAAGAGCTGCAGATTGTAATCGTTGCGGGTGACCATGACCGGGCGCCCCGCATACGACGGCTGGCGCGCGTCGATGAGATTTCGATCATCGAGCGCCTCCTCGATCGCGCGATTCACCGTGCCGGCGCCCGCGGGACCGCTGCGATGGGCGCAGAGCACCCGGAACGCATTGAACCGCTCAAATATCTCTTTGGGCGCGGCGCCGGCGCGCACGGCAGCGAGATACGGCGCAAGCCGTTCCGGAATGCTGGCCGCGAGCGAGGCCCTCAGTTCGGCCGGCGCAACCGTGCGCCATGCGATATCGCTGCGCGCGCCGCCCTGCAGCAACTGGAGCGCCGCCTCGCCTTCCCCCCGTCTCACAAGTTGGGCGAGCGTGCCGATTCCGCTGTCCGCACCGAATCGATAGCTGCGGTTGAGCAGCGCGATGGAATCCGCGAGCGGCAGGCGATGATCGCCGCCGGGCGCAATCTCCCGGCCGGATACCTCCGTCACCGCAGCGAGGCGGGCAGCAAATTCCGGCGACCACCCCGAACCCGCACAGATATCGCCCAGCACGGCACCCGCTTCCACCGATGCAAGCTGGTCCTTGTCGCCGAGCAGGATCAGCCGGGCGCGGGCGGGCAGCGCTTCGACGAGCTTGGCCATCAACGCAAGATCCGCCATGGAGGCTTCGTCGACGACCAGAACGTCGAGCGGCAGCAGGTTGTCGCGATGATGGCGGTAGTACACCGAATCGGGGCGCGCGCCGAGCAGACGATGGATCGTGAAGGCCTCGGCCGGTATGCACGCGCGCGCGGCCGGATCGAGGTCGAGGCGGTCCAGTGCCAGATCGATCGCTTCCTGCACGCGCGCTGCAGCTTTGCCGGTCGGCGCGGCAAGTCCCACCGCGAGCCGCCGGCCTTGCGCCTGTTCCGCCAGCAACGCCAGGATCTTCACCACCGTGAACGTTTTGCCGGTGCCGGGCCCGCCGGAAATCACGCAGAAACGCCGCAGCACGGCCATCGCGGCGGCAAGCTTCTGCTCGGCATCCCGCGGAGCGGGGAACAATCGCGCGAACCCCGCGCGCAGCAACGTTTCGTTCACACCGTCCGCTGCGGCGGCGGCGCGCGCGAGCAGATTGCCGGCGAGGCGCTGCTCGTAGTCCCAGTAGCGATACAGATAAAGCCGCCCGCGCCCGTCCACTACGAGCGGCCGGAAGTCGCCGGGCCGTCCCACGGCCGGGGAATTGATGAGCGAGGCGATCCAATCGTCGAGCGCCGGCGCCGTCAGTCCGAAGCCGGGCACGGGGCGACCGGCATACTCGCCAAGATCGACACACACGTCGCCCCCGCCGGTGGCGCGGCTCGCGAGGCACGCCGCCACGGTGAGCCCCGGGTCCGCGCGCGGGGAAAGACGCGCGATCAGGCGGCCGAAGTGCCGGTCGAGATCGCTGAATTCGGCATCCTGTGCCGGGGGTTCAAGCAGTTGTATCACTGTTTATCCAACTTTCCCGTTCGCAGAAAATCGTCCAGCGCGCTGATCAGTCCGGCGGACGGACGATCCGCGTACACGCCGCACGCGAGGCCCGACTCCGGGCGCATGCCCCGCACAAAGAGATAACGCACGCCGCCGAAGCGCGATTCATAGTCGTATCCCGGAACGCGCGAGGCGAGGTAGCGGTGCAGCGCTACGCAATAGATAAGGTATTGCAGGTAGTAGGCCTCGCGCGCCATGGCCCTGGCGAGACCGGCCTGGCCGTAGGCGTCCAGCGTCGCACCGAGCCAATTGGACTTGTAGTCGGCGAGATAAAAGCGCCCGCCGGCTTCGAAGATGAGATCGATGAAGCCCTTCATGAACCCATGCGCGGGCGCAAAGGTGAGACTGCCGATCCGTTCCCGGATTTCCTCGGGGAAACCCCAATCGAGGAGAAGCGCGCGGAGCCCGACATCGGAAAGACCGGCTATCGGGTAATAGAACTCGAGTTCGTTGAAGCGCGCGGCAGCGGGCACGCGGTCCAGGCGCAATGTCCCGGTCTCATCGAGCGGCGTCGCCACCACCCGCTGCACCGTGTCCGCCACCACGGGAACCCAGTGCGCGCCGAAACCATGCGACGAGAGTTCCCGGGCGACCAGGGTCTCCAGGCGCGCACGCGACAGATTCGTGAAATCCGCCCGCTCGAAAATGGCGTGCAGGCATTTGCCCGTCCGTGCGCCGCGCGGAAACGCGAAGATGTCCTGCGCGCCGGCGGCCGCTTCGGCTTCCGCCCAACGATCGGCCGCATCGTAGTCGGGCGTCTCGGCCGCATGCGCGTGGGTGAGCCCGGTAAAACTCGTCACGCGCCACGCATCGCGCAGAGCCGCGACGAACGGCCGCGGCGAAAGCGCGGGCGCCGTCGCCTCCGGCGGCTCGAATCGAATGCCCGAACCCAGCGGAATCGGCGCGACCCGAATCGTCCCGCCGGCACCCTTTGCGAGGCGGTCGAGATCGGCGCGAATCTTTGCGTCACTGAGTGGAATCGCAATGATCGCCGGGTCCTCCTTCTTGGACGGCGAAGCGCCGTCCTGATCCGAGGCACGATGGAGCAGCCATGCCGGGGCCGAAGTTCCGGCGTCCCGGATATTTCCCCACACCATCCAGCAGCGGTACTTGGCGCGGGTGAGCGCGACGTATATGAGCCGCAGGCTCTCCGCCAGTTCTTCGCGCTGCGCCAGCGCGCGACCTGCGGCAAGCCCCTCCGAACCCACGTCCAGCACCGGCTTGTCTTCCTGCGCGGGGTCGTGGAACATGATCGCACTCGCTTCCCTCGACCGCAGCGTGCCATCCCACAGGAAGGGGCAGAATACGAGCGGGTACTCCAGTCCCTTCGCGACGTGCACGGTGAGAATCTTCACGAGGTTCTCGTCGCTTTCCAGGCGCAACAGCTCCTCGTCATTGCCGGGGGCGGGAGATTTCCGCTTTCCCGAGAACCATTCCATCAGGCCGCCGATGCCATGACGGCCGGCCTCGCGGTGCAGCAGCTCGGCAAGATGCAGCACGTTGGTGGCCCGCCGCTCGCCATCCGCGTATTCGAGCAGCCGCGTCATCACCTCGAAGCGCTGGAAGTACGCGCGCGCCATTCCGATGAAACCGTGCTCGCGCCATTCGCGATGAAATTCGCGGAAGCTTTCGACCATCTGCTCCCAGCGCGCCTCGTCCGCGCAGATTTCGTGCAGCGCCGCGCCGGAAAATCCCATCATGTCGGTCGTGAGCGCCGCCCGGACGAGCGGTTCGCGCCCGGGC
The DNA here is from genome assembly GCA_016202565.1 of Betaproteobacteria bacterium. Lineage (GTDB taxonomy): Bacteria > Pseudomonadota > Gammaproteobacteria > Burkholderiales > SG8-41 > DSOT01. The sequence continues at coordinate 11,210 of JACQOK010000490.1, read as the reverse complement.
TCCGCGATCGCCATCAGCACGCGCTCCAGCTCTTCCGCCTCGCGGGTTGCGAAGACGTTTTCGACGCCGCGTTCCACGCTCGCGACCCCGAGCGCCCGCAACGCATCGCGCGCGATCCGCGCCTGGCGATGGGTGCGCACCAGCACGGCCACGTCGCCGCCTTTGAGCGTGCGCTCCGTGATGCCGCCGTCGACCGGTTCGCCGATGCGCGCCTGGTTGCGAACGCCGAGATTGAGCAGCCGCGCGATTTCCGCCGCCGACGCGCGCGCGGCAAGTTCGGTCGCCGCCTCCTTTGCAAGCGGTTTCCCGTCTTCGCTCCCGACGCACCAGAACTCGAACGGAACGCTTTTCTCGCCTTCTATCACGAAGCGGCCGCGACTTCCCGGCGCCGGCTCGGATGGATGGAACGGAATCCCGCCGATGACGAAGGGCGTTGCCGCCTGATCGAACAGGGCGTTCACCGCCGCGAGCAGGCCCGGCTCCGAGCGCCAGTTCACATCCAGCGTGTGACCCTGCCGCGCATCGCGGCGCGCTTTCAGGTAGGTGAAAACGTCCGCGCCGCGAAAGCTGTAAATCGACTGCTTGGGGTCCCCGACCAGAAATACCGGCAGGTCGGTCGCTTCATAGACGCGCCGGAAAATGTTGTACTGGACCGGATCGGTATCCTGGAACTCGTCGATCAACGCCGCCGTGTAGCGGCTGCGCAGCGCCTGGCCCAACGCGTCACCGCGCGGCTCGCCCAGCGCCTGGTCGAGATTGAGCAGCAGATCATCGTACGACTGCAGCCGCCGTCGCTGCTTGCGCGTTGCGAGTTCGCCATTACAGTACTCGAGCAGCTTCACCTTGAGCACGCCGACGCAGCGCTGATAGGCCGCATTGAGCGTCTCGTGCGTTTCCTTCACCTGCCGGCACGCCTCATAGAACGGGTGGCTCGGCGGCGTCATGTTCTTCTTCGTGCCCTCTGCCAGCACCCGCGGCGTGAACTTGTCAAAGCGCTCGAAGAGGTCGATACCGGCGGCCTCTGAACAGAGGCACCGCTCCATCTGCTGTAGCCATACGGTGACCCGTTCTTTGCGATACCTGCTGCCGTTGAGGGCGGCGTTGTCCAGCAACTGCGCCTGGATCGCCTCGCGCGCCTCAAGCCAGACCGTCCGCGCCCGCCCATATGCGTCTTGATAGGCGCGCTCGAGCGCCGCGGTGGCCTCGGCTGCCGCCGGCCCCCGTATCTCCAGATAAGGCTTGCCGACGCGTCCCTTGAGCTCGTTTCCGAGCGTTGCAGGCTGCAATTTGTTCTTGAGCGCGTAGCCGATGAAAAGAGCCGACGCGTCGTACAGTTCGTTGCGCCAGAAGTCGTCCGCGATTTCCTGCAGCAGCTCGCTCTGGTCGGGAAGAATTTCGGTCGCGAACGGCATGCCGCTCTCGAAGGCGCGGTCGCCCAGCACGCGCTGGCAGAACCCGTGAATCGTGTAGATCGGCGCCTGGTCGAAATTGCGGAGCGCGCTGGTCAGTTGCAGCAGGGCCTGCTTCTGATCGGTTACACGACCGAGCAGCTGCGCCACGAGCACGTCGCCCTCCTCTGCCTGCCCGCGCTCGAACGCGATCCGGGCGTCAGTCAGGCGTTTGCGAACGCGGTCGCGCAATTCCGCCGTAGCCGCTTCGGTAAAGGTCACGACCAGGATCGATTCGACGGCGCGCTGCGCTTCGAGCAGCAGCCGCAGATAGAGCGCCGTGATGGTCCACGTCTTGCCCGTCCCGGCGTTGGCCTCGATGAGATTAAGCCCCGCGAGCGGCGCGTTGATGACATCCAATCGCTCCATGTCGGTCACGCCTGCGTCGCCGGCCGCATGGCCGCCAGCATCGGACCGAACACGGCGCGCGAAATTTCCTCGAATTCGCCATCGAGCGGATCGCCGCCCCGGAACGCAAGCTGATAATAAGAATCGTCACACTCACCACGAGAAAAGTCCGAGCCTTCCCAGGCGGCCCGGTATTTGTTCCCGGTTGTCCCGGACTTCACGTATTCGTACGAAGCAGCCGGAAAGAAATGCAGCGGCCGGCGCAGCCCCATCGCGTAAAGCTCGACCAATCGCTGGAGGATCGCCTGCGCATCGCCCAGCGGCCCGAAGGAAACGAGCTCGTCCTCCCCGATCCACCGCGTGACGCGCGCAACGCCTTCAGGCGCGATCACGTTGAGCACGAGATGGCGCAGCCATGCATTGAGCAGATCGCGCGGATGAACCGGCGCCAGCCGGTAGCCGAGCAGCCCGTTTTCGCTTACTCCCGCCAGCGCGCCGGCAAGGCGCCGCTCGCGCAATGCAATGTCGAAGCCGATCGGCTCGAGTGTCCTTTTCGGCGACGCCGCCCGAAGCTTCCCGGCAAACCCATCCACCGCGCCGCTTTCCTCCCGGAACAGCACCTCGCCCACGCGGGCGTGCGGCAGCAGCCCCCCGGCCCGCGCCAGGGCGAGCGCGTCCTCAACCGGCTCTTCGCGCAGCCGCAACGCCAACAGGCGCTGCCTCAAGCCGTAAAGAGCGAGCGGTTCGAGCGCGAAGGGCTCGCGCGAATCGACTTCCTCCTGCGCTTCTTCCAGCCGGATCCCGAGCCGCTGCCGCAGCAGGTAGCGCGCGGGATTCCGGAAAAACCGGATGAGCGACTCCAGCTCGACCGTGCGCCACTCCGCCTCGGGTTCCGGCAGATTCTCCGGAATGAACGGCTGCGGTGTTCTCTCGCCCCGGCCCGCCCGGCTCGCGGCCTGAGAGAGCGCCTTGGAGTAACTGAAGAGCTTTTCCGCCCCCTCGAAGTAGCGCCGGCTGAAGGCCTGGAGCGGATGCTGCGTGAGGAGCTGCCCGCGAATGTCCGCGCCCGCTTCCGCGCGAAAACCCTGTGCGATGTAATCGAGGAGCTCGCTCACCAGCACCGAAGGCGGAATTACGCTGTTGTCGCGAATGTGCTGGCCGGTGTAACTCAGGTAGAAGCAGCGCCGCGCGGACAACAGCGATTCCAGGAAGAGATAGCGGTCATCGTCGCGGCGCGAGCGATCGCCCTTGCGAAAATCTTCGGCCATCAGATCGAAGCCGTACGGGCGGCGCACGCGGGGAAAGGCGCCGTCGTTCATTCCGATGAGGCACACCACTTCGAACGGAAGGCTGCGCATCGGCACCATCGCGCAGAAGGTCACGCCGCCCGAGAGAAACCCCCGTCCGGGGACCTCCAGCCGGTCGCGCAGCGCGCTCTTGATGACATCGAGCGGGACCGCGGCGCCGAATCCGCCCGCACGGGCCTCGGCTTCAATGGCGCCGATCGCCGTGCGCACCGCTTCCAGCTCTGCTTCGTGCGCCTCCTCCGGATCGAAGAACTGCGTGAGCATCCCGCGCAGCAGCTCAATCCACTGCACCACCGTCCTGCGTTCGGCGGCGAGTGCATTCAAGCCGATCGCCGCCTCGGCGAAACTCTGAAAGCGCCCGAACACCTGGCCGAGGCTGCCTTCCACTTCGTCATACGGAAGGATCCCGCCGAAGAGCCGCGCATTGCCGCCCGGAAGCGCGTAACCCAGAAGCACACGATCCAGTCCGAAACGCCAGGTATGCTCGTGGATGGCGGGCAGGCCCAGGCTCGCGCGGTGATCGCCGTCGATGCCCCAGCGGATCTGTGCCTCCCGCACCCAGCGGTGGACCGTATCGAGGTCTTCCTCGACCAGCCCGAAACGGCGCTGCACGGCGGGCTCGTCGAGAATCGCCAGCACGCCGTTCGCGTCATAGCGGCTCCCGGGGAGGTCGAGCAGCGCAATAAAGGTCGCAGCGAGCGTGCTCTCGTGCTCGGCGCTGCGGTCGGAGATATTGAACGGAATGCGCGGCTCGGCGGTGGCGAACACGCCTTCGATATACGGTGCATAGGTTTCGATGTCCGGCGTCATCACCACGATGTCGGAGGGCTGAAGCCCGCGGTGCCGCTCGAACAGCGCGAGCAACTGATCGTGCAGCACTTCGACCTCGCGCATCGCGCTGTGGCACGAATGCACCTGCACCGAACGATCGTCGGGCGCGGCGGCGGTCACGGCCGCGGTCACCCCGCGTTCCCGCAGGTTGAGAACATCAGACTGGATCGCAGCGAGCAGGCTCGCCTCACCCGGCTCGATGAAGCGCTCGTTCTCCTGCGCCGGGTAGCCCTGGATCAGATCGATGAAGTCGCGCCCCTGCTTGCCGAGCGAGGCAAGGAGGCTGTTCCCGGTTTCGAGATACGCGGCATCGGCCCTTTGCGCGAGCTTCCTGCGGGCAATCTCACCCGCGGCGGCAATGTCACCCCAGTACTCGCGGCACGGATTCGGGAGAAAAAGGTGAACATCGATGTGCCGTGCAATTGCGGCGAGGAGATCGAGCAGGGCCGGCGGCAGCGCCGGCGCGCCGAACACCGAAACGCGCTCTGCGATCCCCGCGCGCGCCAGCGCGTCGGCGCCGAGACTCGTGACAAACCGCTGATGGAGGGCGACGCGATGCGAAGCGCCGGCCTCATCCGCCAGCCGCCGCCACAGGAGTGCCTGCCACTGCTTTTCCTTGCCGGCTTCCCACGCCGCAATCCAGTCCGGTCGGTACACCAGGTACTGCTCGAAGCTTTCGGCAATCCGCACCGCAAGTTCGTAGCGCCGAAGGTCATCGCCGCGGCCGTAGGTTCGCACCGGCTCGAACTCGGGCAGCGTTTCCATCTCCGGTAGAAGCCGCAGAACGCGCCACGTCATTACCTCGGGCTCGAAGGGGGAGGTCTCCGGCAGATCGCCGAGCGCCGCACGGTACAGCTCCCACGCAAACGCGATCGGAAACGGAAAGCGCACGTTCGCGCAAACGCCGTTGTGCCCGGCGAGCCGCAGCGCGAGCCAGCGCGCCACCCCACGGCTCTGGACGACAATCACTTCGGGCGCGAACGGCGAGGCGAGCGGCGCGCGCGTCACCGCGGCAAGCTGCTCGGCCAGCGTTTCAAGGCGATTGCTCTGATGAATATTCAGCACGAGGAAAAATCATTATAAGGAAGAGAGGGGCTCAACACGTGAGCCTGCCCGCCGCGCAACCTGCTAATCCTTCTGCTTTTGCAGGACGAGGCAGTACAGGAGCGCACGACCCTCTTCCGTCAATTCTTCCAATCCATCGTGCGGCAGGAAGCGCCGCTTGAACGCCGCAACCGCCACGGCGGGGTCGGAGACATCGTAGCCGAAAGCACTGAGCAACGTCGCGGCATCCAGGTCCGGGAGCGGCACCGGATACGGCGGGTCGCACCACACGCCGAAACCGTGTCCGGCAAGCCGCTTCCACGGAAACCAGCGGCTCGGATCGGCCTTGCGCTGCGGCGCGACATCGCCGTGGCCGAGGAAATTCGCAGGGGGAATGCGATAGCGTACCCTGAGATCGTCGAGCAGCGCGAGCAGCGCGGCGATCTGTGCCTCCGCAAACGGCTCCTCGCCGTTATTGTCCAGTTCGATCCCGATCGATGCGGAGTTCATGTCGCGGTTTCCACCCCAATACGACTCGCCCGCGTGCCAGGCGCGAGCCAGTTCATCCACCAGGTAATAGATCGTGCCATCGCGCCCGATCAGGTAATGCGCGCTCACCTGCCGCGCGGAATTGGTCAGCGTAGCGAGCGCCGCCTCGGCACTGTCATTGCTCGAATGGTGAAGAATCACGTAGTTGGGCCGTCGCTCGCCGAAGCTGGGGGACGGCCGCTGCTCGACCGGCACGGTGGTGCGCTGCGGAAGCGGCGCGCATGCGGCCGCAGCAAGCACCAGCAATGCTGCGCAGGCACGCTTTACGACCATGCAGTCCGCGTCCGGGCGCACGCCGCGCCCGGCTGCACCGCAGGCGAAATCATCAACGTCACGGCGATGCGATATGGGAACCGCTTCATCTGCCCTCCCCGTGTTTTGCCCTTCGTAGTCCAGCAAGCCACGCGTTTGCGCGTCAATGCTCCTTGGGTATGGGCAGTCCGAGTTCCTCGCGAGTGCAGCCCAGCGTGTCCACGATCAGCGTCAGATAGACCTTGGTGGTCTCCACCAGATCGGAAATCGCTGCGTGCTCGCCCTGCTTCGGATTCCAGTCGCTTTGACCCTCACCATGGTGGTGCACGTCCGAGAGGGTGCGGGTGCGGCCGGTCGCGCCGTAATTGAGGGCTGGAATACCGTGCCGCACCAGCTCGCAGGCGTCGGAAGCGAACGACATGGCCGTCACCTCGATCTGCCGCCCGTGCACTTCCTGGTGCGCCTTCGCCACCGCCCGGTAAACGTATTCGTCGGAGGCGCACTCCGAGCCCCATTGATTCATGAATATGCGCGAATCCATTTCCAGCGCGGCAAGATCCCGATCCTTTTCCTTCAGTGCTTCGAGCACTGCCTCGATTTCGCGTTGCACGACAAGCGGGTTCTGATCCGGCATCAGCCGCGTATCCACGTAAAGCGTGCAGTAGACGGGCACGCGCGAGCAGCGATAAGGCCAGCCCCCTTCGATCGCGGAGAGCGTCACGTGCGCCGGCATGCCGAGGTAGGCGCAGCGTTTCTCGTAGTCCTTGCCCCACTCCTGAATCGCCTGCATGACTTTCATCATGTTGTTGATCGTGTTGTTCTCGGGCGTGCCGAACACCGTGTGCATCGGGTCGCCCACGAGCGTGATGCGGGTCCAGACGTAACCGCCGTGTGCGCGCATCAACGTCATGCCCGACGGCTCGCCCACGACGCAGAAATCGGCCACCGCCCCGTGGGTAATGGCATACCACGTCCCGCATGCACCACCGCGGTAAAGCGGCCCCTGGTAACGGTCGACCTGGGATTTCTCGATTTCGCCGGCAACGCAGGCGATAAGGAGATCGCCTGCGAGTTCCGCATTTGCGCGCCTGAGGATTTCAGCGGCATGAATGAAGCACGCGAGCGAGCCTTTCATGTTGTAGATGCCCAGCCCGTAGATCCAGTCGCCGTCGATCACCGCCTTCGGCTTGTAGCCGGGTCGATCGGGCAGGAACTGCTCGTCGCCGGTGTAGGACGTATCCATATGGCCGTTCAGCATCAGCACTGCGCCATCCCCTCCGCCCTTGATGATGCCGATCGCGTTTGACCGCGTGTCCTCGAACACCTGCGGCAAAACCTTGATCCCCGCTTTTTCATAGCGACTGATGATGTAGTCCGCACAGGCCTTTTCCCCACCGGTAGGCGACGGGATGTTGACGAGATCGCACGCGATCCCGACGAGCTCGTCGCGGTCGACCATCTCGAGAAGCTTCCGTTTGAGCTGCTCCGCTGGATTTCCCATGTTCTTCCTACTGCGCGACAAACCAGTGCCAGCTCCGGCTGTTCCCGATTACCCCTTCGCGCGGACGCGCGGGACGGTGACGCCAACGAGCGTATCGCGTGTCGCGATCGCCGCGAGCTGCTCCCCGCTCCAGCCCTCCGTGCCTTCCGGACGCATCGGGATCACCACGTAGCGCATGTCCGCATTGGAGTCGTGCACGCGCACCGTGACGTGGTCCGGCAGCACGGTGCCGAATTCCTTCAGCACGGCGCGCGGTTCGAATACCACGCGGGAGCGGTAGTTGCTGCTCTTGTACCAGGTCGGGGGCATGCCGAGCAGCGAACGCGGATAGCACGAGCACAGGGTGCAGACGATGACGTTATGAACATCGGGCGTGTTCTCCACCGCGATCAGGCGGTCGGCCTCGAGGTTGACGCCCATTTCGGCGCACGCCGCCTTGCCGTCCTCCAGCAGCCGCTTCTTGAACGCGGGATCGGTCCAGGCGCGGGCGATCACCCGCGAGCCGCGGTACGGCAGCTCCTCCTCGAAGAGTTCCATCCGGCGCCGCACTTCCTCGGCGGTGATGAGGCCCTTTTCCTCCAGCAATTCCTGCATGGCCCGGCTCATGATTTCATACTCCGAAGGCGGACCCTCGTCCTGTCCGGCGATCGGCGCGTGGTCATCGTGAGCGTGATCGTGACCGTGCTGGCGGTTGGCGTAGTAGTCGAACGAAGAGTTGCTCATATCGCTTCACCCCAGTTCGTCCGGACTGGCCGGGTTCGCGGATCCCGACGCGGGCTCCAGCCAGTGCTCGAAGATTTCCATTTCGATGACGTCGTGCGCCGGACCCCTGTACTCCGGCCACACGTGGTTCTGCGCGAAGCGCACGCGATAGAGCACTTTCCGGGGCTCGCCGTCGAAGCCGTAGGCCAGCTCCTCCGGATTCGGAAAGGCGCCGCAGATGCGTTCGATCACGCCCCGCTTGCCGCGGATGTAATAGGGCGTGCGCCGGTGGCCGGGCGGGAAGCTGCGCTTGATCACCACCCGGTCGCCTACTTTGAAGCGATGCCCGGGCGCCGGCGTGTAGGTGGAAGGAAGCGGCGACCGCTCCTGCGTACGGCGGCCCGGCGTCATCGGTGCGCCTCCTTCTTGACCGGCGATGGCGGCGCGCTGGGGACATCGAAGCGCGCGCGCACCTCGGCCATCTTTGCCGTGAGTTCGCTTTCGGTGATGATGCCCTTTTCCAGCAGCAGCGTGCGCAAGGCCGTGGTGGTGCGCTCGAAGTAGTCGAGTTTGTAGTACTGGTCGCCCAGGTCCTCGGCGGCGCGGCGCAACTCGTCGACGCGCACGATCCTCTTGGCGCTGGCCGTGCTGCGAAGCGCGTTCGCCTGCTTTTCCCAGAATTTCATGCCATGGTCGGTCGTATCGATCGCCCCGGCCCGTTCACCGCCCATGTCGTGGGGTCCCTTGTTGATGGCTCTATCACTCATCTCGAACCTCATCCGGGAATGCGGCCCCGTGGCCGCTCGTTTCCAACCCAATTCAGGATAGCACAGTCGCCCGGCAGCAGCGCCGCGCACACGAATCGCCCGCTATGGCGCCGCCGTGACGTTTGACCGTCCGCTCTTGCTGCCGCTAGAATCGGTGCGCCTGCGCCACGTCTGCGCTTCACGGGCGGGCATCAAGGCGGACTGACCCCGGGAGCCAGCATGAACAAGATCAAGCGCAAGCTCGCCGCCGGCCGGGTCGTGACGATGTTCAACCCGGACTTCCAGTCGCCGCGGCTCGTCGAATACCTCGCGGGCTTCGGGCTCGACGTGTCGTTCATCGACGCCGAGCGCATGAGCTACGATTTCGAGAAGATCGAAGAGATGACGCGCGCCGCGCACCTCGCCGGCATCGCCTCGGTGGCGCGCGCGTGGATGAATGATCCGGGGTTGATCGTGCGCTATTTCGACTGCGGGCTCGACGGCATGTCGTTCCCGCACGTCGAGGACGCGGCCGACGCGCTGCGGCTGGTGGAGGTCGTGCGCTACGCGCGGCCGAAGGACCACGCCGACAAGATCGTCATTGTCATGGTCGAGACGCCGGAAGCGATCGGCCGGCTGGACCGCATCGTCGCGGTGCCGGGCATCGACGTTGTCAACATCGGGGTCAACGACGTGGCCTACGCGATGGGACATGCGGGAGAGCCCGAACATCCCGCAGTGGCGAAGCTCGTCGACCGCGGCATCGAGCGCATTCTCAAGGGCGGCAGGACGGCGGCGCTGAACGTCCTCACCGACTGGGAAACGCGCATGCCGCAGTTGATCGCCAGGGGTGTGCGCTGGTTGAACGTGCACGCCAACGTCTTCATTGCACGCGGCGCACGTCAATATGCGGAGCTCGTGAAGCGCAGCATGAACGCGGCGCGGCGCACCGCTGCATCACGCGGCAGGAGCGGGCGACGCTCATAGCCCGAAAAGCACGACGCCTGACAGTGCATTTATGGAACGCGCGGCGGCGTGTAAACTTGCGCCATACCGCAGGAGTAAACACCATGCCGCTCAAGTTACGCAGACTGTCGCACGCGCTCGGCGCTGAAGTGTGCGAGGTCGATGTCTCGCGGCCGATGAGCGAGACCCGCTTCGGCGAGATCTACCAGGCGTTTCTCGCGCACGGCATCCTGCTCTTCCGCAACCAGGACATCACGCGCGAGCAGCACGTCGAGTTCAGCCGCCGTTTCGGGGAACTCGACCGCCACGAGGCGCTGCCCCGCGACCGCCATCCGAAATATCCCGAGATCCTGCTCGTCACCAACGAGCCGAACCCCGACGGCACGCCGTCCGATTCCCGCTATACCGGCCGGCAATGGCACTCCGACATGTCGTTCACCACGTCGCCCTCGCTCGGTTCGCTGCTGCGGTGCTTTACGATTCCCGAGGTGGGCGGCGACACCCTGTTCGCGAGCATGTACCTGGCGTACGAAACCCTCTCCGACGGGATGAAGAAACTGATCGCCGATCTGCACGGCATCCACCTGTCGGGCACGCGCAAGATCGCGAATGCCACGACCGGCATCGCGCGTGCAGAAGAACAGCGGCGCATCAACCCGCCGGTCGCCCAACCCGTGGTGCGCGTGCACCCGGAGACGGGCCGCAAGGCGCTCTATGTCGGGGAAAAGGTGAAGCGCTTCGACGGCATGACGGAAGAAGAGAGCCGGCCGCTCATCGACTATCTCAACGGGCACGCGACGCGGCCCGAATTCGTCTACCGCCACCAGTGGCGCGCGAACGATATTCTCGTCTGGGACAACCGCTGCACCATGCACCAGGCGCTCGGCGACTTCGACGAGAGCCAGCGCCGGCACATGGAGCGCACCACCGTGCTGGGGACACCTTCAGGTTACGTGGTCGCGGACGCGTAGCGGGGATACGCCTTCTCGATTTTTCTTGCCGGCGGCGGCGCTTTATTTCGCGGCGCCGCCCTGTGCCTGATCGAGCGCTTTCAGCACCTCCTCGGTGATGTCGATCGCGCTGCTCGCGTAAACCGCCTCCTGCACGACGAGATCGAGGCCTTGCGCCTGCGCAACCTTGCTGACTACCGCGCCCAGGTCGCGCAGAAATTTCCCCCGTTCCTCGGCCTTGCGCCGCTCCACGTCTTCCACGAAGTCGCGGCGGACCTGCTCGAACTGCTGCGCAAGGAGCGCAAACTCGCGCCGCCTCCGGTTGATCTCCTCGGCGGAGGCGTCCGGCTTGAGGTTTTCGAGCTGCTGTTGCATCGCCGTGACCTTCCCATGCAAATCGCGCACGGCCTGATCACGCGCCGCGAATTCCCGCTTGAGGTTTTCGGCGTCTCGCTGCGGCCGCTTCGATTCGCGCTCGATGCGCAGGATGTTGATGAATCCCATCTTGATCGGCTGCGCTGCGGCGGGAATGGCGAGCAGCACCAATGCCCACAGCAACACCAGCC
>JACQOK010000485.1 GCA_016202565.1 Betaproteobacteria bacterium | reverse complement strand
CGCGCCGCTCGACATGGAGACGGCGCATGAGATGATCCGCGAAATACGCGGGCATCCGTTGCTCACGGGCTATCGCGGCCGTCCGCCGCTCGCCCTGGACGCACTGGCGGACGCACTCGTGCGTGTTTCGCGGCTCGCCGCTGATCACGCCGAGCGCATCGTCAAGATCGACATCAACCCGCTCTTCGTCAGGGCGACAGCGGTCGTCGCCGCCGATGCGCTGGTGGTGCTGCGTGATTGATATGGGATGCCGTGGGAGCGGGCTTGCCCGCGATGTAAGAAGATCTGATTCATCGGGGGCAGGCCCCCTCCCGCCGGCTCCTCCCGTCTTCGCGATCCTGTCAGGCCGGTCTGCCCGGAGCGTAAAATATACGGTTTGCGGCGCCACTCCGGAGGAAAACTTGCTGTTCGAAAACGTCGATTTCTCTGCGCTTGAATTGCCTGCGCCGGCGCTCAAGCTGCGCGAGGAAGTGCGCGAATTCCTCAAGGCGGAAGTGGCGGCCGGCTCGTTCACGCCGCACCTGGGCCACACCGAATTCGACGCCGAGTTCACGCGCAAGGTGGCCTCCCGCGGCTGGATCGGCATGACCTGGCCCCGGCGCTACGGCGGGCAGGAGCGCTCCTATCTCGAGCGCTTCGTCGTCACCGAGGAGATGCTCGCGGCAGCCGCCCCGTGCGCCGCGCACTGGTTTGGCGACCGCCAGACCGGCCCGAGCCTGCTGCGCTACGGCTCGGAGCAGCTCAAGCAGAAATACCTGCCGGCGATCGCGCGCGGGGAGTGCTATTTCGCGCTCGGCATGAGCGAGCCGAACGCGGGTTCCGATCTCGCCTCGGTCAAAACCCGCGCCGAGCGCGTGGCCGGCGGCTGGCGGGTCACCGGTCAGAAAGTGTGGACGAGCTGGGCGCATAAGGCGCACGCGTTCTTCGTGCTGTGCCGCACTGCGCCCGACAGCGGCGACCGCCACGAAGGCCTGTCCCAGCTAATCGTCGAGCTCGACGCGCCCGGCATCACCGTGCGCCCGATTCGTTTCCTGAACGGGCGGCACCATTTCAACGAGGTGTTCCTGGATAACGTGTTCGTGCCCGAGGACAGGGTGGTCGGTGAAATCGGCCAGGGCTGGAAACAGGTCACTTCCGAACTTGCTCTGGAGCGAAGCGGGCCGGAACGCTACATGACGACTTTTCCGCTGCTGGTCGAGTTGATTCGGCGACTGGGAAAGGCGCCGGATGCGCGCGCACAGGAAGCGGTAGGGCGGCTGACTGCCCGCCTGTGGACCCTGCGCCGCATGTCGCTCGCCATCGCGCTCACGCTCGACCCCGGTCCCGACGGTGAACGCGGCGCGGCGCGTGCGACGGTCGATCTTGCCACCGAGGCGGCGCTGGTCAAGGACATGGGCACATTCTTCGAACGCGAAATCGTCGATGCGGCGCGGCTGCTCGCGGCGGTCGAACCCACGCCGGACGCGACCGATACTTTCGAGCGCTATCTTGCCGAGACCATCGTGTCTGCGCCGATCGCCACCATCCGCGGCGGCACGACGCAAGTGCTGCGTACCCTGATCGCGCGCAGACTGCTCGGTCCCTTGAAATGAATGCGCCTGACGACGTTCGTTCGATGCTGGTCGAGTCGGCGACCCGGCTCCTGAACGACCAGGTCGACCAGAAGATGCTCGATGCCGCCAAGGACGACGGCTGGTCCGCGCGGCTGTGGCACGCGCTCGAGGAGGCCGAATTGCCGCGCGTTGGCATACCCGAGGAAGCCGGCGGCGCCGGCGGCACGCTTTCCGATCTGGCGGCGGTGCTCCGCGTCGCCGGGCGCTTTGCGGCGCCCGTTCCGCTCGCAGAAACCGCCATGCTCTCCGGCTGGATGCTTGCTTCCGCGGGACTGCCGGTCCCGCGCGGGCCGCTCGCCGCCGGTCCCGCCGGCGACGAGGTCGTGCGCACCCGTCGCGACGGCAGGCGCTGGCTCGTCTCGGGAACGCTCGCGCGCGTGCCGTGGGCGCGGGTTGCGGCGCGGCTCGTTCTGCTCGCCCAGGCGGATCAGGGCGCCGTGGTCGTGAGTGTCGATCCGGCGCGCTGCGCGATCCGGCCGGGGCGCAATCTCGCCACTGAGCCGCGCGACGGCGTATTGCTCGACAACGTCGTTGCCGAGGCGGCGGCGCCCGCGACGAACGTCACACGCAGCGCGCTCAGGCTGCGCGGGGCGCTCGCGCGCGCGCTGCTCACGGCGGGCGCGCTCGAGCGCACGCTCGAGCTTGCGGTGCGCTATGCCCAGGAGCGCGTGCAGTTCGGCCGCCGCATCGGACAGTTTCAGGCCATCCAGCAGGAACTGGCGCGCTTCGCCGGCGAAGTCGCCGCGGCGGTCGCTGCCGCTCTCTCCGCGGCCGGCGCGATGGAGCGCGGCAGCGACGTGACATTGGCGGTCGCATCCGCGAAAATCCGCACGGCCGAGGCGGCGCGTGAAGGCGCGCTGATCGCGCACCAGGTGCACGGCGCCATCGGCGTCACCAGCGAATACCTGTTGCACCACTCGACGCTGCGGCTGTGGGCGTGGCGCGAGGAGTATGGCAATGAGGCCGAGTGGGCTACCACGCTTGGCGGCATCATACAAAAACGCGGCGCCGACGCATTTTGGCCCGCGATTACTACAACCTGAAAGGAGGAAAAATGAAGTTCGATCGCTTGCTGACTGCATTGACGCTGCTGGCCTTCGGCGCCGCCGCGTACGCCCAGGGCTGGTCGCCGCAGAAAAACATCGAGATCATCGTCGGTTCCGCTCCTGGCGGAAGCAATGACAAGACCGCCCGCTCGGTGGAACGGGCGCTCATCGACAACAAGCTCGTGAAAACCTCGATCACCGTCGTCAACAAGCCGGGCGGCGGGAGCAGCATCGCATTCACCTATGTCACCCAGCGTGCCGGCGATCCGCACACGCTGCTGGTAGGCACGACGGCGCTGCTCACCAACCACATCACCGGCAGAAGCAAGATACACCACGGCGACTTCACGCCGATCGCCTCGCTGTTCAACGACTACGTGGTGTTCGCCGTGAACGCCGACTCCTCGATCAAGGACGGCAAGGACCTCATCGCGCGGCTGAAGAAGGACCCGCAATCGGTCGCCATCGGTTTCGCGACGGCGCTCGGCAGCCACAATCACATCGCCGCCGGCCTCCTGATGAAGGCGATCGGCGGCAACACGAGAGACCTCAAGGCCGTCGCCTACAAGGGATCGTCCGAAGCCATCACCAATCTTCTCGGCGGGCACATCGACCTCGTCACCACCGCGGCGGGCAATGCCGCCGGCCACGTCGCGAACGGAAGAATGCGCGTGGTCGGTGTCGCCGGCCCCCGCCGGTTCGCAGGCGCGCTTGCCGAGGTACCCACCTGGAGCGAGATGGGCGTCAAGCTCGTCTACGGCGGGTTCCGCGGCATCGTGGGGCCGAAGGGGCTCACCCCGCAGCAGGTTGCGTTCTGGGAAGGCGCGCTGCGCAAGGCGACCGAAACACCGGAATGGCAGGCCAACCTGGAAAAGAACTACTGGTCGAACGATTTCCTCACCGGCAAAGAGTTCCGCAAGGACCTCGATGAGACCTACGACGCCATGAAGTCGGTGCTGGTCGACCTCGGGCTCGCAAAGTAGCAGGAGGCCGCACATGACCGCGCTCGTCGTTCTCGTGGAGCGCCCCGCCGATGGGGTCGGATTAATCCGCATCAATCGTCCCGAGTCGCGCAATGCGCTCAACCTCGAGGTGCGCCGGCTGATCGCCAAACACCTCACCGAGATGGGTGAGGATGATGATATCCGGTGCATCGTCCTCACCGGCAATGAAAAAAGTTTCGCCGCGGGCGCCGACATCAAGGAGATGGCCGGCGCGGGCACCATCGAGATGCTCGCGCGCGGCACGCACAAGCTGTGGCGCGCTATCGGGGCCTGCCCCAAGCCGGTGATCGCGGCGGTGAACGGCTTCGCCTTGGGCGGCGGCTGCGAGCTTGCCATGACCTGCGACATCATCATCGCCGGCGAATCGGCGAAGTTCGGCCAGCCGGAAGTGAAAATCGGCATCATCCCCGGCGGCGGCGGCACGCAGCGGCTCACGCGCGCGGCCGGAAAGTACAAGGCGATGCGCTACATTCTGACCGGTGACCTGTTCGGCGCGAACGAAGCCTGCGAAATGGGCCTCGTAAGCGAGATCGTTCCCGACGGGGAAGTGGAAAAACGCGCAATCGGGATGGCGCGTCAGATCGCCGAGCTGTCTCCGCTCGCGATCCAGCAGGCGAAGGAAACAGTGCTGCGGGGGATGGACGCCGCGCTCGATACCGGGCTCGCGCTGGAGACCAAGGCCATCCAGATCCTGTTTTCATCGCAGGATCAGAAAGAAGGCATGGCCGCGTTCATCGAGAAGCGCAAGCCGAAATTCCAGGGCAAGTAACGCCCCTGCGCCATGCCCGTCGAGGGAACCGCCGCGCCGGCTCGCGAACGACCGTTCGCGCTTGCGGCTCTGTTCGCCGGCGCAGTTGCGATCGCAACCGCCGCGCTGTTCGTCAAGGTGAGCGAGGCCGGGCCGGTATCCACCGCGTTCTGGCGCGTCTTCCTGGCAATCCCGTTCCTGTGGGCGTGGGTCCTCGCTGACCGCGGCCGCGCGGCAGCGCCTGCGGATGCCGCGCGCGAGCGGCGCCTCATGGTTGTTGCCGGCCTCTTTTTTGCCGGCGACCTCGCGGTATGGCATTGGTCGATCGTGCTCACAACGGTCGCAACCGCGACGCTGCTGGCGAATCTCGCGCCGATCTTCGTCACGCTCGCGGTGTGGCTGCTCCTGCGCCAACGGCCTGCGCTGCGTTTCATCTCCGGTCTGGCCCTGGCCATCGCCGGCGTCGCGCTGCTGGTCGGTGGCGATCTTCAGATTTCGAGTGAAGCGCTGCTCGGGGACGTGCTGGGGGTGATTACGGCGATTTTCTACGCCGCCTACCAGCTCACCGTGACCCGGCTGCGCAGCACCACCGCCACCTCCCGTATCATGGCATGGAGCAGCGTGGTGATGGCCGCATGCCTGCTGCCCGCAGCACTCGTCTCCGGTGAGCAGTTCCTGCCGGCCACCACTGCCGGATGGGCGAAGCTGCTCGCGCTGGCGCTGATCGCGCAGGTGGCCGGACAGAGCCTCATCGCCTATGCCATGGCGCATCTTCCGCCGCGGCTTTCCTCGGTGGGGTTGTTGCTGCAGCCGGTCATGGCGGCGCTCTTCGCCTGGGTGCTGCTCGGCGAGACACTGGGTGCGCTCCAGATGGCGGGCGGAATCCTGGTGCTGATCGGCATCCGCATCGCACATCAGGCCGAGACCGGGAAATGGGCTAAAGTAACGCAGGAAGTCCGTGTCAAAGTCGAATAAGGAAGAGGAGAAATCACCATGCCGTATGCACTGTCAAACGGAGTCCGGCTGTACTACGAGGAGGCGGGCAGGGGCACACCCATCGTGTTCGTCCATGAATTCGCCGATGATCTCTACAGCTGGGAGCCGCAACTGCGCTACTTCAGCCGCCGCTACCGCTGTATTGCCTACAACGCACGCGGCTATCCGCCTTCGGATGTGCCCAAGACGGCGTCCAAGTACTCGCAGGGAATCACCACCGACGACATCGCCAACGTCATGCGACACCTGAAGCTCAGGAAGGCGCACATCATCGGCTGCTCGATGGGCGGCTTCGCCACGGTGCATTTCGGTCTGCGCTATCCACGCCTCGCGCTTTCGCTCACCGCGATCGGCGTCGGGTACGGTTCCGATCCCGATAAGGCCGCGCAATTCAAGCGCGATACCGAGGTGATGGCGCGGCGTTTCGAGGAACTCGGCACGGCGGAAGCGATCAAGCCCTACCAGATCGGCCCCGCCCGGGTGCAGTTCCAGAACAAGGACCCCCGCGGCTTCGCGCACTTCTGCGCCGAGTTCGCAAAGCACTCCGCGCTGGGTTCCGCCAACACGCTGCGCGGCGTGCAGGCGCGCCGCCCAACGATCTACAGCCTGGAACGAAGTCTTGCGAAGCTCAGGGTCCCGCTGCACATGGTCACGGGCGACGAGGACAACAATTGCCTTGAGCCCGGGATTTTCATCAAGCGGGTATGCCCGTCGGCGTGGCTCACCGTGGTGCCCGGCACCGGGCACGCGGTAAACATCGAGGAACCGGATTTCTTCAACCGCGTCACGGCGGAATTTCTGGCGCAGGTCGAGTCCGGCCGCTGGCGCCCGCGCGATCCGCGCTCCCTCATCAAATCGACGATGGCGAAGAAAGCGTGACCCCAGCCAAGAAAATGCCGTTCGCCCCGAGCGTAGATGCCCATTCATCTCTCGACTTCGCTGCACGACGCTCGAGACGAACGGGCACGAAGTCGAGGCCTGTCCTGAGCCTTGTCGAAGGGGGTGAACGAGCCAAGCAGACCGCCTAGTAATTTACGCGCCGATTTTCTTTTTCAGCCGCTCGAGGTACTTGTCGACATCGATCACGAAGCGCTCGTGCTCGGCTTCGCCCACCTGCTCGACATCGTCGAACACTTTCACCTTGAATGCGAGCTTGCGGCGGTCGATGCCCACCAGTTCCACGTCGGCGCGCACCTTTTTGCCGATCGGCGTTGGGGCGAGATGCCGAATATTGACGGAAAGTCCCACCTGTCCCTGGCCGGGCTTGAGATGCGGGGCGGCGAGTCCGTGCGCCGCCATTTCGACGAGGAGTGTCATCGACGGCGTGGAGAACACCTTGTAGTCGCCGCGCGTGGTGCAGAGCTTTTCGGTGATCTCCCATTCGAGCGTACCTTTCATCCCGGTCTTCAACGTGTCCATGCCGTTGCAATCTCCTGAGTCGCGGTTATTGGCCGCGCCATTGTAAACGACGTTCCCGCGGCGCCCCGCGCTACCATGCCGCGAGCAGGATTTCCTTCAGGACATCACGCTCGCGCACGAATTCGCGTTTGGGGTCCGCGTTGAAATTCTTGAGCGCGTGCTCGAGCACACGGTCCGCACTCTCCTGTGACACGCCGAGCTCGCTAACCCGCGTCGGCATCCCGATACTGCGAAAGATCGCATCGAGCGCATCGGCGGCAAGCAACGGGGCCCGCTCCAACGGTTGCGTCTCATCCCACGCGTCCAGCGCCTGCGCAATGCGCGCCATCTCGGGCAGGTTGCGCGCGCCCAGCCGTCGCATCACGGTTCCGGTCAGGGCGCAGTTCGCGGCGCCCTGGCTCACGTGCGGGTGCAGGTTGAACAGCGCCGCGGCAAAGGCGTAGATCACGCGTCCCGCCCAGTGCCGCTCGAACATCGTGCCGCCATCGTCGGCATCGCGATTCTGCAGGAAGGCGGCGGCGCACAGGTCGATGCGCGGCCCGGCGTCGTGGGGGTCAGAGACGCGCGGCAGCGCGTTGCGGGCGAGCCTGAACGCCTGCAGGCGGTCGCCCTCGACCAGGGGATTCACGCGTGCCGCGCCGAGGTTCATGACCGCGCGCCACAGCACCGCGACCCCCGTATCCCGCGCCAGGCTCGCGGGCGCCGTCAGCAGCGCATCCGCGTCCCAGAACAGCGCCGCCGGGCGTGTCTTGGGATCGAAAAACTCCATGCGGTGGTCGAGCGTGTCGCTCTTCACGGCGGAACCGGCGCGGTTCTGCGCGGAGGTGGCGGCCGTCAGTACATTGATGATCGGAAGCTTGGGTTCGAGAAGTTTCGGACTCACCGCGGGCCCGTGTTCCGGGTATTGCGTGATGAGTTCCTCGACCGGCCGCTTCTCCGCCAGCAGAATGGCGACCACGCGCGTTGCCTGAATCACGCTTCCCGCACCGACGCCGATCAGGAGGTCGGCGCCCGCGGCGCGGGCGGCATCGCGTGCGCGCAGCACCGCAGCAAGCGGCGATTCCTTTTCCATTTCATCGAAGAGACCGGCGCAGGCCGCGCCGAGAATGCGGCGAATGCGCGCGATCAGATCGGTCTTGCGCGACACGGTGCGGCCGCAGACGATGAACGCCCGGTGCGCGCGCTGGCGCTTCAGCTCGGCCGGCAGGTTTTCGAGCGCGTCCTTCCCGCTGTAGAGCCGTAGGGGGTAGCCGACCAGGCGGAAATCGCAGGTGTACATCAGGGTCAAGGATCGAGGATTGAGGGTTCAGCCGGTCGGGTCGCGATTGTAGCCGCACTCAATGGGTGCACCGCCGCATCTTTCTATGCTCGCGCATGGACGAAACGCTCGTGTGCCTGCAGCGCGGCCAGCGCGTGCCCGGCGTTCGCCATCTCGTCGTAGACCGGGATGCCGAGTTCGACGGCGCGCGCGCGGAACTCGCGCTTGCGTTCCTCGAGCTTCGGCTCGCCGTCGGAACGCAGCACCAGCACGAAATGCGCCTTGCCGGGATGATGCTCCTGCACGCGCAGCGCCGCCTGCACCAGGTTGTCGAGCACCTCGTTCTTGGTGCGCCCGACGAAAGCCGACAGGTTGAGATGCATCACCAATGCATCGGGGCTGCCGCGCGCGTAAATCACGTCGAGGATTTTCTCGGCGACGCGCCCGTCGTCCTGCTGCAACGTGCCGACCGGGCAGTCGACAGGATTGGTGATGCTCGTGCCCGGCGGCAGTTTCATCGCCGCCAGCGCGTCAATCGCGGACTGCCCGAACGGCAGCACATCGAGCCCGAGCCGCGCGAAATAGTCGGTCGCCAGCACGCTGGTGCCACCGCCGTTGCCGAAGAGCACCACACGCTGGGTGGGGTGCCGCGGATGCGGGGTCAGCGTCTGAAACATGAGCAGGGCGTCGATGAACTCATCGAGCGTATCGACCAGCACGCAGCCGGTCTGCCGGGACAGCGCGAGCCAGACGCGCTCGTCGCCGGCGAGCGACCCGGTGTGGGAGGCGGCGGCAGCCTGTCCCTGCTGGGTGCGGCCACCTTTCAGCACCACCACCGGCTTGCGCGCGCGCGCGTCGCGCAGCGTTTCAAACAGGCGCCTTCCGTCCTTCGCGGTCTCGATGTACATGCCGATCACCTTGGTCTGGGCGTCGGCGAGATAGAACTCGACGAGATCGGTGGGGCCCACGTCAGCACAGTTGCCGACGCTGACCAATCCGGAAAATTTAAGCCCGCGGTTCAGGCCCCGCCGGATGATATCGGTGCCAAGCCCCCCGCTCTGGGAAATGATCCCCACTTCGCCGACCTCGCGCGGACCGATTTCGGCGAAAGTCACGCGCCCGCGGGGCGTATAGATGCCAAGGCAGTTCGGACCGAGCAGCCGCATGCCGCCCGCGCGCGCCGCGGCCGCCAGCTCTTCCTGCAACGCCTTGCCTTCGTCCACCTCGCCGAAACCGCTCGAAATCACCTGCGCGAAGCGCACCCGGCCCTTGCCGGCAGCCAGTAACGGCGCAACCTGCGCGGCCGCGATCGCGATGTAGGCGTAGTCGACTGGTTGCGGCGTCTCGCCCAGGCTCTTGTACGCGGTGAGCCCGTCGATTTCGGCGGCCGTCGGGTGAATAGGATAGATCGCGCCCGCGTAGCCGAATTCGCGGATGCGGCGGATGAAGATGTTGGGCAGCGCCGTGCCCTTGGTGGAGGCGCCCACCACCGCGACGGTCTTGGGCGCGAAGAGCGGCATGAATTCGTCGATCACGTTGGAACTCATTTTCAAAAAATTCCTGGCCGCCGATGCACGCCGATAAACGCCGATAAACGCCGATACAAGTCAAAGGTAAGCCACATTGACGAATCTGCGGTAATGATCGATTGTGGAATCTTAACGCTTTGCATTTTCTGTAACCTTTGTGGCTGAAGCTCTTCCGCCTTGGTTCTATCGGCGTCCATCGGCGTTCATCGGCGGTTACGTCAGAATAAAGCGCGCGTCGACGGCAACGGCGCCGCTGTCGGAAACGATCAGCGGATTGATGTCCGCCTCCTTGATCTCGTCAGCGTGGCGCATGAGAAGTCCGTCATCTCCGCCCACCTTGAGCAAGGTGTCGATAATCGCCGCCGTCGGCACCGGTTTTCTCCCCCGCGCGCCCTGGAGGATCGCCGCGCCCTTCAGCTCCGCCAGCATCCCCTCCGCATCGACCCGCGTAATCGGGCAGATGCGGAAGGCGACATCGGCAAGCACTTCGACAAAAATGCCGCCCAGCCCTACCATCACCAGCGGCCCGAAGTCCGCATCGCGCAATCCGCCAATCACGATCTCCTGGCCGGCTGGCGCCATTTCCTCGATCAGGAAGCCGTCGATGCGCGCTTGCGCGATCGCCGGCTGCTGCATCATCACCCGGATCGCGTCCGCCACTTCGGCCGCCGTTCGCAGGTTGACTTTCACGCCACCGGCATCGCTCTTGTGCAGGATGTCGGGAGAAATCACCTTCACCGCGACCGGCGCGGTCAGCCCGGCGAGCACGCCGTTGATCTCGGCGGCGCCCCCGACCACGACCGCGCGTGGAACAGCGATGCCGTAGGCCGCAAGCAACGCTTTGCCCGCCTGCTCGTCGAGCGCTGCACGCCCCGCCTTGCGTGCCTGGCTGATCAGTTCCGACGGAGCTGTCATGCTGCCTTCTTCTGCGTCAGGACCTGCTGGATGATCCCGGTATGCACCTCGCCCGCGCGGAAAGCGTCCGAGTCGAGCACGCTGATCACGGCGGGAATGTTGTGCTTGATGCCCTGGATGTCGATCGCTTTCAGCGCCTCGATCAGCCGGTCGATCGCCTGCTCCCGGGTCGCGCCGCGCACGATCACCTTGGCAATCATCGGATCGTAGTGCGGCGTCACATCGCGGCCCTCGGCATAGCCGGTGTCGACGCGGATCGCGGGATCCTCCGGCAGCCGGAATACCTTGAGCCGGCCCGGCGAAGGGAAGAAGTTCTTCGGGTCTTCGGCATAGACGCGCGCCTGTATGGCGTGGCCGGCGATGGCAATCCTCTCCGGCAGAATGGCGGCGAGCCGCTCGCCGTCGGCGCTGCGGATCTGCGCCTGCACCAGGTCGACGCCGGTGACCGCTTCAGTCACGCCGTGCTCGACTTGCAAGCGCGTGTTCATCTCGAGGAAGCTGAACGAGCCGTCGGCGCCGTAGAGCATCTCCACCGTGCCGATGTTGTCGTAGCCCATGCCGCGCATGATCTCCGCGATCTTGCCGGCCATGCCCTCGATGTCCACGCGCGCGATGCCCGGCGCCGGCGCTTCCTCGATCACCTTCTGATTGCGGCGTTGCGTCGAGCAGTCGCGCTCGAAAAGATGCGCGGCGGCGCCGTGCCGGTCACCCAGCACCTGGAATTCCACGTGCCGCGGGCGCTCGATCAGGCGCTCGAGATACACCTCGGCGTTGCCAAACCCGCGGCTCGCGAGCGAGCGGGAGCGCTCCACCGCGGAGAGGAGTTCGGCTTCGTTTTTTGCCGGCAGCATGCCGATGCCGCCGCCGCCGCCCGCCGGCTTCACCAGCACCGGGAAACCGATCGCGCGCGCTGCGGCGAGTACCGCTTCCGGTTCCACCGGCAGGACGGCCGAACCCTTGGAAAGCGGCATCCCGTACTGCGCCGCCAGTTCCCGCGCCCGGGTCTTGTGGCCCATGGCGTCGATCCACTTCGGCGACGGTCCGATGAAGCGCGCGCCGGCGTCGATCACGCGCTGCGCGAACTCGGCGTTCTCCGACAGGAAACCGTAGCCCGGGTGCACGCCATCCGCGCCCGATTGCCTGATAACCTCGATCAAGCGCTCCTGGTTGAGATAGCTCTCGCGCGCCGGCGCCGGACCGACGGCATGGGTTTCGCTCGCCATTTCCAGGTAGGGCGCGCCGTAGTCGGCCTCGGAATAGATGGCAATCGACTTGATGCCGAGCGCGTAGAGCGCGCGCAGCACGCGCGCCGCCACCGCCCCGCGATTTGCAACTAGAACCTTATGGAACATTCGTGCGTCCTGTGTTTAAAGCCGCGATGAGGAACACGGCTCACCTTACCGCTCTCTCCTCTCGCCTCACTCCTCTCTAGTAGCTCGTCGGCCAGGTGCGCATGAGATGCTGGCCGACGCCGCGCGTGATGCGCAGCTTGTACACGTCGAGCATGCGCATCAGGTAGTCGCGCGTCTGTTCCGGCCGGATGACGGCCTGTGCCGCATACACCGAAGCGAGTCCCCACACGTCGGAACCCTGGCGGATTTTCGCGAACGCCTCTTCGAAGCCAGGCTCGCCCGCACCCACGCCATGCACGATCTTCGTCGCAAACTCCGGCGACATGAAGCTCACCTCCGCCGTCGGCCACGCCGCGATGTCGTCCGAGTGGCGGCCGCCGCCCATGCATACGTAGGCGCGGCCGTAGCTCTTGCGAATGATGACGGAAAGCCGCGGTACCGTGACCAGCGTCATCGCGTTCATGAAATTCATGATCCTCCCCGGCGCGCCGGCCTTTTCGGCCTCGGTGCCGATCTGGAAGCCGGGGGTGTCGACGAGCAGCACGATCGGCACGTTGAACGAGTCGCACAGCACGACGAAATCGACGATCTTGCGGCAGGCGTCGGCATCGAGCGCGCCGCCGCGATGCAGCGGGTTGTTGGCGACCACGCCGACGCTTTTTCCGCCGAGCCGCGCCAGTGCCGTAACCGCGCTCCTGCCGAAGCGCGGCTTCACTTCGAACATCGTGTCCTTGTCGACGAGGCATTTGACGATGCGCCGCATGTCGTAAACCTGGGTGCGGCTTTCCGGCAGGATCGAGAAGACCTTGTCCATTTCCGCGCCCGAACCGGCCGGTACCGACGCCTCCGGCGGCGCCTCGTTGTGGTGGCTCGGCAGGTAGGACAGGAATTTCTTGATCGCGTCGAACACCTCTTCTTCCTTCTCGACCACCTGGTCCACGAGCCCGGTGATCTCCGCGTGCAGCCGCCAGCCGCCCAGGTCTTCCGCATCGACCTTTTCGCCCAGCGCCATCGAGACGAGGCGCGGGCTCGACACCGCCATGGTCGCGCCCTTCTGCATCACCGCAAAATCGGCCTGGCACATGAGCCAGGTCGACGAGCCGAACGAGGGGCCGAACGCCGCCGCGCACATCGGCGTCTCCCGCGTGCGCCGGAACTGCGTGTTGTCGTTGCCGAGCAGCAGCCCCATGCCGCGCGAGCCCATGGCGTCGGGGAGCCGCGCGCCGGTGGATTCACCGATCGCGACGAACGGCATGCCGCGCTCGGTCGCCGTGCGCTTCATGTGCGCGATCTTCTTGCTGTTCGTGTAGGAGGTCGATGCGCCCTTCACCGTGAAGTCGTTGACCACGATCGCCACGTCGCGCCCGTTGATCCTGCCGTAGCCGGCGAGCTTGCCGTCGGTCTGCGTCTCGTCCGCCTGCTCGGGGTAGACGCCGGAGGTGCCGAACAATCCGGACTCGATAAATGAGCCCGGGTCCACGAGACAGGCGATGCGCTCGCGGGCGTTCCATAGACCCGCCGCCTTGCGCTTCGCATACTTGTCTTCGCCGCCGCCGGCGAGCGCCTTGGCGCGCCGCGCTTCGTATTCTTCCAACAATGCCTCGAATGCCATAACTTTGCCTCGTCTCGAAAAACCGATCTTTGAAAATCGGTAAAAAACAATCAGCCGCAGATGAACGCCGATAAACGCCGATAAAAAACGAAAAAACCACAATAAACATCACTCGCCACCATTGCGTTTCGCACGGGTTCGACGGCTAAGGCATCTTTGCTGTTGCCCTTATCTGCGTTCATCGGCGTTTATCGGCGGCCGCAGCTTTTGCAGCTCATCGATGAAGGCGGGAACGATCTGCAGATAATCGCCCACCACGCCGAAGCGCGCGTCCTTGAAAATCGCCGCATCCCGGTCGGTGTTCACGGCGACGATCGCTTTGGCGCCGCCGCAGCCTGCCATGTGGTGCCCCGCGCCGGAGATGCCGACCGCGATGTAGAGCTCCGGCTGCACCGTCCTGCCGGTCAACCCGATCTGCCACGAGCGTGGGCACCAGCCGAGATCGCACGGCACGCGGCTTGCGCCCACCGCGCCGCCCAGCACGCCGGCCAGTTGCTCGAGCCAGCGAAAGCCGTCGGGGCCGTTCAGGCCGCGGCCGCCGGCGATGACGATTTGCGCGTCTTCCAGTTGCACGCCCTCGACCGCGTCAGTGAGGCGCTCGACCACTGTCACGCGCCGCGTTTCGTCGTCGAGCTGCGGGACGACACGCGTTACTTCGCCGCGACGCGTGTCGTCGCGGGCCAGCGCTTCGCAGCATCCCGCACGCAGCGTCGCCACCGCCGGCGCCGTCGTGAATGACAGCGTCTCGCGTGCATTGCCGCCGAAGCAGGGGCGGGTAAAGACCGGCCTCCCGCCGGACAATGAGACTGCCACGCAACCGGTCGCCACCGCCGTCCCCAGTCGGAACGCAAGCCGCGGCGCAAGATCCGCGCCCGCCGCAGTATGCCCGGCCAGCACCAGCGCCGGTACCTGCTCCCGGCAGAGCTGCGCCGCAGCGCTCACCCACGATTCGCCGTGGTAATGCTCGAGCTGGGCGTGCTCCATCCAGTACACGTGGTCAGCACCGCGGGCGATGAGT
Organism: Betaproteobacteria bacterium; assembly: GCA_016202565.1. GTDB lineage: Bacteria > Pseudomonadota > Gammaproteobacteria > Burkholderiales > SG8-41 > DSOT01. Next base: position 2,781 of record JACQOK010000485.1, on the reverse strand, counting down.
TCCTCGGGAACACCGTCCGCGCGGTTCGCGAATACCGCCGCCGCGACCGTGTCGCCTGTCCCGGCCGCCAGCCGGCGCGCGAGAGCGAGCAACTCGGCGGTCAGCCGGCTCAGCCGCCCTTGCGCCAGTTCCGCGATCACCAGCGTCGTACTTGCCGCAGTCATATGAGCTTCGCTGCCCGCAGCCGCTGCGCGAGCCCGGCCGCCTGCTCCTCGGGCGATCCCGCAATGAATTCGCACCGGTTGTTCTTGACCGGGACAAATAGCCGCTCGACGACGCGGCGCGCGCCAGCGGCGCCGACTTCGTCTGCCGCGAGTCCGAGGTCCGCCGCCTTCCACACCGTCACGGGCTTGCGCGCCGCCCGCATCGTTTCGCGCAGATTCGGCGTGCGGGCCGCCCCCAGTTCGTTCGACACCGTGACCAGCGCCGGCATTGCCGCTTCCATGATCTCGGTGCCGTCGTCGAGCACGCGCTCGATCCGCACGGTGGTGTCTTCGACGTGAACGTCCTTGGCGAAGGTGATCACCGGCAGCCCCAGCAACTCGCCCACGCCGGCCCCGACGACACCTGCGTCCCAGTCGGCCGCCTGCCGTCCGGTCAGCACGAGATCGCAACGTCCGAGCTTGCGGATCGCGGCGACCAGTGCGTGCGCCGTGGTGTAGCTATCCGCGTCTTCGAAAGCGGCATCACAAAGCAGGACGCCCTCATCGGCACCCATCGCGAGCCCATGCTTGATCGCGTTGCGCGCGCTGTCCGGCCCCAGCGTCAACACCGTGGTCCTCGCGTCGGCGTGGTGCTCGCGGATGCGCAGCGCCGCTTCCACCGCTTGTTCATCGAACGGGCTCATCACGAGTTGCAGCCCCGGCGCCGGGACCATCCGCTTCGCCTCCTCGTCGATCCTGAACATGCTGAAGGCCGCCTCCGGGTTCGGGACCTGCTTCGCGCAGACGACAATATGCATGACCGGTGAGTCCGCTCAAACTATAGTGACATCCGCCGGCACGATGCCGTCGAAATGCTTGCGCTGGTAATTCCACGGGATCTGCGGCTGCACGCGGCCGGTTTCGTCCGTGGCGCGCGCCATGACCCGATAGTGTCCGGGCTCATTCGCTTCCCATAAGTATGACCAACGTACCCATAACCAGCGTTCGCGCGGTTCCTCGAGGTGCGCTTCGCGCCACGACTTGCCCTCGTCCAGGCTGACTTCCACGCGCGTGATGGCGCCCATGCCGCTCCAGGCCAAGCCGCGGATCTTGTGCGAACCGCGCTCGAGCGGGGAATCCTCGTCGAGCGGGTCGACGATGATGCAGCGTACGCCCATCGCGGTGATCATCTCCTTGTTCGGATCGTCGGGCGCATTGCCGTAAACGAAGTAGTGCTTCTGGTAGTAACACTCCGGCATGTGCTTGAGGACCTCGATTTTCTGCAGCCATTTCACCCACCAGTTGCCGGACCAGCCGGGCACGATCGCGCGCACCGGCGCGCCGTGAACGTGAAGCAGGTATTCGCCGTTCATCGACCACGCGAGCAGCGTGTCCGGGTGCAGCGCCTTCTCGACCGGCAGTCCCTTCTCATAGTTGATGACGCCGGGATCGACCAGCTTGAAATCGGAGCGGCCCACGGAGCGGTACTGGACCGCGAGGTCCGGCTGCCCGCGGTCGAAACCCTCCATGCGCACCGACACGGCGCCCGCTTTAAGCCCGGCCTTCTTGAGCACTTCGGCGAGCGGCACGCCGGTGAATTCGCCCGCGCTCATCGCGCAGGTGGTGGTCGATTCGTTGCTGATTTCCTCGGTCGAGGGCACCGCGTTCTGCTCGCGTTGTGCGGCGCGCTTCTGCATGTCCTGCTGGTTGATGCGCGAGGGCTTGCCGCCCCCTTTCATCAGGTAATCGAAAAAACCCGCGTCATTGCCGGCGCATTCGGTCACCGCGCGCACCGTGCGGCCCGGGAGCTTCTGCAAGTCTTTAAGCGAGAGTTCGATCGGCCGCTCCACCTCGCCGCCAATGGTGAGGATCCAGTCGTCCGGATGAATTGGCTCCGGCACCTCCAGTTGATTGACGACATAATAGGCGTCGGTCGGCGTGATCAAGCCCTCGAGCTCGGTGATCGGCGCGCGCCCGTTGATGACGCGCCCCTGCGAATCCTTGCCGGCGACCAGCACCGGACGCTTGCGGTCCGGCCAGCCCATCACCCAGTCGCCTTCGATCTCCCGTTTTGGCATATGTCCCTCTCTTCACTCGGTTCCGTTCATCGTCAGCGTGTAGGTTGGGTTGAGCGAAGCGAAACCCAACGATGAAGCCCAATGATCCGAAATCCAATACGGTTCACCGTTGGGTTTCGGCGTTGCGCCTCAACCCAACCTACAGTAACTGTGGCCAAGGAACTCACGGCCGCACGCCAGCCTTCGCCTTCGGTCTGAGCTGCGTCTTGAGCCGCGGCTGCAGCGCGTCGATGAACTGGCACAAATAGGGGCGCGTCTCGCGCGGATCGATCACGTCTTCGACCGCGAACGCCTCCGCGGTGCGAAAGGGCGAGGCGAGCTGCCGCAATTCCTCCTCGATCTCCCTTTCGCGCTGCGCCGGGTCGGGCGCGCTCTCGATCTCGCGCCGGTAAGCGGCCTTTACGCCGCCCTCCACCGGCAGCGAGCCCCACTCGGCCGAGGGCCAGGCGATCTTGAAATTGAGGCCGCGGCGGTCGATCACGCTGCCGCCGGCGACACCGTAACACTTGCGCCCGATCCCGGTGAACACGGGCACGCTCACTTGCAGCCCGACATAGCGG
>JACQOK010000484.1 GCA_016202565.1 Betaproteobacteria bacterium | reverse complement strand
TCGAACAGGTTGACGATCACCTGCGCGCCCCAGTACGACATCTGGCCCCACGGCAGCAGGTAGCCGAAAAACGCCTCGGCCATGAGGCACAGGTAGATCAGCATGCCGAATATCCACACCAGTTCGCGCGGCCGCCGGTAGGAGCCGTACATCAGCCCGCGGAACATGTGAAGATAGACCACGATGAAAAACGCCGAGGCGCCGGTCGAATGCAGGTAGCGGATGAGCCAGCCAGCCGGCACGTCGCGCATGATGTATTCGACCGAGGCGAAGGCCTGCGCGGCATCGGGTTTGTAGTGCATCGTCAGGAAGATGCCGGTGACGATCTGGAGCACCAGCACGAGCAGTGCGAGCGAGCCGAAGTAATACCAGAAGTTGAAATTTTTCGGCGCGTAGTACTCCGCGAGGTGCTCGCGCCACAACTGCATCAGCGGAAAGCGCTGATCGACCCAGGTGAGCACGCCGTTGAACGACCCGGCTCCGGTGACCGGTGGTTTTTCAGTGGCCGCCATCGCTCATCCCTTGGTGTCTTCGCCGATCAGGATTTTGGTGTCGCCGGCGAACGTGTAGGGCGGCACGGGCAGGTTGTCCGGAGCGGGCTTGTTCTTGTAGACGCGGCCGGCGAGGTCGAACAGCGAGCCGTGACAGGGGCAGTAGAAGCCGCCTTTCCAGTCGGACTCGAAGGGCTCGGGCTGGGCCTGGAACCTGTCGACCGGGGAGCAGCCGAGGTGCGTGCAAACGCCGACCACCACCAGGTACTCGGGCTTGATCGCCCGGTATTCGTTCGCCGCATACTTCGGCTGATCGCTGCGCCTGCTCTGGGGATCGGCAACCTTGTTATCGTTTGCCTTTACCGCGGCGAGCATTTCCTTCGTTCGGTGCACGATCCATACCGGTTTGCCGCGCCATTCGACCACCATCATCTGGCCGGGCTCGAGCGCGCCGACATCGACCTCCACCGGCGCGCCCGCGGCCTTCGCGCGCTCCGAGGGCAGCATGCTGGCGACGAAGGGCACAGCAACCGCGCCTGTCGCCACCCCGCCCGCAACGCTGGTTGCGGCGACCAGAAACCGCCGCTTGCTCTTGTCCAATTCCTTGTCAGCCATATGCGATGAGGTTCCTATCCGTGCCGAAAAAAACGCGTATTGTACACAAAGGCGCGCTGAAACTTAAGCAAATTGCAAAAAACCATCGGCCGATCAACAACTTGACCCAACCCCCGCGATATAAGGGTTTTACGGCGGACGCGGAATGTCGATGTACGGGTGCGCGAGCTCGAAGCGACGCGCGGGATGTTCGCCGAGTGCCCTGCACCCCGCAGCTTCCACCTGCAGCCCATTTAGGCAATAATCTCAAGAATTAGGGACTTCCAGAAACTGGTTCAGGTAGCCGTCAAGTTCATCGCGGTGCATAAGCTGTTGATGCTGCTGTAAAAATTCATTCTGACCGAACCAGTCGCTCAACCGCTGTCATGCGCAAACTCTGGCTCGTATTCGCTCAGACCGCGACGGTGTGCCTCGCGGCGCTATTCGTCGTGGCCACGCTGCGCCCGGATCTGCTCGGGTGGACCTCGCGCGGCAACGTGGTGACGATCAAGGAGTCGCCGGCTGAAACCGAGACCCGGCAAATCACCTCTTTCAGCGACGCGGCAACGAAGGCGATGCCGGCAGTGGTGAACATCTACACCACCAAAGAGGTGAAGCTCACACGCCATCCGTTGATGGATGACCCGGTGTTCCGCTATTTCTTCGGTGATCAGTTCGACAGCCAGACGCAAAAGAGCACGAACCTGGGCTCGGGCGTCCTCGTGAGCGACAAGGGATACATCCTCACCAACAGCCACGTGGTGGAAGCTGCCGATGAGATCGAGGTCGCGCTCGCCGACGCGCGGCGCACGCGTGCACGCGTCGTCGGCATCGACCGGGAAACCGATCTCGCGGTGCTCAAGATCGATCTGCCCAGGGTGCCGGCGATCACCTTCGGGCAGTCCGATCAGGCGCGCGTGGGAGATATCGTGCTCGCGATCGGCAACCCGTTCGGCGTCGGTCAGACCGTCACGTTTGGCATTATCAGCGCCGTGGGACGCAGCCATCTCGGCATCAACACGTTCGAGAATTTCATCCAGACCGATGCGGCGATCAATCCCGGCAACTCGGGCGGGGCGCTGGTCGATATATCGGGCAACCTGATCGGCATCAATACCGCCATCTATTCACGTGCGCCCGGCGGCGCATCGCTTGGCATCGGTTTCGCGATCCCCGTCAGCACGGCGCGGCAGGTGATGGAACAAATCGTTCAACACGGTGGAGTCACCCGCGGCTGGATCGGGGTCGCCGCGCAGGACATGACGAAGGAAATTGCGGAGTCGTTCAAACTGACCGGCGCACGCGGGGCGCTCATTTCGGAAGTGCTGCGCGACAGCCCCGCCGAAAAGGGCGGCGTCAAGCCCGGCGACATCCTGATCGCGGTAAACGGCCGATCAGTCGCAGACTCCGCCGCCATGCTCACGGTGATCGCGGCGCTGCAGCCCGGCCAGCAAGCGCAGCTTAAAGTCATCCGCGACCGCCGCGAGGCGGAACTTCTTGTGACGGTCGGCCGGCGGCCCAAACAGCCGCGGCAGGAATAGATCCCAGCCTCCGGAACTCGGGACCGCTCAGTGGCCGCGGCCCTTCTCCTCGACTTCGATCTTGTCGAGTTCGCGTTCCATCTCGGGTTCGGACAAAGGGTGGTATCCGTCGTCTTCTTCGGTCTTCTGCGGTCGCACGAAGCGCGCGGCGAACAGCCCGAGCTCGTAGAGCAGCCACATCGGGACGGCGAGCAGCAGCTGGGACAGCACGTCGGGCGGCGTGACGATTGCCGCCACCACGAATGCGCCGACGATCACGAAGGAGCGGACATCCTTGAGCTTCTCGACGGTGACGGCCCCGGTGCGCACGAGCACCAGCTGAACCAGCGGGATTTCGAACGTGATGCCGAATGCGAGAAACATCGTAATCACGAAGTTGAGATACGCCTCGATGTCCGGGGCCGGAGTAATCGCCTGCGGCGCGAACGTCTGAATCGTGTGAAAGATCATCCTGAAAACCACGAAGTAGCAATAGGCGATGCCGAGCAAAAACAGGACGGTGCTGCTGATCACGAGCGGCAGCGCAATGCGTTTCTCGTGGGCGTACAGGCCCGGCGCGACGAACGCCCAGATCTGGTAAAGCACGTACGGCAGCACGATCACGAAGGCGGCAAGGATCGTCACCTTGAGCGGAACGAAAATTGGGGACACCACGCCGGTGGCGATCATCCGCGTGCCCTCGGGCAGCGCCTGGATCATCGGCCAGGCAAGCAGGTCATAGACGCCCCCGATCCCGGGCCAGATCGTGAGCACGGCAGTCGCCGCCGCGATGGCCAGCAGCACGCGGATCAGGCGGTCGCGCAGCTCCATCAAATGGGAGATAAAGGTGTCTTCGGCCATGCCGTAGCCCGCACCGCGTCAGCCTTGCTTGCGTTCCGGCACTGGCGCTGACGAATCGAGCCCGAGTTCGAGCTGCTGCGACGTGGCGGCGGACGGCTGCTCCTGCGGCTGCTGGGTGCGCTCGGGAGAGGGCGGCGCCGTTTCCGCAATCTTCTGCAGTTGGGATTCGGTTTCGCTGATTTCCTTCGTTACTGAGCGTTCGAACGATTGTGCCGCATCCTGCATGCTTGCCTGCAGCTTCCTCAATTCGTCGAGTTCCATCTCCCGGCTGATGTCGGCCTTCACGTCATTCACGTAGCGCTGCATGCGCCCGAACAAGTGGCCGAGCGTGCGTGCAACCTTGGGGAGCCGCTCCGGACCGATCACGATCAACGCCACCACCGCGATGACCATGAGTTCGGAGAATCCGATATCGAACATAGGGTCGAGAGGAGATAGAAGAGAGGCAAGAGGAGTAGTCAACGAGCAGCGAAAGTCGGTCCGGCGTTACGCCTCTCTCCTTTCCCCTCTCGCCTCTCGCTTCTCGACTATACCTTCGGCTGGGTTTCCTTCTTGGCTTCGCCTTCGATGGTCTGACCCGTGGTTGGCGGGATCTCTGCCTTCGATTGAGCCGATTTGTCCTCTTCGGATTTCATGCCCTCCCGGAATCCCTTGACGGCGCTTCCGAGATCCGCACCCAGATTGCGAAGCTTTTTGGTGCCGAACACCAGAACCACGACCAGCAATACGATCAGCCAGTGCCAGATGCTGAATGAACCCATATCCTTACTCCTCGCTGTAGCTGCCGGTGGGCATTACAGCACTAGTTTCCGGGACTCCCGCGCGCTTGAGTGAAAGCCCATTCAAATTAGTCTGTGCCGGAAGGGCTCCCGTTCCCTCTCATTCGCGGGACTTCTTTTGGCTCCGACATAACGCAGCCCGTCCGTCCAGCCTGCATTAGGCTACGCCGAAAGAAACCCTCTCATGCGCGCCGGGCTTTTTGGCTCCGACATAACCTAAAGGTTAGTCTACGCCGAAAGAAACCCTCTCATTCGCGCCGGGCTTTTTGGCTCCGACATAACCTAAAGGTTAGTCTACGCCGAAAGAAGTCCCTCTCAGTCGCGGGACTTCTTTTCATCGATGCCGGAGATGCCTTCACGCCGCCGCAATTCGGCCAGCACATCGTCCGGCCCGAGCCCGTGCCACGCCAGCAGGATCAGGCAGTGAAACCACAAATCGGCGGTTTCTCGAACGATATGCAGTTTATCACCGTCCTTGGACGCGAGCAGTGTTTCTGCGGCCTCTTCCGCCACTTTCTTGAGCACCGCGTCCTGCCCTTTCGCGAGCAGGCTGGCAACATAGGAATTGGCGGGATCGGCCTGCTTGCGGGCAGCGATGACCTCCCCCAGCCGTCGCAATATGTTGGCGTCGATCATTTTTTGTAGATGTCCTTGGGGTCCTTGAGCACCGGGTCGGTCGTGACCCAGTTTTCGCCCTCGAGTCTCTGGAAAAAACAGCTGTGCCGCCCGGTGTGACAGGCGATCCCGCCCGCCTGTTCAACCTCGATCAGGATCACGTCTTCGTCACAGTCGAGGCGTATCGACTTGATCTTCTGCACGTGGCCCGATTCCTCGCCCTTGTGCCAGAGTTTCTTGCGCGAGCGCGACCAGTAGTGGGCTTCGCCGGTCTGCACCGTTTTCTTCAGTGCCTCGCGGTTCATCCACGCCACGGTGAGGACGCGCCCCGAGCCGGTTTCCTGCGCGACTGCCGGCACCAGGCCGTCCTGAGCCCAGTTCACCTTGTTGAGCCAACCGTCTTTCATAACGATGCAGGATCGAGGGTTCACGAATGCGGGGCATGGATCGCATGCCTCGTAATCGGGATTCTCGTCGTTTTTCCCTCAATCCTCAATCCTGGCTCTTCAATCCTGCAACCGCACTTCGATGCCGTGGCGGGCCATGTGCTCTTTGGCCTGCCGCACCGTGTATTCGCCGTAGTGAAAGATGCTCGCCGCCAGCACGGCATCCGCCCGCCCCTGAATGATGCCGTCAACCAGATGATCGAGGCTGCCGACCCCGCCGCTGGCGATGACCGGGATGTCGAGCGCGTCGGAAAAAGCCCGCGTCAATTCCAGATCAAAGCCGTTCCGGGTGCCGTCGCGGTCCATGCTGGTAAGCAGGATCTCGCCTGCGCCCAGCAACTGCATCTTGCGACCCCACTCGAGGGCGTCAAGCCCGGTTGCCCTGCGGCCGCCGTGCGTGAACACCTCCCAGCGCGGCAGCACGCCCGCTGCGTCGGAATGGGATGGTCGTGCGTCGCCCCCGATACGCTTCGCGTCGACCGCCACCACGATGCACTGCGAACCATAGCGGGCGGTGGCATCGGCAACAACCTGCGGATTCTGCACCGCTGCCGTGTTGATGCTCACCTTGTCGGCCCCGGCGTTCAGCAGCCGGCGCACGTCCTCGACCGTGCGCACACCGCCCCCGACCGTGAGCGGAATGAAGACCTGCGCCGCGACGCTCTCGACGATGTGCAGGATCAGGTCGCGCTCGTCGCTGCTCGCCGTGATGTCAAGAAAGGCGAGTTCGTCCGCGCCCTGCTCGTCGTAGCGGCGCGCGATCTCGACCGGATCGCCGGCATCCCGCAGCCCCACGAACTTGACGCCTTTGACCACCCGTCCCGACGTAACGTCCAGGCACGGGATGACGCGCTTCGCTAGTCCCATTGGGCGAGAGGAGAGAGGAGAGAGGAGAGAGGAGGTTCCTGCGTTTTCCCCTTTCGCCTATCGCCTCACGCCTCTCCTTTCCTGGAGAGTTTGTCGGCGAGCTTCTGCGCTTCGGCGAAGCTCAGCGTGCCCTGATACACGGCGCGGCCCGTGATGGCGCCGACGATGCCCTC
>JACQOK010000486.1 GCA_016202565.1 Betaproteobacteria bacterium | reverse complement strand
TGGGTCAAGATGTGCATGCAGTGCGGCGTGTGCGCCGGCTCCTGCCCGTTCGGCCCGCACTGGGAGCACTCGCCGCAGAAGATCTTCATGATGATCCGCGCGGGAAAACGCGAGGCGGTGCTTACCTCCGATTCGATGTGGATGTGCACCTCCTGCTACAACTGCGTGGTGCGCTGTCCGCGCCAGCTTCCGATCACCCAGATCATGCACGGGCTAGCGACCTACGCGCACCGGCTGGGGCTTGTACCCAAGGACCAGCCGACACACTTCTTTTCGCAGCTCTTCTGGAAGAACTGCACGAAGACCGGGCGCGTCAACGAACTCAAGCTCACGCTCGCACTCTATTTCAAGGATGGCCTGATCGAGGGCATCAAGAAGGCCTGGACCCTGCGCAACATCGGGCTGGGCATGCTGCTGGCGAAGCGCCTGAATCCGTTCGAACTGCTGAAGGGCCACGAATGCCAGGACAAGGCCGGCATTCAAAAAATGCTCAAGAAGGCCTACGAGATCGAGCACAAGCGCCGCGGTTTCGGAACCTGATTGAACCGCCAAGACGCCAAGAAAGGGCGAATAAACGCAGCCAGCAATAGAGTGAGGATCATGAGGATTGACGAGAAGACAACAAGATCATGTCACCTGCCAAACGGGCAGGGGGATACCCCGTGTGCCTTTTGTCTTGCTCTGTCTTTCCTTGGCGCTCTTGGCGCCTTGGCGGTTAATTAAGGAGTTTTGTATGGCTAGGAAAGAATATGCATTCTATCCCGGCTGTTCCTCGCAGCTGCGCGGATCGGCCTCGAACTACCTGGTCTCGGTCAACGCGATGTGCAAGACGCTCGACGTCAAGCTGACGCAGATTCCCGACTGGAACTGCTGCGGCGCCTCGATCGGCTACGCCGAGTCGGGCGAATTGCCGCGCCACGTCATGAACGCGCGCAATTTCGCGCTCGCCGAGAAACACCTGCCGGGGCAGGACGTGGTGGCCACCTGTGCCGCGTGCTGGCTGGGCGCGAAGGAAACCAAGGAAAAACTGGCTGCAAACCAGACGCTGAGGAGCGACGCCAACGAGTGTCTCAAGGAAGCTGGTCTCCAATACCAAGGCAAGGCGGAAGTACGGCACATGGTCGAAGTGCTGATCGAAGACCTGGGATATGAAGAGCTCGGCAAGCACGTCGTAAAGCCGCTCGAAGGGGTGAAGTTCGCGGGCTACGTCGGCTGCCAGACCAACCGCCCGTTCGGCATCGCCGGTGAATCGTTCGAAAACCCGGTCTATCTCGACAAGCTGGTCGAGACCGTGGGCGGCGAAGCGCTCACCGACTACGACCAGAAGGTGACCTGCTGCGGCGGCGCGCTCGCGTTTTCCGAGACGGAGAAAAGCCAGAAGCAGATCAAGGACATCGTGGAGTCGGCGTACGACCACGGCGCCGAGGTGATCGTGACGCCCTGCCCGCTGTGCCAGGCCAACGTCGAGATCTACCAGGGCGAGATCAACAAGAAATACGGGACCAAGTTCGCCATGCCGGTCACTTATTACAGTCAACTGATGACGCTTGCCTACGGCGGCGGGATCAAGGAATCAGGACTCGACGGCCACGTCATCCGCGCGAAGAAGCTGGAAGAAATCGCGGTCAAGGTCGTCCCCATGAAGAAGAAGTAGGCTGTGGAACCGACGGCAAATCCCGAAGCGGCCGAGGAAGGGCGGTACAAGGTCCCGGCGCTGCTTGTGCTGTCGGAGATCGCGTCGAGCCTTTCCACCGACTCGACTGTCGATGAACTCGTCGCCCGCTATCTTTCCACCATGGTGCGGGTCGCCGGAGCGTGCGCCGGAGCGGTGCGCGTGCTTACCGCCGACGGCACACACCTGCGGCTCGTGAGCGCGGTCGGATTGCCCCCCCAGGTGCTCGAACGCGAGCGCATCGTACCGGCCAACTGTGGAGTATGCGGAGAGGCGGTTGTATCCGCCAAACCGCTCTGGTCGTGCCCGCCAGGGGCCTGTCCCGCCGCCTTGCCCGACTCTTTTCTCTCGGAGTTGAGCGAGGTGGTCGCGGTGCCGCTCAAGCACGGCAACACGGTGTTCGGTGTCTATAATCTGTTCATTCCCCGCGGCGCGAAACTTTCCGAGGAGGTGCGAATTCTTTTCGGTGCAATCAGCGAACACCTCGGCATCGCTCTCGAGAACGCGCGGCTTTCGCGCGCGAACACGCGTATCACGCTCGTGGAGGAGCGCCAGCTGCTGGCCAACCAGGTCCATGATTCCCTCGCACAAACCCTCGCCTATGCCAAGATGCGGGCCGCGGCCCTGCGCGAGGCGCAACGCGTCGGAGACGGGCCGCGCACCGATCGCTATCTGGCGGAGCTCGAGGACGCGATCGAGGCCGCCTACGCCGAGCTGCGCGAGCTCATCGGCCGCTTCCGCCAGCCCATGGACCCGCGCGGCCTCATCGCCGCGCTTGAGGCTTCGCTGCGCGCGTTTGCTCAGCGGAGCAGCGCCGATGTCCAATTCGAAAACCGCTCAGCCGACATCGCCCTGTCGCCGGAGGAGGAAATGCACGTCTTCCACATCGTGCAGGAAGCACTGGCAAACATTTACAAACACGCGCAGGCGAGCACCGTAAAGCTGTCGATTGATCTGCGCGAGGACTGGTATCAGGTCTGCATCGAGGACAACGGAGTAGGCTTCGCGCCTCGCGACAAGGAGCCCGTGGAGCATTTCGGCCTCGCGATCATGCGCGAGCGCTCCGAGCGGCTCGGTGGCGAAATGCATATTGAGTCACGCCCTGGCGCGGGTACCCGACTTTGTCTGTCATTCCCGGCCCGAAACCGGGTGCACAACCGCCATGACAGCCCTGCGCGCAATTCTCATTGACGACCACCCGCTGTTCCGCAAGGGACTCGCGGAGTTGCTCGAGCACAGCGGCGAGATCCGCGTGGTCGGAGTGACCGGCAGCCTGCACGAGGCGCGGGCGCTGCTCGCCGAGCGCCCGGACGTGCTCGTGATGGATCTGCACATGCCCGGGGGCGACGGGATCGAGGCAATCCGGCAGTTGCGCGAAGAAGGCGTCGAGCTCCCCATCGTTGCGCTCACGGTGAGCGATTCGGAGGAAGACATGGCGCGCGCGCTGCGCGCCGGGGCCCGCGGCTACCTGCTGAAAAGCATGGAGCCGGACGAGGTGATCGAAGCGATCGCGCGGGCCGTGCGCGGTGAGGTGGTGGTCGCCCCCGCGATGACGGCGAAGCTCCTGGCGCTGCTCGAGGGCAAGAGCGTGCGCACGAGCTCGCTCATGGACCAGCTCACGCAGCGCGAGCGCGAGATCCTCGCCTGCCTCGCCGGGGGAAAGAGCAACAAGGCGATCGCAAGGGAACTGCACATCAGCGCCGACACGGTGAAGCTGCACGTGCGCAACGTGCTCGCCAAGCTCAATCTCTCCTCGCGCGTCGAGGCCGCGGTGTTCGCGGTGCGGCACGACATCGATGCCGGACGCGGGGTCACGGACACGGCAAAGAAGCAGAAATAGGCATCTGCGATCCGGCATCACCCGCGACGCGCGCCGCGAACTTTTCCTGCGTGTCAACGGTGCTTGCCCCGGGAATCTCCTCGGCGCCAAGGGCCGGCAGTGGTTCGAACCAGGCGAGTTGATCGTGCAGCCTGACCACCTCTCCCACAATGACCAGGGTCGGCGGTTTTGCCGCGCCCGCCCGTACGCGTTCCGGCAGGTTGGCGAGCGTGCCGGTGATGACCCGCTGGCGCACCGTCGTCGCGCTTTCGATGAGGGCTGCCGGCGTGTCCCGATGAAGCCCGTGCGCGACGAGCTGGCGGCAGATTTCCTCGAGCGCGGCGAGCCCCATGTAGATCACGATCGTCTGGCGCGGGCGCGCAAGCATCGCCCAGTCGAGACCTGCGGCCCCGTCGCGAAGGCAGCCTGCGGCGAAGACGCAGGCGTGCGCGAAATCGCGATGCGTGAGAGGGATGCCGGCGTATTCTGCCGCGCCGCAGGCGGCAGTGACGCCCGGCACGACCTCGAAGGCGACCCCGGCGCGCGCGAGCGCTTCGGCCTCCTCGCCGCCGCGTCCGAACACGAATGGATCGCCGCCCTTGAGACGCACGACGCGTTTGCCCGCGCTGGCGAGCCCGACGAGCAGCGCATTGATCTCCGCCTGGGGAACGAGATGCGTCGAGCGCGCCTTGCCGACGTAGATGCGTTCGGCCCGCGGGTCGGCGAGCGCGAGGATTTCGGGCGCGACCAGCCGGTCGTAGACGATGATATCCGCGGCCCGTATCAGGCGAGCCGCTTTCAGCGTAAGCAGTTCGGGATCCCCCGGACCCGCTCCGACGATATAGACCTTGCCTGCCGCGCGCATGATGGAGTAGCCCTACGATTGCGCCAGGATGCCGGGCCGGAACAGGTTTCGGGCCGAGCGCGCGAGTGATGCCGTGTACGGATCGACGGCCGTTTCAATTTCCTCGCACCATGACGGGTGGCTGTAGCTCAAGTCCTTGAACAGCCACAGGCCGCGCGATGATTGGCACGCCGCCGCGATCAGCAGAATCTGCTCGCCCGCTTCGGGGCCGACGATGCAGCCGCCGAGCAACTGCCCGGTTTGCGCGTCGTGCACCACCTCAACGAATCCCTCGTAATCATGGCGTGCCCGGGCCTTGCCCGAGGCGCCGAAGCCCGCCCGCGCCACTTCGGGAGTGAAACCCGCCTCGTCCGCCTGGGCCTCGCTCAGCCCGACGGTGGCCATTTCCAGTGCCGAGTGCACCACGAAGGGCGCCTTGAAGTAATTCGCCCGGACCCGTTTGCTCGCCAATGCATTCTCGACCACCACCTTGGCATCGTGGAGCGCAGCGTTCGCGGTCATGGGGCCTGCGCGCACGTCTCCTGCCGCATACACGCCGGGGACGCCGGTTTCCAGATATTCATTCGTGCGGATATGACCGGCCGGCGTGGTCGTCACCCCTATCGCGTGCAAACCAAGATTCTCGGTGTTGGGCACGCGGCCCACAGCGACCAGCACCATTCCATAAGCGCCTTCGCTGCCGTCGCTGAAGGCGACGCGCGCCTGCCCGGCCTCCATCCGGCACGCCACGGGCGAGATCCCGGTGCGCACCTCGATCCCCAGCCGCCCGAACTTGCGTTCGAGGATGTCGGACACGTGCTCCGGGATGCGCGCAAGCGGCAGCAGCCGCATGCCCTGCTCGGCAATGGTCACCTGCGCACCGAACTGCCGCGCGAGATACGCCGCCTCGACCCCGATCGCCCCGCCTCCGATGCAAAGCAGGCGTTCGGGAAGCCGGCTTACCCGCGTCAGGAACTCCCGCGAGCTCACCACGAATTCCCCGTCAACCGGGCATTCCGGAAGCACGCGCGGGCGCGATCCAGTCGTCACGACGATGCGCTCGGCTTCGAGCGAAACGCGCTCGTCGCCGCGCGGGTTGTCGAGGGGCGGTTCCACGAGCACGCGGCTGGAATGCTCGAAGCGCGCCTCGCCGTGAAAAAGCGAGATTCCGAGGCGCTTAAGCGCCGCCGGAATACCGTCCCGCATCGAGGAAACGACCGTGTCCTTGTGCCGCACGGCGGCGGCGAAGTCGCCGGTCACGGAACCCGACAGCCCGCGTTCAGAGAGCGAGCGCACGTCTTCGATCAGCGAAGCAAGATGGAGCAGCGTCTCGCTGGCAATGCAGCCCTCGTTGAGACAGGTGCCGCCGATGCGCCCACGCTCCATGATCGCGACGTTCGCTCCCAGGCGTGCCGCCGCGGTCGCAGTCTTGTAGCCGGCGGGGCCGCCGCCGATCACGATGAGATCGAATTCCATGCCACTCATGCAGCACACGCCTCGACCGCGACCGCGCGGTGCACGTGCGCGCGTCGCGCCGCGAACTCGACGAAGGGCCGCGCCCAGCCCGCCGGCCCGGCGCCCCGCAGATGGCAATAGGACGCGAGCACATTCCTGTACGCAATCCCGTCGCGTGCGCCGTCGATGCCGTAGCCGCGGGTGACGCGAAACGCGTAGCGGAGACCCGGGCCGATCTTTTCCAGGCCGGAATAATGGAATTCATGCGCCGCAACCTCTTCGCCGACGCGAAGCGGCAGCCACGGCACTTCCGCGGTTGCCACGAGCCGCGCGTAGCCGCGCCCCACCGGGCGTTCGTGCATCACCGCCTCCCCAGGAATGACGCCGACCATGCGCGCGGTTTCACCGCGCCAGGCGATGCTCCGCGCGAGGTACATGAGCCCGCCGCATTCGGCGTGCACCGGCAGTCCCGCCTCGATCGCATGCGCGAGGTCGCAGCGCAACGCTTCGTTCGCTTCGAGTTCGTGCATCCAGACTTCCGGGAACCCGCCGCCGATCACGAGCGCGTCGAGCTGCGGCAAACGCGGCGCGCGCAGCATGTCGACGGGCACGAGTTGCGCCCCGGCGGCCTCAAGCGCATCGAGATCGTCCGCGTAGTAGAAGCCGAACGCCGCATCGCGCGCGATGCCAACGCGTACGCGCCGCTTCCCGCGGAGGCGCGCGGAAGGTTCCGGCACCGCGCATTCCGGAAGAGGCGCCGCTTCGCGCGCGGCTGCGAGCAGCCGGTCGACATCCACGTGCCCTTCCACGTGAGCGCGCACGGCCTCGACCGTCGCTTCCGACATGTCGGTCTCGTTGCTCGGGATGAGCCCGAGATGCCGCTCGACGATCGACACCCGCGCATCGAACGGCACCGCGCCCATGACCGCGACATCGGTGTAGTGTTCGATCACCGCGCGCAGTTTCTGTTCATGTCGCGGGCCGCCCAGGTTGTTGAGGATCACGCCCGCGATGCGGAGCGTGCGGTCGAACGCCTGGTAGCCGAGTATGAGCGGCGCGATGCCGCGCGTCATGCCGCGCGCGTCGATCACCAGAATCACCGGGGAGCCGAGCAGTTGTGCGAGCGCCGCATTCGAATTCGTGCCGTCCAGATCGAGCCCGTCGAAAAGGCCCTTGTTGCCCTCGATCAGGGCGATGTCCGCTGCGTGCCCGTGGCAGGCGAAACTCGCCCGGATCTCGTCGTGGGTCATCATGTGAAAATCGAGATTGCGGCACGGCCGGCCTGCGGCGCGCGCAAGCCACATCGGATCGATGTAATCGGGGCCCTTCTTGAACGGCTGCACCCGCAATCCCCGGGCGGCAAGCGCAGCGCAGAGTCCGAGCGCGATCGTGGTCTTGCCGGAAGACTTGTGCGCAGCGGAAATGAAAAGATGAGCCATGTTCAGCGCTTCTGTGCGGACACGTCGATCTGCGGGCCGGCTGCAGCCTGCGCGGCGAGCGCCTCCTCGGCTACGCTTTCCGGAACGAGTTTAAGAAATTTGACGCCGAGCAGCGTGACCCATGCCGCGATCGCAACCCCCGATATCCCCAGCACGGCCTCGGGCAGACTCGGCACATAGGAATTGATCACGCCGTCGTGGAAGCTCGAACGCACCTCGTACCCGGGGAAGAGATCGAGCGGAAACGCCTGCGCGCCGATGATGGTGACATACATCTGGGCAAAGCCGCCCGCGACAACCAGCAGTGCCGCAGCAACCACGGCCGCGCGTGAATGGCGCAGCCTCGAATGCCACACCAGGCATAGCGGCACCAAACTGCCCAGTCCCACCTGCCCGATCCAGAACAGCGCGGTGTAGATCCCGCTCTCGAGCAGCAGAAACCGCTCCACCTCGATCCGGTTCGCCACGTAAAGATTCGCGAGATGGAACACGGCGACAAAGTAAAGCGCAGCGACGATAAACCAACCGAGCAGGCGCGCAAGCCGCGCGAGCACCGGCTCGCCCAGGGCGCGGCCGCTCCCCGCGCACGTCCAGACCAGGACCAGCAGATAGACCGCGAGGCCATAGGAGAACGACAGCGCGACGAACATCGGCGCGAGCACGGCCGACGCATACGCCTCGCGCGCGATCAGGAAACCGAAGATTGACCCCGTCCCGGTCGTGAGCACGAGCCGCCACGCGAACGCCGCCGCGCCTGCCGGCGGCGCGAATCGGGCTCCCATGGGGTCGAGCAGGCTCCAGAGATAGAGCGCGACGAGTCCGACGAAGCCGGAATACAGGAACATGTTCCAGGCGAAGATCGACTTGAAGTTGTAGTGCGTCATCGCCACGATCAGCCGCTCGGGCCGTCCGAGGTCGAGACTGAGCACGGCGAGCCCGCCGCTGAGCAGCGCGATCGCAAGCCAGCCGGACAGTGGTGCGAGCGGCTTGTAATAACGCTGGTCGAACACCGATGCGATCGAGGCGACGTTGAGCACGCCCGACGCGGCGACGATCAGGAATATCGCGAACACATGCGGCATGCCCCACACG
>JACQOK010000489.1 GCA_016202565.1 Betaproteobacteria bacterium | reverse complement strand
GTCGGGGCGTACAACGGCTTGGTCACCAGGATTTCGGGTTTCATCGTGATGGGTAATGGATAATGGGTAATGGGTAACGGACGAACAGCGTCGCGTGGGTCTTCACTCATCATCCATCACTCATCACCCATAACCGGTTCTCTAGTAATGCGACTTGAAGCTGATGCCCTCGCGCTTCTCCAGTTCGTCGAGATCGATGTAGGAGCGCATGGTTTTCTTGTCGACCGTGAACTGCATTTTCCGGTTGGTTTCGGTCGTGGCGCGGATGTCCAGCAGTTCCAGTGATTCCTTGACTTCCCACTCGTGGGCGCCCGCGATCCCGGGCGGCGCGTAGATGATCGAGCCGGGACCGACCTCGTATTCCTTGCCCGCGACGTCGCGCACGGTGGCGTGCCCGGAAATCACGTAATAGCACGCCTCGATCGGGTGCCAGTGGAGCTGTTCATAGGTCCCGGGTAGATAACTAGCGCGACCCAGCCGCACGCGGTCGGTCGTTTGCACTTCCGGCCAGCCTACGAGGCGCTTGTAGGTCTGGCCTTCCGTCACGCCGCGCTGCCCTTTGAAATCCGCCTCGTTGATGACTCTCAAAGTCGCTTTCAATTCCATCCGTGATCTCCCATGCCTGAAAAAATTCTCTAGTCCTTGTACGACGGGTCCGTCTTGTCGAGCATGCGCAGCAGCGCTTTCCACTCCGTCTTCTTCGCCTTGTAGGGCAGGCCCCTGAACTGGCGCGCCGTCTTCTCCGCGACCGCGGGCGGCGGAAATCGTAGCTTCGCATCGCCGGCCATCGCGCTGATTTGGGTCCGGCACGCGCGCTCGAGGTAATACATGAGGTCGAATGTCTGCGCGATCGACTCTCCGCAGACAAGGAGTCCGTGATTGCGCAGGATCATCGCCTTGTGATCGCCCAGGTCGCGCACGAGCCGAACCTGCTCGTCGAGTTCCAGCGCGAGGCCTTCGTAATCGTGATAGCCGATGCCGTTCCAGAAGCGCATGGCATGCTGCGAGATCGATAGCAGCCCGTTCTCCTGGGCGGACACGGCAATCCCGGCCTGGGTATGCGTGTGCATCACGCACCCGACATCGGGCCGCGCGCGGTGCACCGCGCTGTGGATGACGTAGCCCGCGCGGTTGATGCCGGAACCGGTGGGATCCTCGACCACGTCGCCGTCGAGCGTCGCCTTCACCAGCGTGGATGCGCTGATCTCGTCCCACAGCAGGCCGAACGCGTTGATCAGGAAATGATGCTCCGGGCCGGGCACGCGCGCCGAAATGTGGGTGTAAATGAGATCGGTCATGCCAAAGTGCGCGGCAAGCCGGTAGCACGCGGCAAGATCCACGCGCACCGCCCATTCTTCGTCGCTGACGCGTCGCTGAAGCGATGCTTTCGCCAGATTGCGGACTTTGCTCATGTGCAGTTACCGTGAAAGACAGGATATCGAGGCGCCGCGTCCCGCCTATCATACAACGCTCGCCCCGCCTCGTGCGCCGGCTCGGACGTCGCCACCACTGACCCTCTCCCCCCAAGCACAATACATGGCTACGCCCACAGATCGCGGAGCTTCGCGGCTACGTCGAGCCGCGGCAACTCGCGCGGCGCAGGTGATGCTACGCCTTCCTCTGCTGCAGTCCGCCAGGCGATCGAAGAGGAAGGTCGTCGTCATCTGCGGCATTATGGCGGAACACCTGTATGGATATCCAGCTACCGGAAGCACGCGTTCATCTCCTTGATCCAGCGCCGAAAACAGGATGGAACCGACGGCCGCTTGCCGTGATCGTTACTGCACGTGCCGGGTGGGCCGAATGGCCTAGCCGGCATTTCAACGTTTACGCATTCGCGGCGGACAATACATTACGCTGTCATTGAGCACGACCGGAGCAGCGCGCATTGGAAGGCCAGGCATGCGGCATCAGCACGCAAACGTCCTGCGCGAGGACGAGATCAAAGCGCTCGCCAATAAGTGGTGGGGCAACGGGATCATTCCGCAGCATTACTTCGACGCATTGAGGGAAGCGGCGCGGCTGGGCGCCGAGCGCGCTGCGCACACCGGGAACGAGCAGGCAGAAGAGGAGGAGATGACGGCGTAGTCTCAAGCGGGCATAAGTGATACTCTCGCCGCATTTCTTCCAAGGCGATTCGTTCACTTGTTCGGAAGAAACAGATCCTCCCTCGAAGGTAGCAAGGTAAGCGTCTCGGCGTCCTCCGTGCGGCACCCCCGGGACTGGCGCGCGACCTGTGCCGCCGTGGGGCTGTTCCTCGCAGCGAACGTATCGTCAGCGGAAACGACGGGCGCCGATGCTCTCGCCGTGCGCGTCGATGCCATCCTTGCGCGCCGCGGCCTCGGTCCGGACGCCTTGCTGGTGATCGACAATATCGTGCGCCATGAAGCGCCGCCGCCGCTTGCCGCACCCCCCATCGTGCGGGAGCTGCTGGCGCACCCGCTTGCGGCGACGGGCGCGGCGACGCTGTTCAAGCGCGCCGTGCCTGCAGCGCTGCGGCGCCTGGCGAACGACGTGCCAGCCGAACCGCCGCGCTTACCCATGCCGGAGCGAGCACCCCTCGCGCTCGCGGACCTTCTCGCAGTCTATCTCGATGAACTGGCTGCGGCGCAGCGGCTCTTGCGCGAGGCGGTGCACGGCGGTCAGATCGATGCGCCGGCGATCATCGTGCAGCTCGAACGGGGCCCGCCCTCCCCCGACCAGCTTCGCCGTATCGCGGGCGCGGTGGACGCCGCGACGCTCGACCGCGCCACGCTCATCTTCCTCGACGCGACCGCACGTTTCGTTGACGCCCTGCGTGCAGCCAGGCCGAACCTACGGTTTCCCGAAACGATGATGCGATTCGACTCCGCGGTTGGCATCGTGTCTATCGGCACACGCGGCGACGATGTGCACGGGCCGGACGCTGCCGTGATCATCGATCCCGGCGGCAACGACATCTACGAACGGACACCGGTCACCGCCGGCAGGATTTCCGTGATCGTCGACCTCGGCGGTGACGATCATTACCGCGGCTCCGATCTAACCGTGCATGGGCTTTCCGCCATCATCGATTTCTCCGGCAACGACCGCTACATGACATCCGGACCGGGATGGGGCGCGGCCATCGCGGGCGCCTCGGTGCTCGTGGATTTCTCCGGTGACGACGCCTACGAGGCGGGGATGGTCGGGCAGGGCGCGGCCGCGTTCGGGCTCGGCGCAATCGTCGATCTCCGCGGCAACGATACGTATCGCCTGCGCTCCGGCGGTCAAGGCTTCGGTATGGCGGGCGGCCTCGGCCTGCTGTGGGACCGCAACGGGAACGACAGCTACCGTGCGGCCGGACTGGCGGACGTCTTCGGGCGCGGCGGAGGCGTCAGCCACGCGCAGGGCGCCGCGTTCGGCTTTCGGACGATGATCGGCGGGGGAGTCGGCATCTTGCGGGACGACGCCGGTGATGACCTCTATGAAGCGCAGATGTTCGCCCAGGGCATGGGCTTTTATTACGGCGTCGGCCTGCTGTGGGATCGCGGCGGTGACGACCGCTACCACGCCGTGCGCTACGCCCAGGGCAACGGCGTGCACGAGGCGGTCGGCGTGCTCCGCGACGAGTCCGGCAACGATCACTACGAACTTACCGTGGGTGTCGGGCAGGGTATGGGGCTGGATCTGGCCGTGGGCATCCTCCTCGACGGCGCCGGGGACGACCGCTACCGGGCGCCGGTGCTCGCCCAAGGCACGGCAACCGCGAACGGCGTAGGCATCGTTATCGATACCGGCGGCGCCGATCGTTGGTACATAGATGCCGACCAACCGTCGTGGGGCCGGGCTCATTGGTCGCGGGGGTTGCCGAGTCTCGGCCTGCTCCTCTACGAGTCATCCCGGGCGGTCTTCACGCGCAAGGGGGAAGCCGTGTCACAGCCTCCGCTCAGCGCGGAATTCGGCGGCCCGCTCGGCGGTGCGCCGATCACGCACGAACCGCCGCAAAAACCGGCCTGTCCGGAGGTTGCGCTGATGGCCGACCACCCCACACTGCCGTTTGCCGAAGCGTTGAACCGGATCACGCCCGGTTTCGGCGGCGGTACCGCCGACCCGGCGGCATACGCGGAGGTACACCAACGAGTGACGACACAGCTTCAAGCCAGCATCGCCGAGCTGCCGCGCGACAGCTTCAACGTCACCTGGGCGCTCGGCGAAGCACTGCGCTGCACGCTCGTCGCCGCGGCGCCCGATGACGCGGCTGCCATGTGGCGCGCGCTCGAGCAGTTGGTGGTGGAGGAACCGGCAACTCCATTTGCGGGCGCGTTCACCTATGCGTTGCGTGCGCGCCCGGCGCCCGCATCGCAGATGGAGCGCATCCTGCGGGCGCTCGATGAACATCCGCAGTGCGGCGTGCGCGCCGCCGCATTAACTCTGCGCTACCCCGCAGCGGACGATGAGTCGTCGCGGGCAGTGCGCGCGCAGGCGGCGTTGCGTTCGTCCTGCTGGCGGCTCCAGGCGACGGCGCGCGCCCGACTCAAGCGACTCGGCGTCGCCCCGGATGCTGGCGCCGTTTTGCCGTCGTTCCTGCGTGGGGAGTGAGTACGGTTAACCTGCTTCGGCGGGGTTTGCTTCGCCGGGCGGCGTTTCGCGGCGCCTGCGAAGCAGCTCAAGCTCACGCGGGCTCGCGGCGCGCAGCCACGGCTTGAGCCCGTGCGCGGTAGAGCGGCGAGCGAGCAGCGCGCGCAGCGATTCATTGTCCAGCTCCGAGTCGCCAAGGCGGCGAAGCTCGCCGCCTTCGAGCGCAGCGATTGCGATTCCGTCGCGGAACAAAATCCGGTTGCGCGTAATCGCGGCAACCCGGGCATCGGGTGTCAGAATCCCCGCCAGGTTGAGCGGATCGGCGGCACTCAGCGCGATCAACTCGCCGGTTTTTTCCCGTTTGCGCACTGCGCGCAGCCGGCCGACCGCGTCGGGCGCGGCAAACTGCTCGCCGCCGAAACCTGCGACGAAGCGTCCGCCGCGGATCTCCCCGCGCGCTTCGAGCCGCCGGTAAACCATCACCAGCTCGCGCCATGGCGGCAACGCCGACTCACGTGCAAGGAGCGCGCGGAACACGACGCCGTAGCGCTTGAGCAAGGTGCGCGCAATCGTCTCAATCTTCTCCTCATCCCTGCTCGTGGGAATGCTGTCGTCTCCCGGTGCGGGTTCCGCCAGCAGCGCCCACCGCCCGGCGGTATCGACGCCATACGCCGAGCGCCGGCTGCTCGCGCGCCCGCCGCTCAGGCTTCTGCGCTTTTCCGACGGCGTGAGCAGGGCACGCAAACCGCTGAAGCTGTCCGCGGTCACGAGCCCGGCGCCGGCGAGTTCGCCGAGCGCGCGCTCGACGTAGGTGCGAAGCAAGCCGGTGGCGCCGACGAGTTCGTGAAAAAATGACGCGCCGCGTGCGCGCAGGGTTCCGTATACGGCGCGCCCCTCGGATGTGAGGCCGTCAGGACCGGCGTGCGCCTCGCGCCGCCACAGCGCCGCGTGCTCGCGCAGCATCAGCGCGATCGGCGTGGTGGCGAGCGGCGCCTTGCCCGGGTTCTCCATCGGCGAGCGCCGTCCCCACGCAACCCGGCCGCTCAGGCACAGCATGTCGATCTGCCCGGGTCCATAGTCGCGCATGCGCGCAGGCAGCACATCGCGCTCCCACGCGCCGGCCGCGGCCTCGTAGCCGTCGAGCTGCTCGATCACGGCGGCGAGCCCTTCTACGCCGGCCACCTGCTCATCCGTGGCGACATGCTGCCAGTGCAGCAGAAAGCGCATGAAATCCGCGGCCGTGACCGGCTCGATTTCCGCGCGCAGCCGGTTGAGCGTGTAACGATGAATGCGCGCAAGCAGCCTCCGGTCGCACCATTCCGTCTTCGCTCCCGGCGTGAAGTGTCCCCGCAACAGGCGGCCTTCGGTTTCGAGCGCGAGCAACGCGCCGTCGATCAATGCCGTGTCCCTCAGTCCGAGTGAATCGGCCAATTGTGCAGCGGTAGCCGGTCCGATCACCTCCATGCGGCCGCGGACGAGTTCGCGCGCCGCGTCTTCCCGCGTCCACTGCCTGCGGAGCCGTTCGGGAATGAACGGCGCGGCGGACTGCGGTACAACCGCGCTCAGCTCCTCGAAGCGCTCGACCGCGACCCAATAGCCGCCCGCGTCGAACGCGCGTCCCGCAGCGATGAGCTCGTTGAAGAGCGGGTTCCAGCCCGTCGCTGCTTCGCTCGCCCTTATGTATCCCGCCAGCAATAACGCATCGTGCAGCTCATCAGCGGTATTCGCGACCGGCCATGCTTCCTCGCGCACCCGCTCGATCGCTGCCGGATCGAGCGCGCCGAGATCGTCCGCGTCGCGCGGTTCGGTCGCGCGCCGGGTGTAGACGGCTTGCGTGCGCCGTTCCTCCAGCGGCGCGTCGTCGAGGAAGGTGTAGACCGCCGAGTTCAACAGCTCGTGACAGAACACCGACGGTTCGGGCGTGTCCTTGCCGATGCATTTGACCTCCCCGTCGTGGACGCGCTGGAGGATCCGCACGAGCTGCGGCAGGTCCATCGCTTCCTCGAGACTGTCGCGCAGCGCCTGGTCCACCAGCGGATGGTCGGGTATTTCGCGCGCCCCCTGGATATTGTCGAGACACGCCGCCGCATCGGGAAACGCGGCCTGCAGCAGGTCCTCCGCGTACATGCGCTGAAGCTGCGCGGGGATGCGTGCGCCGTTGCGCATCCGCGGCACCGCGAGCGCGAGTGTCGCGGTCCAGCGCCAGCGCGTCTCGAAGATCGGGGAATCGAGCACCGCCTGGATGAGCGTCTCGCGCACCGTGTTCGGATGCAGATAGCGAAAGACATCGGCGAGCGGGAACGAGTGCGAGGGACCAAGCGACAGGATCAGGCCCTCTTCGGTGGCGGCGGCCTGCAATTCGAAATTGAAGCTCTGGCAGAATTTCTTTCTCAGGGCAAGCCCCCAGGCGCGGTTCACCCGGCTGCCGAAAGGCGCGTGCAGGACGAGCTGCATGCCGCCGGACTCGTCGAAAAAGCGCTCGAGCGCCAGCGTCTCGGTGGTCGGCACGACACCCAGCGCACGCTTGCCCTCTCCCAGGTACTGCGCGATCTGTTCGGCGGCGCACCGCGAGAGTTCGTAGTCGCGCATGAGCCACTCGATCGCCGCTTCAAGCTCGCCTTCCGCGCGCGGCGTTTCGGGCCCCGGCAGTTTCGTGGCGGCGGCTGCGCGGAGCCGCGAGACGGCAGCGCTCATCTCGTCGCTGCGTCCCGGCGCCTCACCCAGCCAGAATGGCATCGACGGCGGCTGGCCGTGCGCATCGGCCACGCGCACGACCCCGTTGCCGACGCGCAGGATGCGCCACGACGCATTGCCGAGCTGGAAGATATCGCCGGGCAGCGACTCGATCGCGAAATCCTCGTTCAGCGTGCCGATGAAGATCCCCTCGGGCTCGAGCAGCACGCGATAGTCGAACACTTCCGGGATCGCGCCGCCCGACATGAGCGCGGTCATGCGCGAGCCCTTCCGCGCCCGAATCCTGCGGTTCACCGCGTCGTAGTGCACCAGCGCCGCCCGCCGGCCGCGCCGCGTCGTATAGCCGTGCGCCAGCATGTGCACGACGTCGTCGAACGCTTCGCGTGCCAGATTGCGGTAGGGGTAGGCGCCGCGCAGCAGCGCAAAGAGCCGGTCTTCATCCCATTCCTCGGCCGCGGACTCCGCGACGATCTGCTGTGCCAGCACGTCGAGCGGCTTCTCGGGAATGGTCACGCGATCGAGTTCGCCGGTCCTGACCGCGCGCACCATGGCGGCGCACTCGACCAGATCGTCGCGCGTCAGGGGAAAGAGCCGGCCCTTGGGCACGCCGCTCACCGTGTGGCCGGACCGGCCCACACGCTGGAGCAGCGTGGCAATGCGATGCGGGGAAGAGATCTGGCACACGAGATCGACGTGGCCGATGTCGATGCCCAACTCGAGCGAGGCCGTCGACACTATGACCTTGAGCCGGCCGTTGCGCAGGCGCTCTTCCGCGTCCAGCCGCGCTTCCCTGGAGAGGCTGCCGTGGTGCGCGGCGACGCGCTCCGCCCCCAGGCGATCGCTCAGGTTGAACGCCATCCGCTCGGCAAGGCGACGCGTGTTCACCATGATGAGCGTCGTGCGGTGCGACTCGATCAACTCGACGAGACGGTTGTAGGCCTCCTGCCACACTTCGGCGGCCATCACCGCCTCGAGTGGCGAGCCGGGCACTTCGATGGCAAGGTCGATCCGCCGTTGATGACCGCGATCCACGATCGTGCATGGCCGGTGCGGGTCCGAGCCGACGAGAAAGTGCGCGACTTCCTCGATCGGCTTTTGCGTGGCGGAAAGGCCGATGCGCTGCAGGCGCCGCCCGCACACGTGATCCAGCCGTTCCAGCGAGAGCGCGAGATGGGCGCCGCGCCGGGATTCGAGCACGGCGTGGATTTCGTCGACGATGACGACGCGCGCCGTCTTGAGCATCTCGCGCGAGCGCTCGGCGGTGAGCAGAAGGTAAAGCGATTCCGGCGTGGTGACCAGAATATGCGGCGGCGTGCGCAGCATGGCGGCGCGCTCGCCCTGCGGCGTGTCGCCGCTCCGGACCGCGGCCGTGATCCGCAACGGCGGGCAGCCTGATTCCTCGGCGATGCGGCGGATCTCGCGCCGCGGCTCCGCCAGGTTCTTGTGGATGTCCGCGGACAGCGCCTTGAGCGGCGAGACATAGACGACGCGGACCTCGTCGGGCAGGTCGCCACGCTCGAGTCCTTCGCGCAGGAGTTCGTCGATCGCAGTGAGAAACGCCGCCAGGGTCTTGCCCGAGCCGGTCGGCGCGGCGATCAGCGTGTTCTCACCGTTGCGGATCGCGCGCCAGCCGTCGAGCTGCGCCGCAGTAGGCGGCAAGACGCGCGCGTTGTCATCTTCTGCCCAGAGAAAGTGGTTTTCCCACCAGCGCTGCAGGACCGGATGAAAGTCGTGGGGTAGCATCAATATCGATAAGGGATGAGCCGCGTAACAAAATGAGTGCCGCTCTGTTACGCGCTCTTATTCTAACTCGAATCAGAACGGTTATTTGCCGGTTGCCCCACTGCTGCCGTGTCGCTTGCCGGCGACGCTCGCGCTGCCGGGATCGGCTCGCGCCACCGCAGCATCAGGTACACGAAGAGCAGACCCAGCGCCGCGAGCAGATGCTTTGCCGAGTGCCCGCTCAGCGTATTCGCCGTGAGCGCGAAGATCTCCGGGTCCCAGAACTCCGCGGCTTTGGCGAGCACATAAAACCCGAGACCGTAAAGAAGAAAGGTGCGCCGGGTGTAGCGGGCCGGGAACAGCGCGAGGACGAGCGCCAGGGTCACGAGCGGCATCAACTGGACCCAGACGTAGAGCCGGAGATCATCCGCGTAGTGCCACCACGCGACGCTGGCCGCTCCCACCACGAGCGCCGGGATCAGCATCGTTCGTTCCAGCTTTTCATCGACGTGCTCGCTCAACAGGGCGACGAAGAGCCCCATCAAGGCGATCGTCATGGGCAGGCGGTCCCACACCAGAGACGCGTTGCCCGGGTTCCAGTGGTAGTACGCCGAGCCGAACGAGACCAGCGCCGCGCCCAGGAAAAGGACCGCCCAGGATGCGGCCGGCTTCGGTCGATCTCGCCCAAGACAGAACGCGGCCCCCGCAATGCCCACCAGCAGGAACAGAAAGTTCGACGCGACGTTGAATAAATTCGGGACACCGAAAAGGACGCGGTGATCGGCGAACTGATGGTAGGCGAGATCCTGCGGGATGGGCTCTGCCGCTATGATGCCGGCAAGCAGGGCGAGCGCCGCCAGGAAAAGCGCGCACTCGCGCCAGTAGCGGGTCATGGTGGGAGTCGAGTCTGTGGCGTCGTGCGTGGCCATAGCGCCAGGACCAATCCGGTAGAGCGCCGGTTCAAGTAAGATGGGATTATCCCGAAAACAACGGAGACTTCAAAACGTGAACAATCCCATTCAGATCCGCATGGGCGGGTACGGCCCGGCGACGACGACCTGCAGCCGCGGGCTGAAAGTGATGGGTGACCGGCTCGAGGCCGAGTTCGGCAAGGACGTGGATATCAAGTACGTCTGGAACGTCATGGACCTCGGCTACAAGGGCGGTGACCTGCTGTGGATGGCCGAGCACGGCATCCTCACACTGGCCTATCAATCGACCAGTTACCTCGCCGATCGCGTTCCGGAACTGGAGTTCGCGGACCTGCCGTTCCTGTTCGGGAGTCTGGAAGAGGCGAGAGCCGCCATGGAAGGTGAGCTTGGCGCCTACCTCAGCCGGAAGATCGAGGAGCGCATCGGATACCGCCTTCTGGGCTACTTCGAAAACGGCTACCGCCACTTGTCGAACCGGCTGCGCACGGTGCGCACACCGGCGGACGTGAAGGGCATGCGCATCCGCCTGATGCCGGGAAGGATCCATCAGCGCAGCTTCGAGTTGCTGGGCGCGGTGCCGTTTTCCCTCGATCTGAAACCGGGGCTGGAAGCGATCGTGTCCGGCGCCGTGGACGCGCAGGAGAATCCGCTGGCCAACACCGTGGATTACGGGGCGCACAAGGTGCATCGCTATCACACCCTGACCGGTCATTGCTACCTCTCGCGCGGCATCTACATGAACAGAACCGCTTTCGATGGGTGGCCGGAGTGGCTCCAGACCGGCATGATGAAGGCTGCGCGCGAGGCCATCATCGTGCAAAGACAGCTCGCCGTGGAAGAGGAAGAGATCGCCCGGCGGGCCATTGAAAGCGCCGGCGGCGAGATCGTGGAACTCACGCCGGACGAGCGCGAAGCGTTCGTGCGCGCCGTCAAGCCCCTGCACGACGAAACGCGGGCGCGCTTTGGCGACGAAATGTTTGCGCTCCTGCCGCGAATCCGGTGACTGCCGTACGGGCTGCCGGGCCGAAGCGCGCGGACAGGCGGGAACAGCGAGGACTTCTTCAGCGCAGGAACCAGAGGTAGTAGGTCGTGACACCGAGCAGCGCGACCAGCCAGTAGCCGGCGAGGGTTGCGCGCATCAGCGGCTTCCAGGCGCGCACGTGCAGCCAGCGCGGCAGCAGACCGTTCATCTGCAGCACCAGCCACAGCCCGCCCGCGACGGTCGCCGTGCCCACCGTCGCATGCAGCCACGGCACCCAGTAGTGCACCGGCGCCAGGTCGGTGAACCTTTCCAGCGCCACGTTCTCCATTCCGCGCGCCATGATGAGCGCAACAAGCACGGTGTTCAGCAGCACACACACGGTCTGGAGGTAGCGATGTGCGCCGATATTGCCCCGCTTCGCGAGCCAGGCGCCGAAGGTGAGCCCGGCGACGAGCAGGATCTCCAGTGTAAGGTTGAGATCGGGAATGACCGGCGCTTTGCCGAGGAATCCACGCGCATCCCATTTGCCTGCCGCCTCGATACCCAGGATCGCGGCGGCGGCGGCTACGATCAGCAGCGAGCCGGCAATCCAGCTGAAGCGCTTCAGACCGAGCGGCGGGACGACCACGCTCGCCTGCCGTCCCCGGCTCTCGTCGAATCCGATCGCCCAATGCGTGCCGTCGCAGAACGGCTTGTTCTTCGATCCGCCGCAGCGGCACAGCGTATAGCGGTCGGGAAACCGCGGCGCGATCCCGTCCTCGGACTTGAGCGTCACGTCGCCCGTGACGTGGAAGGGTCCGTCCCTGGAGCCGGTGATCGCGCGTTCGCGTGGTTCACTGTCCGCTGATCCGCCATCGATGGAATAGCTGAGCGCGCCCGAGGGGCAGCGCTTCACGAGCGCGATGATCGCCTCCGCCGCCGCACCGTCGGCATCGATCCACGGTTCCTTGCCGAGCCGGAACACGCCGGGCAGGCTGTCGGTGCACACGCCCGCGTGCGCGCAGATCGCGCGGTCGTCGTGGATCGTGATGCGCTTGCCGCGGTATGATTCCACGACCGCGCTCGTTCCGGTCGCAAAGCGCATGCCGCTGAAACCGATTTTCGCGTGGGTGCCGTCGCAAAAGGGTTTTCGCGACGAGTTTCCGCAGCGACACAGTGCGAATCTTCCACGCACCGGCACCGCCGCTCCGCGCGCATCGAGGACGCGGCACGCACCGGTGACGATATACGGTCCGTCCTTCGAAATCTCGATCGTCGTCTTGCCTGTTGCCATCTGAGTCGTCATCGG
Source organism: Betaproteobacteria bacterium (assembly GCA_016202565.1). Classification (GTDB taxonomy): domain Bacteria; phylum Pseudomonadota; class Gammaproteobacteria; order Burkholderiales; family SG8-41; genus DSOT01. Next base: position 6,517 of record JACQOK010000489.1, on the reverse strand, counting down.
CGCGAATGTCAATTCAGCGAGCGGCGTCTTCCCGCAGGAACACCGGCAGGTCGGTCAGCGGCGGCCGCGCCGGCACCTGGTAGAACAGGTCGGCGACGAAGCCGCGGTGATAGCTCGTGTGGTTGACGACATGCAGCAGGATCTGCCCTCGCGTCATCACCCCCCGGTTGCCGCCAATGAGCGTGAAGCTCACCTTCTCATCCAGCGCGGCGTCGGACAGCCCGTCGCTCCAGGCGACATACCAGTCATCGATTTCCTGCTGTTTGCGCCAGAGGTCCGGCAACGGCGGATGATCCGGCGTATTGCGCGCCGTGAAGCCGTGCTCGCGCCCTTCGAGGTGCGCCTGCCAGATGCGGTCGATCACGTAGTTGTGGTTGAGCGTGTGAACCATGTTCTTGAAGAGCGACGGCCGCTCCTTCGTCGCCTCGCCTTCCGGCAGTGCGGCAACGGCATCGAATATCTGCTTGTTCGCCCACGCGTTGTAGCGCGAGAGCATGCGTGCAGTGCGGGTCGCTATCATGACATGGGCTCCTCCGTCTTGCGTCATGTTACACAATCGGGCGGGCAAATGGCGCCGGACGTCGTGGTTCAACCCGCGTCGACCTGCTGTTTTCTTTTGATTCCGCGCGGCTTATGATGGCCTCCCTGACCGCTTCAAGACGAATGGATTATCCAGGAGAGAACCATGGCAGGTGACCCGACACAGGTGCTGGCTCGATTTGCCGCCACACTCCACTACGACGACATTCCCGAACGCGTCAGGGAGTGCTGCAAGGACGTGCTGCTGGACACGCTGGCGTGCGCCGTGGCCGGGCACCAGGGCGAGGAAACTCACCAGGTGCGGGCGCTTGCCGCGGGGCTCGCTCAATCAAGCGAAAGCAGCATCATCGGCGGCGGCCGACTGTCGCTCGCCGGCGCCACCCTGCTCAACGGCTACCTCGTCACCGCGGTCACCATGTGCGATGTCCATCGGCCCACGCTGACGCATGTTACACCGGAAGTGGTCCCACCCGCGCTCGCCATTGCGGAGCGGGATGCGCTCAGCGGACGCGAGCTGCTGGTCGCGCTGGCGGCGGGGTTCGAGACGACGACACGAGTCGGACTCGGACTCGATTTTCCGGCCTTTCGCGCGCGGGGCTGGCACGGTCCCGGCGTGATCGGACCGTTCGGCGCCGCCGCAGCGGTGGGCCGCCTGCTCGGTTTTGATGCGGACACGATGGCGCGCGCCTTCGGGCTGGCAGGCAGCCAGGCGGCCGGCACGTTTGCCGCCTGGGGAACGCCGACGGTCAAGTTCCACCAATGTCGCGGCGCACTGTCGGGATTGATGGCGGCCCTCCTCGCGCAGCAGAATTTCGTCGCCACACGCGAGTTCCTCACTGCTGCCGACGGCGGTTTGTACCAGGCCTACACCAACGGCGGTCGCCCTGAAGCGGTCACCGCGGACCTCGGCCGGCGCTGGGAACTGGAACAGATCGCCCTGCGGTTGTGGCCTTCCGCATCCACCATACAGGGGCTCATCACGGCGCTGTTCGATCTCGTGGAAAAGCACCCGGTGCCGGCCGATCGCGTGAAACGGCTGCGCGTGTCCGTAGGCAAGACGGCTTTCGACATGCATGGAATCTTTCCCCGCTACCAGGGCAAATTCGAAGCGCTGCTCTCGATTCACTATGCCGCTGCGGTAGTTCTGCACGAGAAGCAGTTGACGCTCGCCCAGTTCGAGCCCGCGCGCTACAACGATCCGAAACTACGCCAATTCGCGGCGGAACAGGTGGAGGTGAAGTGCGATACCGCTTTGACCGGCGTCCAGGCCCTCGTGGAAGCGGAAACCGTTGATGGCTCGACCCTCGCGGTGCGGTGCGATCACCCCCGCGGATCGCCGGAGAATCCGCTCACGCGCGCGCAAGTCGAGGAGAAATTCCGCACCTATGCGAAAGCGCGGCTTGCGGAATCGCACATCGACAAGGTGGTCGCAGCGGTCTCCAGGCTCGAGAATCTGGGCTCGGCGCGAACGCTGATGGACATGCTCCGGGCCGCCGAGGAACCACCGCTTCGAAAATCAGCAGCCGCGTAGAGACATCGATCAGGCCGGCGGCGGCGCGGTTTGCTTCATCGATTCGCGCTGCTCCATGCCGCTCCAGAGCCGGGTGAGGTTCGGGAATTTATCGCGAGGAAAGAACTGCGGCGCCCGCAGATTGATGAACCCGAGGTGACATGCGATCGCCAGATCGGCAAGACTCAGCGCATCGCCCACGCACCAGGACCGAGTGCCCAGCATCGATTCGAGCGCCGAGAAGCCGGCATCGATCTTGCCACGCTGCCGCTCAAGCCAGGCTGGGCTGCGTTGGGTTTCGTCGTGGAAGCGCATTTCATACAGGCTTGCGCTCACCGCGTCCATCGTGCCGTCGGCGAGCGCTTCCCGGCGTCTGACTTCGATGCGAAGCTCGGGATCCTCCGGAATGAACCGCGGGTTCGGAAACCGGCCGTCGAGGTAGTCCGCGATCAGCGGCGAGTTGATCAGCACCCGTCCGTCATCGAGCGCGAGCGCGGGCACCTTGCCCAGGGGGTTTATTTTTTTGAGATCATTGGGTTCCCAGAGGTTGATCATTTCGAGCTCGTGCGGAATGTTTTTCTCGATCAGCATCACGCGGATCTTGCGGGCGAACGAGCTGGCAAGCGATGCGTAGAGTTTCATGCGGATTCCCCCCGGATGGGTTCGCTGGTCGGTGCACGCACCCCGGCAATCGGGGCCCGCGGATAGGGAATAATACGCTCAATTCCCGCGATGAATCGCGAACCTGACGCTGGCTATCCATGACTCGTTCGGGAAAAATGTTCCTGGCTGCGCTGTCCGTGGCGCTCCTGTTGAGTGCTGCCCTCAGGTTCATCCATCACACGGATCGTGAGTATTCCTATTGGATAGCCCAATACGGCGAGAGCGTTGTGTGGCTGGAGGCGCGCTGCGCCGTACTCAATACGCCGGGCGCGTGCGGCACGGCGCAGGACAGACGGTCGTTCGTCTTGGCGCTCGAGACCTACCGCGACAGGGTTACGGCGTGGTGGTGGCCAACACTGGCCCTCATGGCGGTGGCGTGGGTCGTGGCGCTGGTGTCGTTGATCCCGCTTGCGCGGAGATTTCTCGGCCGCTGGCGCCTCAAACGATGAGCGGCCCGCGGCGCACCTGAAACCGGTCGCAACAAGGAGAAACCATACGCTGGTAAACTATCTCGCGAAATGGCAACCGTCGGGGTCGTGCTACAGGGCGGTGTGCCTTGATGCGCTCTTCCGCAGACACAACATGTCGGACAACAACGACTCTCTGATAGAAATTGCCGGCCTGAAATTCGCCTACGGCGCGCGCGAGATCCTCAAGGGCGTAAACCTGAAAGTCCGCCGCGGCAGGGTGGTCGCGATCCTGGGCACGAGCGGCTCCGGCAAGACGACGCTCTTGCGCATGATAGGCGGACAGTTGCGGCCGGACGCCGGTCACGTAAAGATGGCAGGCCAGATCGTGCACGAACTGGCTGACGCGGATCTTTATCTGATGCGACGGCAGATGGGCATGATGTTCCAGATGGGCGGCCTGTTCACGGACATGACGGTTTTCGAGAATGTCGCCTTTCCGATGCGCGAACGCACAAACCTGCCCGAGCCCATCATCCGCGATCTGGTGCTGATGAAGCTGCATGCCGTAGGGTTGAGCGGCGCCCACCGGTTGATGCCCGGCGAACTTTCGGGCGGGATGGCGCGCCGCGTGGCGCTCGCACGCGCGGTCGCGCTCGACCCGATGCTGATCATGTACGACGAACCGTTTTCCGGGCTGGACCCGATTTCTCTCAACGTAATCGCGAATCTGATCCGCCGGCTGAACGACGCTCTGGGAGTGACATCGATCGTCGTGACCTACGACGTGGTCGAGTCCCTGAAGATCGTCGACTACGTCTACTTCATTTCCGACGGCGTCGTCGTCGCTGAAGGTACCGCCGAGGAAGTCACCATGTCGAACGACCCGTTCGTGCGCCAATTCGTGCATTCGCTGCCCGACGGCCCGGTGGCCTTCCACTACGCAAGCAATCCGTACGATGCGGACTTGCGAATCACCGCCCCCGCGAGTTCATAAGATCACTCTCTCGGCATCCACGCGCGGGCGGCAAGAGCCAGCCGGGCGTTCGCGCCGCTACAGACCCAAATCTGGCTGCGTCCCGGTGTCATAGATCAGTAGCGCCCCCTCCTTCCTTGCGAGCCCGCTCTGAGCGTGCGCTTGCCTCCGATCCCGGGAAACAATGTGCACCACCGGAACATCCCGTGCCGCAAGGCTGTCGGAAATGAGATAGCGGTGACAACGCCACGGCAGCCGCTCGGCGCACATGATGCCAACACGTGCTTCTCCAGCCAGCGCGATCAGCCGGTCAAGTGCCGCCTGAAATTCCTCGCGCATCATGTGGTCCGCGTAAGCCCGGAAACCTGCGCTTCTAAGCGCCGTATGGGGCGAGTCCGCCACGGGTCGACGGCGGCCGCCCAGTGCCGGACCTTCCCATCGGTAGCAGATCGCCGCAGCGGCGAGCGCGCGTTCCAGAGCTTCACGCGCAAACTGCGGATGCCGGCGTGACGCGGGATACGCGCGCACATCGACGAGACACTCGATGCGCGCCTGCCGGAGCAGCGCAATGAATTCGTCGAGCGCGCGACTGCCGTGGCCGATGGTGAAAATTGTCGTCACGCGGCGACACCGTGCGGGGAGAAAATCGATGCGCCGGGGGAACCAAGTCGGGGTGACAAAGGACGAATTGTCTTCCTTGCTGTCATATGCTGAAAGGAGCGCTCGGCATGGGTATCGAAGCAGGCGGTATTTTCGGATTGCTGATCCTGATTGCCGATGTATGGGCGATCGTCAACATCGCACAAAACGGCGCTTCAACCGGCCACAAAGTGCTGTGGATCGTTCTCGTGCTGTTGCTGCCGGTGCTCGGACTCATCCTCTGGTTCCTGCTCGGTCCGCGCACGGTGAGCGCATGAGCGTTTCCGTTCACGCGTTGAGCCCGCCCATGAGAAGGCTCGTTGCCTTGAGCGTTGTGCTCGCCGCCGCAGGCGCCGGCTGCAGCGAGCAGCCGAAACCGGAGACCGCGCCCGCACCGATGGACAAGGTCATGGAAGAAAACCAGAAGGCGGCAGTAGCGATCGTCCATGCCGCGAAGGAAGTCGCAAAGAAAGCGAACGATCATGCGCAGGAAGTGGCGGACGCTGCCAAAGACGCCGTTGAAGCGATCACGGCCGTGGCCAGGGATGCGTTTGACGGGACCAACGACGCCGTGAAAAGCGATTGACCAAAGCTCTGCCACTGCACGCCGGATGACCCTTCGGCGCGGCGCACGCGTAACTCTTCACTCATTCCGCTAACTCACGCTTACCGCCTGTCCCGCCTTGAGACCGAACTTCGCAGCCGCGCTCGCCGCATTCGCGGCAATTTCGATCAGGCCGATGCTGTTCTCATACCAGAAGGCGGCACCGGGCTCCACGTCCGAAAACACGCGCGCGTAACCGAGCCTGCTGTCGCCCACCACGACACGTTGCGTGCGGTTCACGCCGCCGGCGCGCAGCCCTGTCATCGCGTTGCCGAAATGATCGATGTAGATCACTTCCGGCAAATCATCCCCCCCGAAGCGGACATCAAGTTCGGCTTGCGCCTCCATCTGGGCGGCGGTGAGCGCGCCGCTCGCCAGCATGCCGGCGAAGGGCGCGAACAGGTCACGGCCGTGAAACGATGCCGACAGCGTCGCCGTCGGGCGCCACGTGATCGGGTAAATCTGCACGGCCTGCGCGCGCGCGGCGATGACCGACAGGAGACCGTTGTCCGGCCCGACGTACCAGCGCCCGTCAGCCCGCATCACCACCGGCATGCGCGCGCCGCCCACTCCCGGGTCGACCACCGCCACAACCACGGACTCCGCTGGCACTCGATCCACCAGCGCGGCCAGAAGATGTGCGCCCGCCTTCACGTTGAATGCCGGCGCTTCATGCAGCAGGTCGATGACTGCGACGCTTGGCGCGTATGCGTGCAGGACCGACTTGACCTGGCCGACATACAGATCGGCTGACCCGAAGTCCGTGAAGAGAAATATTGCCACTTCGGAGGCTGCTAGGTTGACGCCTGTCGCCCCGGAAATTCGGGCGCGTCGACGTTGGCCACGTAGCGTCGATAGATCTCGGCGATTTGATCGAGCACGATTTCCTTCCCGAGAATGCTGCTCGCGCGCACCGTCGCCTCGAACAGTTCCAGCGTCAGCAGCCCGCCCGCGACCGTGGACACCGGCGCGTAACTCAAATGCCAAGGCTCGGGGAAGACCCCGCCGCGATACGTACGATACGGCCGGTAGAAACCGTAGCGGGCCATATTCTCATCGAGCCACTGGTGCAGGCGGTGGAACATGCCGCCGGGGTGCGTTTCCGCCGGCAACAGGCGCACGCGGCCGCCGTCCGGAACGGCGGCCCGGTCGATGATGTCGACCTCGCTGCCCCAGTG
>JACQOK010000049.1 GCA_016202565.1 Betaproteobacteria bacterium | reverse complement strand
TTCTCGGCTTGAGCGCAAAACGCACGCTCCCCCACTGGCGGAGCAGCCCATTCCACAGGACGGCCCCCTCCCCCAAAAATACCTCTTCCTCCCCGTTGAGGGGGGAGGGTCGGGGTGGGGGAGAAACTCGACGCGAGGTCGTCCTTTTTGTCGACACCTTCAACAACTACTTCGAACCCGAAAACGCCCGCGCGGCACTGGAAGTCCTGCAAGCGGCCGGTTACACCGTGCATCTTCCGCGCAGCACGGACAACGCGCGCCCCCTGTGCTGCGGCCGGACCTTCCTCGCGAGCGGTCTCGTCGATGAGGCCAAAGCCGAAGCGCGCCGCATGCTCGATGCGCTCACGCCCTTTGTCGAGCGCGGCGTGCCGGTGGTCGGCCTGGAGCCTTCCTGCCTTTTGGGGTTGCGCGACGAGTTCATCTCGATGTTGCCGGGAGGCGAGACCGCGGAACTTGCGCTGAACGCGATGCTGTTCGAAGAATTCATCGCGCGCGAGATGGAGGCGGGCCGGTTCAAGCTCGAATTGAAACCGCTGCCGCAGAAGAAGGCGCTGCTGCACGGGCATTGCCACCAGAAGGCGTTCGCCGTGGTGCCGGCGGTCCAGAAAGCGCTCTCCCTCATCCCCGAGTTGAAGGTTGACGTCATCGAATCGAGCTGCTGCGGCATGGCGGGCAGCTTCGGTTTCGATGCCGAGCACTACGAGGTATCGATGAAAATGGGCGAACTTTCCTTGCTGCCCAAGGTGCGCGAAGCCGATGCCGACACCTTGCTCATTGCCGACGGCACGAGCTGCCGCCATCAGATCCGCGACGGCGCAGGGCGAGAGGCCGTCCATGTCGCGCGCGTGCTGCAAGCAGCACTGAGTCGGACGGCATGATGCTCAGTAAGAGGCGATCCGCGCGAGTGTCGTAAGCTCCGGCACGAGGTTGCCCCGCTCGACCTGCCGCACGACTTCCAGGACGGCCCTCTGGATCGGGACCGCAATCCCCGCACCTTGTGCCTTGCTCACCACGAGACCGCTCGTATACTCGATCTCAGTACGTCTGCCGCGTGAAAGATCCTGCGCAACCGAGGGCCGTTCCGTACCGGTTACACGACCGAGCCGCTCGGTAAGGCGCAGGTCAATTTCCTGCATGCTGCCGTGATCGCCGCGCGCGGCGGCGGTCCAGGTACCCGGCTCGGCGCCGTAGATCGACACGAGGGAATAGCCGAGCGCCTCGCCGACCGCGATGCCTTCGGCAGCGAGACTGATGATGATGCGCCGGAGCGCGCGCGAATCGAGTATTTCACGGCTGGTTAACCCCGTCGCCGCGGAAAGTCCATGCGAGATCGAGTTCGTGACGAGCTTCGACCAGCGCTCGCCCCAGAGATTTGCCGTCCCGACCGAGCTGTCGGCGCAGTTCAAGAGCCGGACCACCTCGCGAACCCGATGCGTCAGCCGGCCATGAACCTCGCCGACACGGAACACGGCGTGGGTGCTGCCAGCGGGTTCGGTGGTGCGTACCACGTGACCGGGGCCCACCGCATTGACCCCGATCGTGCTGAGCACGACCCCCATCGTGCGTTCCCAGCCGGCAAACGCCGCAATGCTTTCCTCGTTCATCCCGTTCTGCATGGACACGATGAATCCGGCGGGCGAAAGATAGGGCGTGATCATCGTGGTTGCCCATGGCGTGTCGTACGACTTCACACATAGAAACACGACATCGAGCGGCTGGCGCACGAGGCTCTGCACCTCGTGCAGGTGCAACGCGGCGGGCTTCGCAATCTGTTCGCGCCCGGTGCCGCCGACATGAAGTCCTGCGCGTTTTATCCGATCGACGTTTTCGGGCCACTGTCCGATGAGCGTGACGTCCTCTCCCGCCAGCGCCATGCGGGCGCCGACGTAGCCGCCGACACCGCCGGCGCCGAAAATGCCAATGCGCAGATTCATGGCCGCGGCAACAGACGAATTGGGAGCGATGCGGCCTGGAACTAGATCGTCAACAGGCGCGTGAGTTGCCCGACATCGTCCAGTTTCTCCAGCGACCAGACCGAATCGATTACGCGATTGATCTGGTCGGCGGTAAGGTACGGCACCGCCTGGCTGCGAAATTTGTGCTCGGCCTGGGCATCGGTCATGGGACGCCTGGGGTCTCCCGGAAAGTGATCGACGCGTTTGCGATACGATTTGCCGTTCTTCATGTGGACGGTGACGATGCCTGGGTAAAACTTGGGATAGATGTTCTCGATTTCCGGGTCGGGCACGAGTTCCGTGCGCGCCGTGAGGTCCTGGGCATCCGGCGCCTGGATGCGCGAGTCCAGGAATTGTGCTGCGGTTACCTCGCCATCGAGGAGCGCGATCGCCACGCAGTAGTTGAAACTGTGGTCCGCCGATTCGCGTGTCGTAGGCTTGAGCTTGCTCGCGTCCCAGGACGGTTTCTTGAAGGCAAAATCATAGAGTCCCACGACCACCCGTTCGATCTCGCGCGGATCGATGTCGTGCTCGGCGCGCAGATCGAGCGCCGCCTGCACCGGCGATTGAGTCATGGTCTCCACCGGATAGTACTTGAGATACGTCCGCATGATCTTGTGCTGCCTGATGGGGCCGGTTAACGCATCGAGATCCGCCCCGCCCGCGACGATGTTGAGGTAGCCGTAGTCGCCCTCGAAAATCTTGATCGGGCCGGTCAGTCCGTCCGCAGCGAGGAGCGCGGCGAAGACCCCGTCGCCGGCGGCCTTGGCCTCCGCCGTGCCCTTGATCTTGCCGATGACGCCGCGCCGGATCTCGCTCAGAAAGTTCGCCTGGCTGCCGGCGATCGCCATGGCATGAGCGATTTTCTCGCGCGGCAGGCCGAGCAGGCGCGCCGCCGCCGCGGCCGAACCGTAGACCATGTTGGTCGGATGGTCCCAGCCGCGCGTCCACAGGCAGGGTTCGCCGCAATGGTCGACGAGGCGCAGTTGGATTTCATAGGCGTTGACCAGGCCGCAGATGAGTTCGCGCCCGTTCAGGTGCTGCGCTTCCGCCAGTGCGAGTACGCCCGCGAGATTGCCGCTGGGATGGCCGGGATCCCGGCTCATCAGGGTGTCGTTATAGTCGAGATAACGGATGGCGGTACCGTTCGCCCACGTCGCGCCCAGGACCGAGGTGCGCTCCGTCGTGCCGAGTATGGTCGCCTCCGGGGCGCCGCCCAGGCGTCTTACCACGCCGCGCATGATCTTGGCCGGATCCGAGGCGAACCCGCCGAGCGCGCAGCCGAGCGTATCGAGTATCGTCATTTTCGTCTTGTGCACGACATCCGGCGGCAGCGCTTCGTATCGGATCTGTTCGGACAGGGCGGCGAGCTTCTCGACTATGGTGCTCATGTGCGGCAATCTCCTTGATGTGGTGTCAGTGCATGATTCAAAGTAATTGTTGGAGGGCGAAGCGTCACTCCACCTTGGCGCCGGAAGCGCGGATCACCTTCCCGAGTTTCTCGACCTCGTTGCGGAAATACCGCGTGAATTCCTCCGTCGTGCCTCCCGCCGGCTCCAGTCCCTGGCGGTCGAACTGCGACCGGACATCCGGCATGGCAAGAATGCTGTTCACCGACGCATTGAGCCTGGCGACGATGTCGCGATTGGTGCCGCCGGGAGCGAACAATCCGTACCAGGTCGCGAACTCGAACTCCGGGATGCCCGACTCGCTCAACGTGGGAAGCTCCGGCATGGCGGCGGCGCGTTTCGCGCTGGTGACGCCCAAAGCGCGCAGGCGCTGCGCCTTCAACGTCGGCACGGTGCCCGGCAGGGCCGCAATCATCGCCTGCGCCTCTCCGGAAATGATCGCCGCAAGTGCCGGGGCCGTTCCCTTGTACGGAACGTGGATCATCTTCGTGCCGGTTTGCAGCTTGAACATCTCGGTCGCAAGGTAGGAGGCGCCGCCGACGCCGGAGGAGGCATAGGCGATGTCATCGGGCCTTTTCTTCGCGAGCGCTACGAAATCGCGTACGTTGCTCACCGGCATCGAAGGATGGACGACCAGCACGTTGGGCGTCGACGCCGCGAGCACGATCGGCGTGAAGTCGCGCAGCGTGTCGTACGGCAACTTCTTGTATAGCGCGTGGTTGGCCGCGAGCGAGTTCACCTGCAGTATGAGGGTGTGGCCGTCCGGCACGGACTTGGCGAGCAGGTCGGAACCGATCACTGTCCCGGCGCCGGGCCGGTTGTCCACTATGACTTGCTGCTTCAGTATTTCCGTGAGCTTGGCAGCCAGCGCGCGCCCCACGATGTCGGTGCCGCCGCCCGGCGTGAACGGCACGATCAGGCGCACCGTCCTGGATGGATAGGCCTGGGCCTGAGCCCCGGCGCTGACCAACGCGGAAACGAACAGGGCGGCGATTACCCGGAGAACCGTTTGTCCAAACATCATTTCCTCCCTTGGGTGAACTTGCGCGCGGGTGCCGTTTATCGTCTTTTGGGAACGCTAGCACCTCTGCGCTATTCTCAAAAGCTATAAAATGGAATATGTCGTGCCTTTATGGAATAGCAGGAGCATGAATCTCCGGCAGATGCAGTACGTGTGCGAGATCGCCAGGCGCGACCTCAACATTTCGGCGGTCGCTGCGGCGCTGCATACGAATCAGCCCGGCATCAGCAAGCAAGTGAAACTGCTGGAGACGGAACTGGGGATAGAGATCTTCGTGCGCTCCCGGAATCGGCTGTCCGGTATCACGCCCCATGGACAGAAGATCATCGCGATGGCGCAGGCCATCGTGAACGAGATGGCCAACATCAAGTCCGCCAGCCGGGATGTGGTGCAGGAAAGCAGCGGCTCGCTGGTCATCGCGGTCACCCACACCCAGGCGCGCTACGTGCTGCCCGAAGTGATCAAGAAGTTCGCGGCGCGTTACCCGAAAGTCCGGATCACCATGCGCCACGCCGATCCCGAGCGGATCGTGGAAATGCTCCTGTCCGGACACGCCGATCTCGGGGTGACGACAAACGACCCGCCGAAAGTTCGTGATCTCATCGTGCTGCCTTGTCGCGAGTTCCAGCGGGTGGTGATCGTGCCGCGCGGGCACCAGCTGCAGCGCAGGCGCCTGACCTTGAAGGAACTGGCCCGTTATCCCCTGGTGACTTACGAGCCGGCGTTTACCTCGCGCGAGACCGTCATCAAGGCATTCGCGAAGCGCGGGCTGGAGCCCAAAGTGGTCCTGAGCGCGATCGACGCAGACGTCATCAAGAGCTGCGTCGAGCAGGGCCTCGGCATCGCGGTGCTGTCGGAGGTGACGTTCGAGCCGCAGCGCGATCAGAACCTCTGCGCGATTCCCGCCGGCCACCTGTTCGACCGGTCGGTGACGAAGATCTGGCTGTGCCGCAATCACCACGTGCGGCGCTACACCTACGACTTCATCGAGATTTGCGCCCCACGCTGGACGCGCTCGAGCATCGAGCATGCGATGGCAGCGCGGACCGGGGAGGCGGAATCGAGGCACGGCGGGCCGTAGCTTCACGAATGTCGATAACGGCCCCGGTAAAGGGCGCGGGCATTGGGGAGTGCGGCCGGCCGCTCATGTAAGCAGGCAACGACCCGGTCGGTAGCGATTCAAATTACGGAGAAAACATGGGACAGCTCATCGGGAAGGTTGCGGTTGTCACTGGGGCGTCCACGGAGCGCGGCATCGGAAATGCGATCGCGCAGCGGTTTGCCAGGGAAGGGGCTTCAGTTTTCCTGGTGGCGGAGGGAACAGTCGAGCAACTCGAGAAAGTGCGGAACGAGTGCCGGAACCATCCTGAAGCGGGGCGTATCGAGTACGGCCTTTTCGATCTCTCGGAACGCGGCGCGGCCGAACGCATGATCGAGGAGGCCGCGCGTCGCTTTTCACGCATCGACGTGCTGGTCAACAACGCCGGCATCCGCGCTGCTTACGATTTCGGCGATTACACGCGCGACACGTTCGAGAAGGTCGTCGCGGTAAACCTCGCCGCGCCGTTTTTTGCGAGTCAGGCGGTGTTGCCGATCATGCGCCGGCAGGGCGGGGGCCGGATCATCCACATCGCGAGCCAGCTCGGGCACGTGACCTACGCCAAGCGCGCGCTCTACGGCCTCACTAAAGCTGCGCTGATCCATCTCACCAAATCGATGGCGTATGAACTGGGGCGCGAAGGCATCATGGTGAATTCGATCAGCCCGGGGCCGATCAAGACCCAGTTCATCATCGACCGCAGCGCCAGAGAACCCGAGGAGGCGGAGCGGCGGCTGAAGACCTACGTGCCGATCGGTCGACTCGGCGAGCCTGAGGAGATAGCGGACGTCGCGCTGTTCCTCGCGACGACGAACGCGATGTATCTGCAGGGCGAGGACATCTGCGTTGACGGTGGCTACACCTCGCACTAGCTGCCGTAGGGGGCAGAAGCTCCGGAAGGGTAGGGCTGCGCAATCAGTCGATCTTGAGCCCCGCTTCCTTCACCACCTTTGCCCACTTGGCGATTTCGGACTTGATGAACGCGTCGAATTGCTCCGGCGAGCTGCCGACGGGATCCGCTCCTTGGGCCGCGAGCCGCGTATTCACGTCAGGCGACTTCAGGATATTGACGATCTCGCGATGAATCTTCGAAACGGCGGCGCCGGGGGTTCCGGCGGGCGCGAGCACGCCGAACCACAGCACCATGTCGTATCCGGGCACGCCGGCTTCGGCCACGGTGGGGACTTCGGGCAGCGCGGATGAGCGTTTGGCTGCGCCGACCGCCAGAACGCGCAGCTTGCCCGATTTGATATGGGCCCCCACGGAGATCAGGTTCTCGAAGAGCAACGCCGTTTCTCCGCGCAGCATGCCGATGACCGACTGCGTGCCCTTGTACGGCACGTGGACGAGATTGACTTTGGCGAGGCTCTTGAACAGCTCCATCGCCATGTGCGGGGAACTGCCGTTCCCGCCCGAGGCGTAGTTGAGCGCACCCGGCCTCGCCTTCGCCAGCGCGACCAGCTCTTTGACCGACTTCACCGGGACCGACGGATGCACGACCAGAAACGTGTGGATCGACACGACTTGCGAGACCGGCGTGAAATCCTTTACCGGATGATAGTTGAGCCTGGAATAAAGGCTCAAGTTCGCCGCGTGAGACAAGCCCACGATAATGATGGTGTGGCCATCGGCCGGCGCCTTGGCGGCAATCTCCGCGGCGATATTGCCGCCCGCGCCGCCGCGATTGTCGATCACCACCTGCTGCTTCCAGGCCTCCGTCATTTTTTCCCCGAGGATCCGGGCGAGCCCGTCGGTGGCGCCGCCCGGCGGGAACGGCACGACGAAGCGGATGGATTTCTGCGGGAAGTCCTGCGCGGCGGCAATGCCGACAAAGAAGACAGCAAGAACAGCGGCGAATCTGCAAAGCGAATTTCTGCGCATGGCGCTCTCCTTCGAGGCATCGTTGATTGGTATTGGATGCTTTCATTATAGCGACGGCGCTGGTCGCTGGCGTTTCAGTCATGCGGATAACATAGGTACTACCGCCCGCATTTGCCGCCTCCTGTGCTAGCATCTTTCTCTCTGGGGAGGAGAGGTAGTGCCGCTTAGCGAAGCAGACACCTGTCGGAAGTTTGTCGTCCCGAAGCTGCAAGCCGCGGGCTGGGACAACGAACCGCATTCCATCGCCGAGCAGCGAACCATAACCGACGGGCGGATTGTGCCGGTGGGCAAGGGCTTTGTGCGCAAGCCGCCGAAGCGGGTCGATTACCTCCTGCGCTATACGCGCGATTTTCCGCTTGCCGTGATCGAAGCGAAGGCGGCCTACAAGTCCGCCGGTGATGGCCTGCAACAGGCCGAGGATTACGCCGCGATGCTCGGGCTCAAGTTCGCCTACGCGACGAACGGCCGGGAGATTATCGAGTTCGATTACTTCACGGGCAGAGAATTGGTCGTCACCGACTATCCCTCCCCGGCCAAGCTGTGGTCGCGTTATCGGGCTGGCGCCGATCTCGGCGATGACACCATCGCCGGTCGATTGCTCACGCCGATGAATCACACCGTCGGCAAGGGCGAGCGCTATTACCAGCAGATTGCCATCAACCGCACGGTGGAAGGCATCCTCCAGGGACGTCGGCGCCAGTTGCTCACCATGGCGACCGGCACGGGCAAGACCGCTGTCGCCTTCCAGATTTGCTGGAAGTTGTGGAACGCGCGCTGGAACCGGACCGGGGAGTATCGACGCCCGCGGATACTGTACCTGGCCGACCGCAATATTCTTATCGACGATCCCAAGGACAAGGATTTTGCGTCGTTCGGCGATGCACGCTCGAAGATCGAGGGCGGCGAAGTGGTGAAGAGCCGTGAAATGTACTTCGCCATCTACCAGGCCCTCGCGCGCGACGAGCGCCGCCCGGGCCTGTATCGCGAACTTCCACCGGATTTCTTCGATCTCGTCATCGTGGATGAGTGCCACCGCGGCAGCGCGCGCGACGACTCCAACTGGCGCGAAATTCTCACGTACTTCGAACCCGCATACCAGTTGGGAATGACGGCGACCCCATTGCGCGACGATAACCGCGATACCTATCTCTACTTCGGCAATCCGATCTACCAGTACAGCCTGCGGCAGGGCATCGACGACGGCTTTCTGGCACCGTACCGGGTCCATCGCGTCATCACCGAGTGGGACGCCGCCGGCTGGCGTCCCAGCAAGGAAGATCTCGACCGGTATGGCCGCGAAATTCCGGATGAGGAATACCAGACCAAGGACTTCGAGCGCGTTGTTGCCTTGAAGGCGCGGACAGATGCGATCGCGCGGCACCTGACCGGATTCCTGAAGAAGACCGACCGCTACGCCAAGACCATCGTCTTTTGCGTGGACCAGGAGCACGCCGACGAGATGCGCCGCGCGCTCAATAACCTCAACACAGATCTCACGAAGGAGTATCCCGATTACGTCTGCCGCGTCACCGCCGATGAGGGCGACATCGGGCGCGGGCACCTGGGCCGATTTCAGGACGTAGAAAAGCGGACACCGGTGATTCTCACGACTTCGCAGTTGCTGACGACGGGCGTGGATGCACCTACCTGCAAGAACATCGTGCTGGCCCGCGTCGTGGGCTCGATGACCGATTTCAAGCAGATCATCGGCCGCGGCACGCGCGTGAGGGACGATTACGGCAAGCTCTGGTTCAACATCATCGACTACACCGGCTCGGCGACGCGCCTGTTCGCCGACCCGGACTTCGATGGCGATCCGGTGCAGTTGACCGAAGAGGAGTTGGCCGGAGTCGGCGTGCCTCGCATCATCCCGATTCCGGGCGCCATAGAACCCGGTGAACAGGAACCCTCGCCCTATGTCATTGAGCCGCCCGAGGAAGACAGGCGCAAGTTCTACTTCGACGGCGGGCAGGTCGAGGTTGCTGCGCACCTTGTATACGAACTCGACCCCGACGGAAAGCAACTGCGCGTCATCCGCTACACCGACTATGCGGCAGAAAGCGTTCGCACGCTTTGCCCGTCCGCGCCCGAACTGCGCGCAAAGTGGGCTGATCCCGCGCAGCGCGCGGAGATCATCGAGCGTTTGGCGGAGCGCGGCGTGAGTTTCGACGAACTCGCCACGGCTGCGGAACAGCCGGACGCCGACCCCTTCGACCTGTTATGCCACTTCGCATTTAACGCGCCCTTGCGCACCCGACGCGAGCGCGCGCAGCGCCTGCGTGAATCGCGCAAGGACATGTTCGACCGCTACAGCGGGGAGGCACGGCAGATTCTCGAAGAATTGCTCGACAAGTATGCCGAGCACGGCGATGCGCAGTTCCAGCTTCCAGATGTGCTTCATGTGCCGCCGATCTCGGCACATGGTACCGTGGCGGATATCATCAAGGTTTTTGGCGGTCCCGAAAAACTGCGTGCTGCCGTGACCGAATTGCAGGCCCGACTCTATGCAGCATGAGCTTGTTTCGGTACTCGGGATCGATGCGGCATGGACGGACCATCAGCCGAGCGGAGTCGCTCTGTTGCAGCGTCGTGGCCAGAAATGGAAATGCGTACGGGTTGCCCCGAGTTATATCGGGTTCTGCGAGGGCTTCGCGTGGCCGGATCGAATTGTTGGCGCTGCTGTTGACGTAGCCAGATTACTGGCTGTTTGCCATCAATGCCTTGGTGCCCCGAGGCCGGTGGCGGTCGCAGTTGATATGCCGCTTGCGACTACGCGAATTGACGGCCGGCGGCCCGCTGATAACTTGGTATCGCAGAAATTTGGGCACTGCAAATGCGCAGCCCATTCGCCTACGGCCGAACGGCCCGGCGCATCCGGCCGCCGTCTGCAGGCGGGGTTCTTCGATTTCGGCTACTTGTTGGCCACTACGGCTAACGCGGGGACGCCCGCTTTGTTGGAAGTCTACCCTCACGTTGCGTTGCTCGCCTTAACGAAGCATGGCGAGCGCGTTCCCTATAAGGTCGGGAAGACGAATACGTACTGGCCCGGCCAGAGTGCTAAGCAACGCAAGCGGCGACTCATCGAAAAGTGGCAATTGATTCTTGACCGGCTCGAAACCTACATCGACGATATCGATGTTCCTCTGCCAGATCCTGATGCGCACTCGCTCGAATACCTGAAACGATTCGAGGATGCGATTGACGCCCTCGTGTGCGCATGGACGGCAACGCAGTTTCTGAACAAGACCGCCATTCCGCTGGGCGACGATGACGGTGCCATCTGGATACCTTCAATATCAATGCAGTTTGCGATGGAAGCACATGCAGCGTAGAACGCAAAACAATCAACCGAAGACCACCGCACAAGCACTAGGCAGCCTGCTCAAGTCCGCGCGCGACATCATGCGCAAGGACAAGGGACTGAACGGCGATCTCGACCGCCTGCCGCTGCTTACCTGGATCATGTTCCTCAAGTTTCTCGATGATCTTGAGCTGCAGCGGCAGCAGGAGGCGGCGCTGGCCGGCAAGAAGTTTCGCGCGGCGTTGGAAGCGCCGTACCGCTGGCGTGACTGGGCGGCGAACCCGCAAGGCGTCACAGGTGACGAGTTACTCGCATTTATCAACAACGAGGAATGCACGCGGCCCGATGGCAAGAAGGGACCGGGACTGTTCGCTTATCTGCGCAAGCTCACCAGCTCCAACGGCGACGACCGGCGCGATGTGATTGCGACCGTATTCAAGGGTGTCGATAACCGCATGAAGAGCGGTTATCTCCTGCGCGACGTCATCAACAAGATCGCTGCTATCCATTTCACGTCGAGCGACGAACTGCACACGCTTGGCGCGCTCTACGAATCCATGCTGCGCGAAATGCGCGATGCGGCGGGCGACTCCGGCGAGTTCTACACGCCACGCGCGGTGGTGCGCTTCATGGTCGAGGTAACGGCCCCGCGCCTTGGCGAAACGGTGCTCGACCCGGCTGCCGGCACCGGCGGCTTTCTCGTTGAGTCCTACAACCACCTCGCAAAGCAGGTGAAGACCGTTGCTGACCGCAAAGTGCTTCAGGAGCGCTCACTCTTTGGCTGCGAGCCCAAATCGTTGCCTTACCTGCTGTGCCAGATGAATCTGCTGCTGCACGGGCTCGACGCGCCGCAGATCGATCCTCTGAACGCGTTGCGCTTTAAGCTCTCCGAAATCGGAGAGAAGGACAGGGTGGATGTGATCCTTACCAATCCGCCGTTCGGCGGCGAGGAAGAGAAGGGCATCCAGGGCAACTTCCCGGAGGACCGCCAGACCGCCGAGACCGCGCTGCTCTTTCTCCAGCTCATCATGCGCAAGCTGCATCGGCAGCCCACCGCTGCCGGAAGGCCGGCACGGGCGGCGGTAGTCGCGCCCAATGGCACGCTGTTCGGCGACGGCGTCTGCGCGCGTATCAAAGAAGAGCTGCTTAAGGGATTCAATCTGCACAGCATCGTGCGGCTGCCCAACGGCGTGTTCGCGCCGTATACCGGTATCCCCACCAACCTGCTGTTCTTCGACCGCAGCGGCCCGACGAAAGACGTGTGGTATTACGAGCAGCCGCTGCCCGAGGGCCGCAAAAACTACACCAAAACCGCGCCCATCCAGTTCGAGGAATTCGCCGAATGCATCGCGTGGTGGCACAAGCGGGAAGAGAACGAACGTGCGTGGAAAGTCCCGGCCACCGAACTGCTGGTGAACAACTGCAACCTTGACCGCAAGAACCCGCGCGGCAGGGAGGACATCAGCCATCTTCCGCCCGAGCAACTCGTCGCGAGCATCATGGAGAAGGAGCAGCGAATTGCCGCACTCATGACGAAGATCAAGGCCGCGCTAGCAAAAAAGCCATGAGTGCGGCATGGCCAGTCGTAAGTCTTGGAGAGCTGATCCGATTGGAGCGCCGACCGGTCGAAGTGATTGACGACAGGCAGTATCAGGAAATCGGCATCTACTGCTTTGGTCGCGGCATCTTTCACAAGACACCGCGCAGCGGACTCGAAGTTGGCGACAAAGACCTCTACCAATTGCGCGAGGGCGACCTCATTCTCCAAGTCACTTTCGCGTGGGAAGGTGCCATCGCGCTCTGCGGCAATGCGGAGGAGGGTTTGTATGGCTCGACGCGCTATCCGACGTTCCGGGTCAATGAAGATCGATGCTTTGCCCCCTACATCGCCCGCTATCTCTGCACCCCGAGCGGTCTCGATCAGATCAACAAAATTTGCCCTGGGTCCGCCGGGCGGAACCGAGTGCTGAGCATCAAGCGCATCCCCGAAATCAAAATCCCCTTGCCGCCGCTGGCCGAGCAGCGGCGGGTGGTGGCGCGGATTGAGGACCTGGCCGCCCAAATCCACGAGGCCCGCGTCCTCCGCCAGCAAGCTACCGAGGAGGCTGAGGCGCTTCTTCATGCGGGGCTAAGACAAACACGCCATCGGTTACTCAGTTCCGCGCATCCGAAAGCGCGTCTTGGCTCAATAACAAAAGTGACTTCTGGCGGAACACCATCTCGGGAGAATCCCGCATACTGGAACGGTGAAATCCCGTGGGTAAAAACTGGCGAGCTTTTGGATGATGACATTGCATTTACCGAAGAGCGCATCACGAAAGCTGGCGTCGAGAATAGCGCCGCGAAAATATTTCCAACGGAGACGGTATTGATTGCTCTTTACGGGCAAGGACAAACACGCGGTAGAACTGGTCGGTTATTGATTCCAGCGGCGACCAACCAGGCTTGCTGCGCGATTCTTCCCAATGCTGATCGGTTTGAAGCAAGATATATTCAGTTTTGGCTCCGCAGCCTATATATGGAGCTCCGCCAGGAAGCGCAGGGTGGGGCGCAGCCGAATTGGAATGGAAGCATGATCAAAAACTTGGAGATCGCACTGCTTCCTATCCCCGAGCAACGCCGCATCGTCGCCGAACTCGACGCCTTGCAAGCTGAGTCGGACGCGCTGAAGCGCGAGCAAACTGAAACCGCCGCCGAACTCGACGCCCTGCTCCCCGCCATCCTCGACCGCGCGTTTCGCGGGGAACTGTAGGTAACCTACAACCTCATTCGTGCTTTATGTACCCCATCATTCATGTTCCGGACGATGCCGCTGACTTACCGGAAGCCTTGGGAACCAAACCTAAGTTTTGGTTTTCTGACAGCAGCAAGCGCCCGACTCTTTACAAGGAGGGCCGCCCTGACAGCGGCGAGCACTGGGCCGAAAAAATATGTTGTGAGATTTGTCGTTTGCTCGCCATCCCGCACGCAGATTACGAATTGGCCGAATGGCGGGGCCGCAAGGGTGTAATCTCAACTTCATTTGTTCCAGAGGGCGCGCGACTCGTGCTTGGTAACGAACTCCTGGCAAAAATGAATCCCGACTATGTTCACACAAGGCGATTCAAGGTGCGGCAACATACGGTTCGCCGGGTCATGGCCATCATGGGTCATCGGAAAATCAAATGTCCGTTGGGGTACGAAGCCCCGCCCGAGATTCAAAACGCAGCCGATGTTTTCGTGGGATATTTGCTACTCGACGCGCTGGTGGGAAATCAAGACCGCCACCACGAGAACTGGGGGCTCATCGTTGTTCCCAATCAAGAAATTGTGCTTGCGCCCACATTCGATCATGCTTCGAGCTTAGGAAGAAACGAGCGTGACGAGGAGCGCCTCCGCAGATTACGGACGCGAGACAAGGGGAGTTCTTTGGAGCATTATGTGGGGAGAGCCACGTCGGCATTTTATGATTCCCCGGCAAGCCCCGCCCCTCTCACGACGCTGGCCGCATTTGACGAGGCTGCTAGAATTTCCAGCCGGGCGGCCCAATATTGGTTAAGTCGGCTGGAACAGACGTCTATGGGCGAGATTGCCGCGATCATAGCCGGTGTGCCGACCTCGGAAATGAGTGAGGCTGCGCGGCAGTTTTCGGCGAGGATGGTTGAGCTAAACCGCGGCCGTCTTCTTGCTTTACGAGTAAGCCATTCATGAAAGCACTATACGTTACTTGGCAAGACCCTGAGACGCGACGGTGGTATCCGGTCGGTCGTTTGACCTACAAGGATGGCACTTACGCGTTCGCGTACACGCGTGGCGCAAAGGCTTCTACGAATTTCGTGCCCTTCGGCAGGATGGTCAATTTGGATGTTGTGTATTTGTCGAATGAGCTTTTTCCGTTGTTCGCTAACCGCATGCTGCCAAAATCACGACCGGATTATCGCGAATATCTGAGTTGGCTTGGGTTGGACGAGAGTAAAGCCGATGAACTTGCAGTGCTAGCGCGTAGCGGTGGGCAGCGCGCTACGGATACTCTAGAGATCGTCCCGTGTCCGGAACCTACTCCCGACAATAATTATGTGGCGTATTTTTTTGCGCACGGTCTGCGGTACATGAGCGACAAAGATCAGGAGCGGGTCACTACGTTGAACGTCGGTGACCGATTGTTCTTGATGCGCGACGTGCAGAACCGTGCCGACCCGATGGCATTGTTGATGCGAACTGGCGACCCCATGTCAATGGTCGGTTACGTTCCGCGGTATTACTCGGCTGAGTTTTCCGCTGTGATGGATAGGGTCGGACAGGAGTATGTTCAGGTTTCGGTGGAGCGGGTGAATCCCGATGCGCCGAGTAATTTCAGGCTGCTCTGCAAGCTTGTGGCTCCGTGGCCGGTAGGCTTCGCACCGTGCTCGCAAGATCAGTTTGAGCCGCTAGCTCCTGCTAATTGAGGTATCCCCGCAGGCCGTAGTCACGGCCGAACTGGACGCCCTGCTGTCCGCCATCCTCGACCGCGCGTTCCAGGGCGAGCTTTAGTCTCAGTAACTTTGCTGGGCAGGTTCGTATGGGTTTACCTGCGCGGCCGATGTGGTAGATAAATGGGCCGGCGTCCGCCCGGCATATTGTCTCAATGCGCCGTGGTGCTCAATCGATACGATGAACGCAACCAGCCAGTATTGATCGCCCCATGACCCGGCCGCCTTTCGCCGAATTCAGCTCGCCCGCCATCCGCGCGTTAATCGACTGGACCACCGCGAACGCCGTGTGGTCGGAACGTCTGCGCGCAGTGCTCAGCGAGCATCTTCTGCCGGCCGCCGAAAAGGCCGGGCTTGATCCGGAAGCGGCATTCGAGGAACTCGGTGAGTTCACGGGAGAGGTCTTTGGCACGGCGCTCGAGGACCTGTGCACCCGCCGGCATGCCGATCCGCCCGCGAACCTTGTCAATGATTTTCTGAAAAAGCGCGGGTATCGGCTGCCGCCGCTCGCGAAGGTCTACTTGGAGGCGATGCGCGATTCGGCGCCGGGAATCTACGAAGTGGTGACGGTTCAACCCGGTCGCGGCGTCACGGTGCGCGACCTCCTGCTCGAAGGAGAGCCAATCGAGGTGATCGAGGTGAGCGGTTCGCGTCAGCTCGTGCAATGGGACCGACTTGCGGCGCGAATCGTCTCGTACGGGGGAAAATGTGTTTTCACCGGTGCAGTCCTGCCGCTGCGCAGCGAAAAAGGCAAGGCGCTGCTGGGGACGCTACGCGAACTGCTCCATGAGAGCGCCGGCAAGGCCGGGCTGAGTCTGACTCAGGAAGAATTCCGCCACGGTGTGAGCGGCATGCTGCGCGATGTTGCACCGATGATCGGGGCGGCGCGCGCGGCCGAGATCCTGGCGAGCCGGCGCCGGTCGTTACCGCAGCTCGTCAATCGTGACGGCGATCCGATCGAGTTCGTGGAAGCGCGCTATGCGCTTGCCGCGAAGAACAGAAACGAGGTGGCGGCGCGGCTCGATGCTCAGCCGGATTTGCATCGCGTCGGCACGCGTCCCGCGAAATGGGACTGGTTGGGAAAAATGGCGGATAAGTTTCCCGGAGCGGCTACGCTAGGCGAAGGTCTCGCGCTCGACAGCCATCTCGACGGCGATCCAGGGCAGACGGTGCTGGCAAGCGTTACGCTTTCCGGCCGCCAAGTGACGCTTTCGGTCAACTCACGCCGGCGCCTGGAAAAGGCGCGGACGTTTCTGGAGCCACTGCTCGCTGGATTGCTCGGCGAACCGGAAATCGAGGTGAAGTCTGTTACCGAGGCTTTGGCGGAAGCATCGGAACAGCCGGCCGCGCCGCAGCGCGTGGTGCCCAAGCGCGTCGAGCAGGAAGTGACCAGGCGTTTTCTCGACACGCACTATCGCAAGTGGTTGGATGACAAGATTCCGGCGCTCGGCGGGAAAACACCGCGCGAGGCGGCACGCGAGTTTGGCGGACGCGAGCAGCTTGTCGCGCTCCTCAAGGATCTGGAAAACCTCGAGGCGCGGCGCGCCAAGGATAGCGGGGTAGGCTACGACGCGCGCTGGTTGTGGCGCGAGCTCGGAATCGAGCATCTGCGACGTTAACTTAGCTGTTACCGCACCGGTCTAGACTTTAGCTCTTCCGTAACGGTTATACAACACATTGTATTGTTGTGTGTTATGTCTTTTCATCGGCTACTTTTAACAATCTATATATTGTTATTTATAATTGACAAACATGTTATAGATTGTAAAATTGCCAAATCACAACAAGCTAAGACTTGTAATCATGACTGTAACTTATCGCCTGCTCAAACTGGAACAAACAGACCAGTTGCTGCGGCCATGGCGCCGCCTGACGGACACGGCAAAACCGCGCGGCGGCTGGATTCGAGCCGTCCGCGAGGCGCTGGGCATGACCACCGTGCAGCTCGCCAAACGCCTCGGCGTCACGCAACAGGCCGTGACCGCTTTCGAAAAAAACGAAGCCACCGGAAAGATTACGCTTGAGAGTCTTGAGAAACTCGCAAGCGCGATGGACTGCCGCATAGTCTATGCCGTCGTGCCAAACGCATCGCCGCTCGCGGAAATGCGCCGTGCTCGTGCACGTGCACTGGCGGAGCGACAGGTCAAGCGCGTTTCTCATTCGATGAAGCTGGAGGATCAGGGCGTCGGCGCCCGCGAAGAAAAGCGTCAGCTTGAGCAATTGACGGACGAACTGCTTCGCGGCAGCCCAAGGAAATTGTGGGATTAGACCTCGAGTATCCCGCTGGCGCGACACCGCTTGATGAGGACGAAAAAGCGGGGCTGATCCCGTCTCATATTTCGAATCGCGGCGAGCTCAATGCCTGGGAGCAGGAGAATATTCTCGAAGGCGAGCGTTGGGCTTTTGCGCGCCGGCGTAAAGACATCCTGACGCTGAAGTTTCTTCAGGAACTGCACCGGCGGATGTTCGGCCGCACTTGGAGATGGGCGGGCAAGTTTCGCACGACCGAAAAGAATATCGGGGTCGATCCTCTCCAGATTGCGCCGGAACTCAAGAAGCTTGTCGACGATGTCGCTTATCAAATCGATCACAAAGCTTACTCCTTGGACGAAATCGCTGCGCGCTTTCACCATCGACTCACATGGATTCATCCCTTTCCCAACGGCAACGGCCGCCACGCGCGCCTGATGACCGATCTGCTTCTGACCCGGAATGGCGCGCCACCGTTTAGCTGGGGCGAGGATGATCTTGTTGCGGACACCGAAATCAGACGACGCTATATCGCTGCGCTTCGGTCCGCTGATGCGCGCGACTACCCCTCATTGTTCGCTTTCGTCCGGTCAGGACAGGCGAGCAAGTAGGCTGAGTGTTATTGACCCGACATTCGTCTCAAGTATCGCGCTGCCGGTGAGCAAGGATTCGAACCCGTCCTGCTCAAACCTTGACCGCTGTGCTTGACAACCCCGCGGGGGGTCAATAGCCTGACCCTGCTTCAAAAACTATTACACCACCAGAGGATGGATCAGTTCATCGCGCCCGCGGCGGCCGCTGCTGCTGCAACACAAAGCCCCTGGCTGCTCGAAGTCGAGGACCTGCACGT